>JAHEZH010000208.1:8990-9683 GCA_023251155.1 Flammeovirgaceae bacterium | reverse complement strand
CCTTTCATCGCATCGCATATTTTTGCTACAGGTCTTTCTTCCAGTATTGCAAATACTTTCTCCAGGCGTACAATATGCTCCTGTGTTTGTTCTAAATGCGTTTCAAAGGCCTCAACCAGTTCCGGGGATGTAGCAGCCTTCGCCATCTTGGGTAATGCTTTGGTTAAGTGTTTTTCCGCCCACAAGATATCCTGGAGTGAATTCACAAATAATTCTTTAAGCTGTGTTCCTGTTTCATCCTGAATTTCTGGTGCTGAATTCTTTTCTGTCTTTTTTACTGGTGTCTTTGCCATAATTGGTAATAGTTAAGTTATGTGTATGTTCATCCTAACGGGTAACAGTGTTTCTTTCTGTGAGGAAAGCGTAGCCCTTTTCGATGGAACATTAAAAAAGATAATAAACTAATGCCGCCATAACCTGATCTGCCTGACGTCCGTTGACAATTACATAAAAAGCAAATCAGTAGCCATTTACCAGGTTTGATTTCTGCTTTTGAACCGGAGTTGATGATTGGAAAGTGCGACAAGTGGATTTCATTGCCTGTCATCACTACATCAAGGCAATAAGTTATACCGGTTCCGATCTCCAATGCCTGTTGATGAAGGGGGGCGTTATCGACAGACTACAACATCCTGCATCGCTTCCTTCACGGCATCCTGCGCTTTGAATAAATAACCGGCTGCCGGGATATTC
>JAHEZH010000208.1:0-8980 GCA_023251155.1 Flammeovirgaceae bacterium | reverse complement strand
GGTTAAATTATCCCAATCGGGTCGATCTATGATGGGGTACCAGCATACTCCCCATAACGGAATGCCCTGATGTAATGTCTTCACACATTCTTCTCCAATCATCTTGATCCAGTAGGGACGGTCTTCCCTGGGATGACTGGTCTCGGTGATGACCATGGGTCTTTTGTAACGCTGGTAAGCAGATCGCAATAATTCATTCAGCGGTCGCCACTGAGAGTCCTTGCACGGTGTCTTCCAGTCTAAACATACTCTTGTATGGACGTCCCATTGATTGTTATAATAATAATTGAACCCCAACAGGTCGATGTACTCTGGCTTCCCTCTAAGTTCCGGACACATGTTCCCCGATAAGATATCAATTGTCTGGAATTGTTCCTCATGTCTGCGATCGGCTTCCCTCTTGGTATCACTTGTCGCATTGGCCGATGCTGTAATATTGACCAGCGGCTCGGTAGTCAGAATACGAATGGTCGGATCCACTTCTTTTAACGCTTCAATACCTTCAATATAGGAACGCATTAAGCGGTACTTCACTTCCCAACCTTGTCCTACACAAAAAGGTGAAGTACCACGCACATCGCCACCCAGCCAGGAAAGAAAGCTCACCTCGTTGATGGGTGTCACAATGAGCACCCCTTCAGGCACTACGCTTCTGTAAAACAAAACGAACTCCCGGCATAAAGCGGAAAACCTTCGGGCAAACATCGGATGCAGGGGAGTAAGATCATCAGGGAAGCCGAAATGACATAAATCCCAAACCTGCTGGATCGAATGGTCCCTTCCTGCCTGTAGCATCCGTTTCACGGAAGACCAGTCGTAGGTGTATGGTGTTCGCTCCACCTGACTCCAGCGTATGCCTTCGCGAACCGTGCGCATATTAAACAACGACAGACGCTGGTAATCTTCATCGATACAAGGTAGATGTCCGGTGGTGCTTTGCAGGTCTACCCGATGACCGAATGCGTTGATTTTGTCCGAACATTCATAGCCCGCCATCCAGAAACTCTGGAAGGGATTGGTCTTGCTGTCGAATGTTACGTCATCAAGCACTGAGCGTCAATTTGCGGCCGTTGAGTGATTCACTTTTAGGTGGATTCAGTTTTTTGAACAGGGTAAGTGACTGCGCCACCACCTGATCCATGTTATAGTATTTGTATGTACCGAGCCTGCCCGTGAAATAAGTGTTTTCTTCGGCCAGTGCCAGCTGCTTATACCGGTTATAGATTTCCATATTCTCCGGCCGGGGTATTGGATAGTACGGATCACCTTCGGCAGTAGGGTATTCGAAAACAACGGATGTCTTTGGGTGTTTCTGCCCTGTGAGATGTTTGAACTCGGTGATCCTGGTGTAGGCGTGACTCGTAGGAAAATTAATGGTACCTGTAGACTGATACTGATCGGTGTCATACGTCTGAAACTTAAAGTCAATGGAACGGTAAGGCAGCTTTCCACAGGAGTAATTGAAATACGCATCAATTGGTCCTGTATAAATCAAGGTTTTAAAATTAATGGACGACAGCACGGATTCATAGTTGGTATTGAGCATGATATTGATGTTGGGATGATGGAGCATACGTTCAAACATGCGCGTATAACCATGCAACGGCATGGCCTGGTATACGTCCGTGAAGTACCGGTTGTCCTTATTGGTGCGCGTGGGTACGCGCGAAGTCACAGACGCATCGAGTTCGGAGGGATCGAGGTCCCACTGCTTTTTGGTATAATGCTTAAAGAACTTTTCATAGAGTTCTTTACCTACTGCATTCAGCACCACATCTTCGGAAGTGACGACCTTGCTCACATGGGCCGCCTTGGAGTCAAAAAACTCCTGCACCTGGTCGGAATTCAGATTTAGTCCATAGAGCGCGTTGATCGTGTTTTGATTAATAGGGATGGGAACCAGTTGCCCATCTACACTGGCCAGCACGCGGTGCTCATAAGGCCGCCACTCGGTGAACCTTCCCAGGTAATCAAACACTTCTTTTGAATTCGTATGAAAGATATGCGGACCATATTTATGAACCAGTATCCCATCGTGATCGTAATAATCATAGGTATTTCCACCGATATGATTTCGTTTATCAATCAATAAGATCTTTTTACCCTCTTTGGCCGCCAACCGTTCTGCCAAAACCGAACCCGCCAGTCCGGCACCCACTATCAAATAGTCATACATATTACTTTATACATTTTGTGTTACTGAAATACTTTTAGTTTTTAATTCTTTAGTCATTAAATCGTCCATTCTCTCCCAGGTGATATCCCAGGATATAGTAAGAAGATAATCGTCTACTTGCTGTAACCAGGAAGTAGGTTCAGGCTTTGCCAACCGGAGTGTTGCCTTACCAATAAAGTCATCGACATCAAATGCAATATCAACAAGCCCCATCTCACCATAAGGTTCAATCACATCTTGAATAGGAGTGGAAACGACCGGAATACCAGCTGCCAGGTATTCAGGCGTTTTTGTCGGACTGATATATTGCGTAGACTCGTTAATCGCAAACGGGATCAATGCGATATCCCATCCACTTAAGTAACGGGGCAGTTCCTCGTACGCTTTGGCTCCGAGATAATGCACATTTTTACTTTGGGGCAGCAGCGCAGGATCTATTTTTACCACCGGACCAATAAAAATGAAATTCCATTCTAGCTTGGCTTTCGAAACCTCCTCAATAAGTGCAATATCAAAGCGTTCATCGATGACGCCAAAGAACCCCAGGCGGGGATGTGCGATCGCTTCCTGATCTACTGGCTCCTTGACCATATGTCGTGCTTCCTGAAAATGATCTTTGTCGATACTGCTGGGCATCGGCCACACATTAGGATGAAGTAATTTCTTTGCTTTGTACAGGGAGTTTCCTCCGGTGAACACAAGGTCAGCTAATGAGAGAAGAATGGTCTCATTCGCTTTTAACTCGGGCGGTGCAAACTTGAAGGCACTCAATTCATCCATGCAATCATACACCATCAGGTCCGGCGTAAGATGGTCAGTAAATGAAATCGCCATGGGCGTATAATACCACAGCACGTAACGATCAATCCCGAACTCATCAAATACGTGATTGATGATCGTTCTTAATCTCCCGATCCGGTTAGGGGTGGTATCATTCCCTTCTTTTAAATGGGGGACCACTACCTTGACCCCTTCTTTGGTATTCTCCAGGGTATAACCATCTTCATCGCCTGAATGCACCGCTTCCTCGATGTAATAGGTGGGATACTTCTTTGCAAAGCGGCTTAATAAATGTTGGGGACGTTGATAGACAAAATTCCACCGCAAGTGTGAAAAGCAAATAAAATCCATATACTTTGATTAATAATTAAGACGATTTTCAATTCTTCGTTGTAAGAGGGAAGGAGTGTTTGGTCATTATACCTGTAGTACATGATTCGTTGTTATTCGCTTCAACCTTCTCTCGGAAACGTGAGTTATCTGCCTCTGACTACGATAATCTAATGCCTGTTGAAATATGCCCTTCCGGTTTTCAATAACCTAAGGATATTCATCAACCCGAATTCATTATTGTAGCCACCGTTGTCAATACGGGGAAAGGTGTGGTGAAGCAGCGTTATACGGGGCTGATTTCTAGTGAGGTAAAAATGGATTAATGGAATCTCCCGGTTTGTCTTTCCCCGGACTCTTCATTTTTTGTCCTCCATGCTTCATTGTGATGGCAATTACTCAACGAACACAATGAAACGTGGGAGAACCACTCTAATTAATGAGATAATAGACAATGAATACCACCACAATCATGATGGAAATTACGGACAGGAATTTAAACTTGTTCATCAGTAGAATTGAAAATGGTAGAGTTGCTATATAGAGAAATATTTGATTCTGTACTCAAGCCTGGTGTACATTTCGGCCGATGCTAACAGAGTCATCTATGCCTCTTCCAATTTTATGGGTAGTTGACTTAAGTAAAAAAGGGCACCCTTTTGGGGCACCCTTTTATCTTTTATAGACTATGGCTGACGCTGATCAGGTACCATTTTACCCTGCGGATCGAAGCGATGCCATCCATTGTTTTTATTATTACTGGCACCTGCCCCTGATCTTGGCAGCTGAAGTGAATATTCCTTTGTTGTCGAATTCTGATATAACGTACCGGTTTCCCAACCCCCGTATTCCGATCCTTGTAAAGTGGTCCGCAGCGTTGAAGGGATGTCCGATGTCTTCACCTTGATCATGTCTTTGGTGGGATACGATTTATACCATTGGGACGAAGAATCCATTCGGTTCATTGATGTAGCACTTGGTTTTTTTATTCTGTTTTTGTTACGTGTCGTGTCCGACTGTGCAGTGGCAAATGCGAAGCTCAATAGAACAGCAGAAGCAATTAAAAGTAGTTTTTTCATTTTATAATATTTATCTCTAATCCATCATTCCCATGCCACCGGAATACCCATTGCTTATGACCAATCGATCAACGTTAATCATCAACTTAACTTAACAATTCCTCGTTACCATGGGTAAGTGGGCGATTACCCATTCCCCAATGGGTGTGCAACAGTCATGACGTTCCGGGAGCAAGACCACCGGAGTTGTTATCTGGATGATTTGAAATGAGCCGTGGTGATGTGATTAAAGTCCCATTGAGCGAATGGAATTGCGCACTACGCCATAGGGTTTGTAACCGGAAAGAATCATTTTCTTTCCCTTTAATGTAGATAAATGAAAGGTAGGCAATTGTTCAATTCCCTGACGCGTACGATAATGCACGTCCTTATCCAGTTGCTTCCGCGCTTTCTCTTCTGAAAAATCTTTTATAAACTTTAAAAGTTTAAAATCCTCCGGGTATTCGTCGGCTAGTTCTTCCGCAAGTAAGGTGATAATCGAATGCCTGGAGATGTTCATTCCGCGCATCATGACCGCCTCCTGCATTTTATGAAAACACAATTGCTCAGCGAATACAGACTGAAGTCCTGCCGTCTTTACAGCGAGGCAGGCGTGCTCTGATGTGACAGGAGGATCTTTTTTTTGCCATATACTGCTGCGAAGAGGAATATTCATGAACGAAGCGGAGATGTCCCACGCCTTTGCCATTTCTAAAGGTGCTTGGATCGGTGAGCTGAGTGGATAAAGTACACTCATCACATAGCGTACATTTAGTTTGTCCGCCAATTCTTCCCGAAGTCGCTGAAGGATTTCATGATACCCCCAGCTCCAGCAACAAAAGGGATCGGTATAGTAGGTAATGAACAGCCGGTTGTCGGAATGGTCCACCGATTCCTGTGCCTGTTTCGTCTTTCTCTCTACATGGATATTCATAGGTACGGATTCATGGTACTTGTTTTTTGCGTCATCGAGTGGTTCATCAGTGTAAGTGTTTCAATTTCAAGTCCGCCTTGGAAACAATCACAACAACGTTCTCCTAACGACTGTCTCAGCAGGTATAAAGCGGTTGAAGAAAACGGGGTGCCTTTTCTTGTTCGCCTTTACAAGCTTAGGTTGAACGACTTGGTAATGGGCAGGCACAGGTCAAATGATATCAAAAAATGAATGGTGTTTAGGTTGTGCTTTACCCCAGGTAATTATCATTTCAGAACCAGTTGAGTAAGCTTATGCTCAACTTCGTTTCCAGGCTTCGCTATTTTATGGGTGAATTGTTCACCATTAATTTAGCCCACCGTTTAAATGTTACGCTCTGTTATTCAATTTCAGCGATCATTTCGAACCGGTTCTACTTTAATTTCAGTTCCTGCCCCAAAAGGGTAGAGGGAAGTGTTATTCGGTTTTCTGGTCATTCATTATTTGTCCGTTATATGGTAGGGTATCCACCGGTAACCTGAACGGTGGATGCAGTCATATAGCTGGAGTCATTACTTGCAAGCAAAACAAATGCGGCTGCTAACTCTGCAGGTTGCCCCGGTCGTTTCATCGGAACGCTTTCACCAAATGATTTGATATGTTGGAATCAATGATAATGCGGTAAGCATACTGGCAACAACTCCTATCAACGTTATTAGTGACATAGTCCTGGTTATTTTAAGGTTTCGCGATTCCTTTTGCTGCTGGTTTTCATGATCGAATCCCACCAGGTCAAATGCAGGCCAAAGTTGGTCGTAAACTCCTCGTGATGAAGATCATGATGAGAAGCCCCGATGATGTGCCTTCTGAATCTTCCTTTGCCATAAATTTCCACTCCGCTGTGGTTAACCATAGCCGTCAGGGTAAGAAGAATGAAAATGGCGAAAAACGAATAGAGGTGTATAGGTAAAACTGTAATCACCAGTGGAAAAAACAGAAACTGAAGAAACCCTTCCAAAGGATGAAATGAAAATGCCGTAAACACGGTAGGCTCCCTGTGCTCATGATGAATTTTATGGACCACGCGGAAAACAGCTGGGGTGTGCATCCATCGGTGTAGCCAATAGTAATACGTTTCATAAGCAATCAGAACAAGCAATGGACTACCCCACAAATACCACAATGCATACTGATTTACATTCTCATAGATTTTCGTCCATCCCTTTTGATAGATGAACAAGGTTGCTGCGCAAAGCACTGTAAAGACCATGGAAGAATACAGGGACCTCTTTATTTCCCTCAGAATTTGCACCCGTTTTGTATTCCAGGAATTACGGCGGGTTTTACTAATGCGTTCCAAAATAAATTTATAGGCAACCGAGACCAGCGCATACCTCAGGAAGATGACCAGGATAAGACTTAGGATAAACAGAAGTACAAGGTAGGAATGCTCCCAGAAGTCATCCTGTAAAAAGTAGAACATAATTCGTTTCGATTTGATAGTTACGACGTGAAAAAGTCAGGACGTTGGGATACACCATATTTTATCCGGGTGAAGACTACACGTCGCCTTAAAAGGAAGATAGGTTGGAACAGTGTAAGTTCATCTTTCTACAACTTGCTTTCATTTTTCGTCTTTCAGTTATTGGTCCATAACAGTGTGCCATGAAGCTTTTTATCTAATTGTAGACTTGCCTGCTCACTCACGGCAGCTATGAGTATCCATTGCCCTATATTATAATCATTATGCAAAAGTCATGCTTCCCAGATGCAAGGATTTTCCTGGCACGAAGTGGATAACCGATGGATGTATTCGAGTTGGGCAAGAGAGAGCCCGATGTTTACCTGGCTCAGAAGAATAAAGGAAAAGAACTTGCAATGCATTTGAAATGCAGACTTTGCATTTGCCTTTCGGAGATTTAATCCGATTGCAATTACAGACGTGTTCACCAATGATTTACAACAAAATAAGAAGAAGTAAAAAGGCAGATGTACTTGTATTTAAAAATGGAATAGATATATTTTTACCATGCCTACATGAAAATTAAAACTAACCCCCACAAGCATGGCACTATTTTCGTTTGTTAATAAGGCAAGATTGGATCAAGCCTTGACTGAAAACAAAAGTCTTAAGGAAGAATTATCTTCCGCTTCGCGTTTTGTTGAAGCCTTAAAATCGGCTGATTTCCAAGCCTCTTTTTCCGGCCTAAATGAAAACAGTGTTTTAGGTGAATCCCTGCATTCACTTCGATCCAGGATGATTACACTTTCGAAAGAAGAACAACAACGCAACTGGGTCAATCAGGGACTCGCTAAATTTGCGGATCTGCTTCGGGTAACCAAACAGGAAAATGCAACTGTTCTTTTTGACCACGTAATCTCCAGTCTGGTGGCCTACCTTGACGTAAACCAGGGGGCAATATTTCTTATCAATGATGAACATCCCGGAGATCCTTTTATAGAGTTGGTCAGTTGTTATGCTTACCATCGCAAGAAACATCTTGATAAAAGAATAGAATTAGGAGGAGGTTTGGTTGGTCAATGCTTTCTGGAAAAGCAAGTCATTTATCTGACCGAGGTGCCTGCCGATTACATTCGTATTACCTCTGGGTTGGGAGAGGCTTTACCGCGATCCATTCTTTTAGTACCCATGATGCTTGATGACCAGGTATTGGGAGTAACTGAGTTAGCCTCTTTTAACGTCTTTGAACCCTATCAGATTGATTTCGTGAAAAAAATCGCTGATAATATGGCGTCGACTTTCGCAGGTGCTCGAACATCGATGCGTACACAAGCCTTGCTTACAGAAAGCCAGTTTCAAGCCGAACAGCTACGGGCGCAAGAGGAAGAAATGCGGCAAAACATGGAGGAACTGACCGCCACACAAGAGGAAATGCAGCGCAAGGCAAATGAAGTACTTAATGCTTCCGCTGAAATGAGGAGTATTTTGAATGGGATTGATGCTACCATGGCTACTATTGAGTTTACGCCTGAAGGTGTTGTCACTACGGCTAATACTAATTTCTTAAATGCGATGAAATATTCTTTGGCGGAAATCAAAGGAAAACATCACCGCTTATTTACGCCTCCGGATGTTTCATCCAGCCAGGAGTATCAGCATTTTTGGACCAGTCTTGCCGCAGGAAAGTCAAACACCGATGTGTTCCGAAGAATAGATTCCAATGGTAAAACCGTTTGGTTAAACGCAATTTATAATCCCATTCTTGATGCGGATGGCAAGGTGCTAAAGGTCATTAAATTCGCCACCGATATCACCGCCCAGAAAGAGAGTGAAATAGAAGTCAAGCACCTGCTGGAAGAATCCAAGGCACAGGGAGAGGAACTCCGTCAGACCATGGAGGAAATAAGTGCGACACAGGAGGAGATGCAACGAAAAAGCAATGAAGTTCTGAAGTCCTCAGCAGAGATGACCAGCATCCTCAATGGCATAAATGCTACTATGGCTACCATTGAATTTACCAAAGAAGGCGTGATTACCAACGCCAATGAAATCTTCTTAAGGACGATGGGCTATTCTTTGTCCGAAATCAAAGGCAAACATCATCGACTGTTTATGCCTGATGAATTGCTCCGGACTTCTGAGTATGAAGTATTCTGGCCTAACCTGGCTGCTGGAAAATCCAATACCGATGTGTTTAAACGGGTGAGTTCCACTGGTAAAACAGTTTGGCTTAATGCCATCTACAATCCTATTCTTGGTAT
>JAHEZH010000078.1:22932-26313 GCA_023251155.1 Flammeovirgaceae bacterium | reverse complement strand
TTCACCCCATTGGTATGATCAAATAAATGACTTAGTACCCTGCGTGTATCATCGTATTTCAGATACTGGCTACGCTCGGTGTTCTCGTACTGTGCTTCCAGTGTGGCGGTTGTCTCTTCGGTTTCTTCTTTCGTAGTGAAGGTTGTGCGCACATTGCCCAGATGATCTTTCAGGTGGTATTGGTATTCCGGAGCGATAGGCTGTCCTTCTTTCACCATCACCACCCTGCCCTCTTCATGGTTGATGAACTTTAAGGTGTCGTTCTCGTAGAAGTACTCCCCGGCGTAGTCGCTCTTCTTCTTTAGTTCGCCTGTGGCACTGAATACCGATTGGCTCAGTTTCCTTCCGGTCGCATCGTAAGTGTATTTCAGGTATTCCCCGGTCGTCTTCGTTACTTTATCCGGAAGGTTCAGGTGGTTGTAGGTGATGGCCGTAATGCCTTTGTTCTTGTCCACAGTCATGTTACCGTTCGCATCGTAGGTGTAATCATCACCTGTTACATTGCCATCGATAAAGCCTTTGGTCTTATCTCCCCCATCATCTACACGCAATAACTGATTCCCTTCATAGGTGTAACCCAGCTGATCCATGACTGTGCTGGAGACGGTTGCCGCCCCACTGCGGTTCAGCTGAAGGATGTTGCCATTCAGGTCGTAGGCAAAGCCCGTCTCGCTATAAGCTTCCTTGTTGGCAGGTGTAGTGCCGTTAAGGTATTCTGTCATACTCCAGTTGTTGTTCTTCCGCTGGCGGAAGTGGGATGACTGCAGCCGGTTCATCGGATCGTAGTCAAACTTGTAACCGTTACTCTTTACCGTTCCCAATGATAAATTATTACTGTACGTAATCGCGCTGATATTGCCGTTGAACTGCAGATCATTTTCATCAGTGAGCGTGGCTACTGGTTTCTCATAAGCCAGCTCCATACCAAACAAATCGCTCTTGGTGATATCACTGTCATCATTGATGTTAGTGTTCGCTGATGACAGATCAGCACTGTTGATACTGGTTAGCCATCCCCTGATATTGTATCGGTAGTCGATACTTTGTCGGGCATCGCTTCCATTTGCTTGTGTGCTGTGTAGTTTCTTGTCTACTAACTGTCCTAACTCATTATATTCATTCTTTGCCAGCAGTATCGGTGTAGCGCCATCGATGCTATGATGGGTGGTCAATAATCTTCCCGCATGATCATAGGTGAAGGTACGTTCGATGTGCTGGCTTGTCTGAGCAAATGAAGCTGAAAAGTTTACCAGTGCGCTTGGATCATCCTGGTAGCGATTCAGGTTCACTGTCAAGGGGTAAGCGGCGGTGGAAGTCGCTGTGGCTGTGTACACCAGGTTATCACGAACATAATAGTAATAAACACCCGCTACTCGTTTTATACGGAAGATATCGCCCGCTGTAAAATAACCAGATGCCTGCGTTACCCCGTTCTCTATCACAGAATACGTGCCTTGCGCCAGATTGAAGTAGTCGCTACCGCTACCCAACCAGACCGATGTGGTGTTTTGGGAGGTGCCGGCTGTAAACTCCACGTAACCATCAGTGCCAGCCGCTAATTGTTGTACCGTATTGATATTTCCAGCAGCACCGCCGCCTAAATAGGCAACCGATGATGAGGTCACCGTAAACCAGCCCGGATTGTTCCAGGTAAAGTTGTTACGTACATGGGTGGTCTTTACAGCAAGGGTTTTGCCCACAAAGTCATAGAGCGTGCTGGTGCGGTCGGTACCCCCCATCCCATTATCGGCTATTATCTGTATTGCACGGTATTTCTCATCGTAATAAATGGCGCTCTTCAGGTACATCGTGTTGCCGGAATGTTCGGCATCCACCGTGCGCACCTTCGTGCCTGTTACCTGCCCGATTACAGAAGTCGATTCATTGCCGGGCGGTGTATAGAGGATAGTGTTGGCCGTAACGGAACTCACGCTTCCGGGGGTGTAGTGATAGGCATTGCCCCAGCTCGTGCGGTACTGGTAGTTATCGTAATAAGTAATTGTCAGGCAGTCTTCCGGTGCACAGATGATTGGAAATGATTTATTATCGTACCCATGCACATGATCTGGCTGGGTGGAAAAACTTTCGTACCGTGCCCCGGTAGACGCTGGTAATATGAGCGCATCGTAATAGTCATTCACGTTAGTCTGCATCTGTGCCTGCGTGGCAGCAGAGCTATGAGTATGGATACCTGTGATCACCGGGCGGTTCAGGGCATCGTACTTGGTGAAGCTCCACTTATTACTCTTTCGCTGTTCCCCATCCTGGGTTAATACCAAACGGTCCCTGTCATCATACACCATATACACCCAATCGGCACCGGGTACTTTCTTATGGGTCATGCGCTTTCTTCCATCGTACTTGTACTGAAAGGCGTATTGGTCAACAATGGTTTGCACCGAATTTTGCCCATGTACCTGTAAGGTGAAGTCAATGACTCCGATTATGATCAAAAATAATTTCGTCAACGTGAGGCGCTGGTAATAGTAAGGAAGACGGTGTAGAGAGGCAGGTAGCTTCATTCCGGTAGTAGTAGTAGTAGTAGTATAAAACCAATGATTCATGCAAAGTAAGATGATGATTCAATGTAACAGTGATGCATCCTGTTATTCCATGGCCAGTTGGTTTTAGTGAACCAGGTATCTCCTTCATGGCTTTCATACAAATCTTTAAGAGCTAAAAATTCTGTCTGATCGGGAACCAGGTTCTGACTCTGCGCCTGTCGTTGGCAGATCCCTGAAACGAATAACCAAAAAAGCAAACGATGCTTTATAAAGACGAAACGCTGTGTAGAATTTCTCATAGCAGGTAATGGTGTGGGGTCAATTTAAATTAAGAGCGGTCTTTAGTTTTTCTACTCCTTCCGGGGGAAGCACTAATACCAGGTTGCCTGAATCATCATAGATATAATAGGTGGAGGCGAAGGCCAGCGGCTCATCAGGTTTGCTGGATTGAACTTTCTTGCAAATTGTACGACGTTCTTTGTCAACAAACTCAATAACAGCATGTTGATTTTCATCCATCGAAGTGTTTTTAAACAAGCGCCCATCGACAAAAGGAGTTCCAGCGGATATACTCGCAGTTGTGCTGTTCCATACAAAGTTGATTACATGATCATCCAGGGAATTGCTTGAATACGAAAATGCAACTCCACGCTGACTTCCCCCCCAGGCACTACCAGGTGCGTATTTACTGATGGGTCTTCCCAATGGAGATTTTTCAAATGTTGTTTTCTGATAAAAATTTTGTTCTTGTGGATACCAGGAGCTGTTGAAATTCGACTGTTCAGAATTCGACAGTGGCCTATATGCACCATTGGTTGCGCTGGATATGTAAGGGAGGTATTGTTGTGATTCTTTTCCATCACCATCGTACTGATGT
>JAHEZH010000078.1:0-22922 GCA_023251155.1 Flammeovirgaceae bacterium | reverse complement strand
TGATGACCTGATCCTGGCCTTCGGGACTGCTTCGCCACCCGACCGACTGAAGTGTTCTTCCCAATCCATCGATGTACTCCGTATTTTGGTTAACAACATCAGGATCGGATAACAAAGAGGCCTGTTCGAGGGAAGTAATTCCTTCTTTTTCCACCTCACGAATACGAATATAACTTGGCGATGGTGTCACCGAAATCACTACCTCTCCGGTGTAGGCGGTTTGGTTGCCGCATGTCACTTTTCTGCGAAAAGTAGTGGTGGAAGATAAATTACCCGGCGTGTAATTCTGCAAAGTGCCGCCTGTCGAGCTAAAATCGGTATCATTGCTGCTCTTCGCTTCCCAATCATAGTTGTAATTGCCACTACATGCTCCTTGTGTAGCAACCGTAGCTAACAGTACTCCCGGGCTAGCTCCCTCCTGAATGGTTTTACCAAGCGTAATCATGTTGCCACCATAAAGAGACTCAACCAAAGTCACGGTTGCCGTAGCCGATTGTGACACTCCATTACTTGTTACCGTCAGACGGTAATACATGGAAGTCGTAGAAACAGGCGGTGTATAACTATTGGTGGTAACTCCGGAGATGGGAGACCAACTTGTTCCGTTCGTTGAATTACTCCACTGATAGGTGTATTGATCATTACCGCCCGTTACTGTACCAACCAGTTGGACCGGAGTGACACCAATCGCTACATACTGCTGCTGAGGACTGAGGTCCAATGCCAGTGGCGGATAAACAATTACTCGCACAACATTAGTAGTAGCAAAATTACCGTTGCTGGTAATTCTTGCCCTTACATACACAGAATGCGCTATCGGATTGTCTACGTCAATGAGCGGATCGATAGCGAAGGGCCCTTCCCGTGAGAGGCTTGATTCAAATTCACGGACGTACATTCCATTCCCTCCCGATGGAGGTGTGAATTGAAAAGGGGCAAGTGTGTTATAGTTGATTTTAATCTGGCTGGGAAATAGCGTGCCCGGATCAATGGGCGGATACACTTTTATTTCAGCTGGTGTGCTGGATTTTGTTGATCCATTGCTGATGACCAGCACTCTGAAGTAAGTAGTTGTGGTGGGGATGGCTGGTGTGTAGGTTACTCCATTGTTTCCTACGTTTGTTGGATTGCTGAAATTTACATCTTCGGAAAGTTGCCATTGATAAGTATATATACCATTACCTCCTGAAGTTCCGGTGAGTTCAAGAACCGGAGCATAAGGCGGACCATCTGCCGCATTGTATGACATTGCCGATGGGGTAAGCGTTCCCGCTGACAATTCCGGATAAGCATGAACTATCACAGAATTGGTCGTTACCGTTGACCCATTACTGGTTACTTCGAAGTAGAAGTAATTGTCTGCTGTGATGTTGGTAATCTGCACGTAATTATTGACTTCCGTGGGTATCTGAGACCAAGAAGTTCCATCGTAAGAACGATACCATCTGTAACTGTACGTGCCATTACCACCAGAAATCGTACCGTCGAATGATAGAATTACTGCTCCATTATAGTTAACCCATTGAACAGCGGGATCCAGCGTACCCTGGATTATCACTGGTCCAGGCTGCACATTTACAACTACCGATGCAGAAGTTGCAACAGCTTCATTACTGCTTACTGCTACCTTATAGTACGTATTTTGCGAAAGCGCAGGAGGACTATAACTTGCTCCTGTAGCTCCATTGATGGCACTATAGGTTCCATTGGAAGAAAAGGCTGATTGCCATTGGTAGGTGTAAGACCCTGTGCCGCCAGAAGGCGCTGAAACCGAAAGTGGCGAAGGCGAAGTCCCGTAGTTGACGGTTTGCGATGAAGGCGTAATCGTACCTGCACTAAGTTGAGGATAAACATTGACCAGAACAGAATTTGTAGTGGTTGTCCATTGATAACCACAGTCCACTCGTCTTTTGAAATACGTGTTAGTCGTAAGTTGACCAGGCTGGTAGTTCTGATCTGTCGCCCCGCTGATGGGATAGAAATTAGCATTGTCCGTTGAAGCTAACCAGGAGTAGGAATAACCTTCGCACGAGCCATAGGTAGCTGGCGATGCACTAATCAAAGAAGGGGTTGTGTTATAGTTGATCCACTGAGCTGCTGTAGAAATTGTTCCTCCCGAAAGTGCAGGTGCTGAGTTTACGATGACGGTAATGGATGCGATCGTACCGCCTGAACTATTAAGGGCTGTAATAACTGACTGTGTACATCCTGTTGAATTAAAGTATATAGCAACGCTGGTGGACGTCTCGCTACCGGATACAATTGAGCCGCATGTTACACTCCAGCTCGCTACCGCCGAACAGGCAGATCCGTTAAGGGAGTAGGTTGCCGATTGGTAGGTGGAACGCGGAGACGTACCAGTCAGGGTACAGCCCACATCGTCCCTCCTAGCGTATCCCGAAAGAGATATAAGGAACGAAAGTATTATTAAAATAACGGCCTTCATATCTATCCCTGACTTAAGTGGTCTGAGTCCAGTGTTCATAAAGAAAATTTTAGTCCTATCGGTTTCATAAATTACTGCCCTTGGTAATGATAACTGACTGTACGCAATACATTTCCCTTATGATCTTTTACCACCTGTATCCGGTTAAAGGAATCGTATTCGTATCGGCTGAAGCGATTATTGGGGTCAGACTTCGCCGTCATTCCAACAAATGGTTCGTAAGTGAATGTTTGCATATAGCCTTCCCGCGGCAGCAATCTTACTTCATCCATCTGCGTACCCACTACTGAAATTGCAGCCGGGTTTGTTAATTCCCAGCTGTAGAGCGACCAGCCGTTAATTGTTTCCACCAGATTTCCATTTGTGTTATTTACGGTTGGTGTTCCTTTTGACCACAACGTCACAGTGTATGTACCCGGAAGTGTGATTGTTTTCTGTAATGATCCCGATAAACTATTCCGGCCGGTAAAGGCGATTGTATCTAATGTTCCCAACAATTGCCAGCTACCGTTGGCATTGTTTTCAAACCCGGTATAAGCCACACGTGCCAGCTCTGCGTTTTTCACTTCACATATAGGAAGCTGAAGAATTGGATCCCATAGATAAACCGTAGATAAGTCGTTGGATTTTCTGACTTCGGTCACATCGCCTTTCTCATTATAACTGATATACTGAATGACATCATGAACCGCTCCCGCTGAAGACTCCTTTATTTCTACAAACTCGGGTTCCATTATCTTTCCGTTGTTGAACCAATCTTTGTAATAAATATTCTTTTGGGTTACCAGTACCCCGTTCTTGTAGGAGTGCTCTTGAACCACTTCATTGATTCTTCCGCTGTTTGCTATTCGAGCGTAGTCGAATGCTCCTCTGCTATTGGAATCAAAAGTTGAGTTTGGATACTTTCGCACAACCTTCAATTCCTCGCCAAGGCTATTGGTTGTGATTATTTGCGAAGGAAGAATATTGTCCGCTGGAGAACTATATAGGTATGCAGTGCTTTGACTGACTATTGGTCCTTCTTTTATTGTCACAAGTGTAGCATCCAACTGATACCAATACCTTCTATAGTCACTATACACGACATCAAATGCGTCAAAGCGAGAAGCTTCCTGTGTATTGGGCTCATAGCGCTTACGAACCAAAATCGAAGGCGTGAGATTATCTGAGTAGATGAACGTAGAGTAGACATTGGTTTCTTCCCGAATCACCGTCTTTTGAGCGTTAAAAAACCTTTTCTTTTGCAGCACTCCTGACAGAGTAGGTGCCTGTCCACCAGGTAAGTCATTAATGGCTTCTCCTTTGATTTGATTATAGGTTCCTCCGTTTTCGTTAGGAAAGAATATGTATTCTGTTCCCCCATTGGAAAGGTCAGGCTGATCACTTTCAATGACATGGGTATAGTAGATCACGGATCCACTTCCCGCGTAGCCGTACGCCCTGTTGGTACTACTCGAGGAAAAAGACCTGATCTTACATTCTGTAAAATTCTGATTGAGGCAGTTTATGCGGAGAATGCTGTTGGTTTCGTACCCTGCTGAATAAGCGGCACCCGTTGAAGCGGAAAGATTGTCCAACGCTGCGTAGGTAAAATACTTACTATAAGGTGCGGATCCGTACGGATCGGTGAACCTGATCTGCCGAAGGCGTACTCCGGGAATTTCTTCATTGACGTTGTCATATACCGGTTGCAGGCTATTGTCGTAAGTGATCGATGCATAGCCGATTTCAGTGTTATTAACAACTTCCATTTTCATGTAGTAGGTATGTCCCGCCTGAAGGGTGAACGTGCCCGTCGTTGGCAGGTATCCCATGGCAGAACGTGAGGCAATGAGTCCTGTGCCCTCATAAATCCACACACTGAGCGTACGTTGCGCGGGATCAGCTGAATAACCATCAGTGGCGATGGCGTCCAATGAATACGCATCCAACGTTACTGTTTGTGTCTTAGGAACGGTGATGTTGTACATGTAAAAGAAAGAACCGCTTCCACCACGACCTTCTATGTCATACGTCTGCATTGTGTTTCGCCTGACCTGTACACTACGCGTATTGGGTTCGTACTCAAATTCTTCTGTACCTCCGGTCGCATACTGTATTGATGAAAGTGTTCCAACTTTCGCCCACCTCCCTACCGGATTTCGGAAGCTAAAATCGTAAGGAGGACTTGTGTTCGGAATAAACCAGTTGCTTGCACGACCATTATAATAGCCGAGATAATCCTGACTAAAAGTGATGGGCACCGGAACATCTGAAAGGTCGTTATAATTCATTATGTAATCATGGGTTTCACGCAACCCCACGTTGTGACCTACGTCCAGAACGTTAAGGTCACGCACCCTCATCAGAAAGAAGCGCCCTGTGCGAGCTGATGTTGTGCCCGGAACGTTATAGTAACTGAGCTGGTATTTTTTAATGGGCTTATATTGTCCTCTGATTTCTATCGCTTTTACCCTGTTGTCATTGCTGATGTCCGGCCGACCTTCATAGTCAAATTTTACGGATATCTTGTTGGACGTGGTGACACTATCCAGGTAATAAGTCTTATAGGACATGCGATCAAAGTCTTGCGTGTATTTACCTGGAGGGCAGCTTCCACAAAGGTCAAATCCGTTCAAGGTAATGATCTGTTTCGTTTCGGTAATTCCAACAGCCGACTGAGTATTGAGAGAAGTGTAGTGATAGTCGATGTATTCACCGTTCGGCAAATCCACCCTATCGAGGAAGAAAGCAGTTTTCACAAGACCTTTATAGGCACTGTATCTTGATACGTTAAAGTCAGTGGCTATCTCATAGTGTTCGCCAAAGCGGTATTTCACACCATCCGGGGTGGTGATCGTAATGATGCCGATATTTCCATTAGTGCTTCCGGCAGATGGCGCGGAGAATACAACGCTTACTTTGATATTGTTCACAGACGTGACTAGTGGCACGTAATTATTACCAAGTACGAATTTTCCGCTGTAGCCATTGCAATTGAATTGAAACTCATCTGGTTGCGTATCGTATCCGGAACTAGGTGTTGTGGCACGCTGGTAATACATGTACATATTTTCGGTAAGCGCACCAAAATCAGCGGGCACTGCCATGCGCGCACCAAATTCATCCGGCTCACCTTTTACTGAACGGGTGATCATACCGGTAGCATTCAGCACCCACCCATATCCTACTCGGGAGCTGGCCTCATCCGCCTTCAATCCCTGCGTGGCGTAACCCAAACTAATAGGATACGAAAAGTTTTTCATACTGATCGTATAGAGGGGGATGTTGGCTGTGGCTGCCCCTGTTGACATGTTTACATTCCCTACACCGGCTTTGACAAAAGCAGTAGGCTCAGGAGAGGCAGGAAGTAGCTGTGGTAATCCCGTATCCACGCCGGATTGAGTTTCCGTCATTGGTACGGTGTTAAGACTTGCTGTGAGCATCTGTCCTCTGTCCTGATCGATCGTCTGTGTGCCACCCCCTTGTGCATTGGAAAAGAGTGGTGCAACCAGCACGGCAATAAACAACGAATTTCTTTTAAGCAGGGTTTTGAATTTCATGGAGGTAGAATGTGCTATACTCAAGAATAAAAATCAGGAAATAATTATCGGATTGTTATTCTCCGACTCACCAGTATTGTTAGTATAGAACAGCATAAACAGCTGCCCTTTCATGCACTATCTTAATATGGAAGAGGAAAATAACTAAAGACGAAAAAATCAGGAAGCAAACATCACAGGTAAGGCGGAATGCCTATTTCTTAGGGAGATAGTAAGCTGAGCAAAAGATTTAAGCGCGAGTAAAGACATATAGACGTAGGTTTGAAATTTTTGGTGAGCCCAATATACGCGAGGATAAATTGTTCGCCAAGGAAAATTTAACGAAATCTGTTAACTGACCTACAAACTCAACTACCCGATGGAAATTTTCAACTTAAATAAACTTCATGGGAGTAAATCCATTTCATTTATTTTAAAATAACAGTCCCTCAGGGAGTTGAAATGCCTTCCATCTTTTAGTTGTAAATCAAGGAACAAGGATGATACCTTTTTAACGGTACACCGAATTTCCTCCTGCTTGCGAATTAAAGAAAATTAAATCTGCGTATGGTTGCTCAGACTTAAAATCCAAACAGGAATAGAAGTATTCGAGCTACAGATTAAACTTGTCATATTATTATCAAATGCAGTTAAAGCTTAGGATTATTTTTTTCAATTTCAGAAGCTCTTTTTTCTTCGGCTTCCATGACCCAGTATCTCCAGTCAGTAATCTATCAGAAACACCCTTTTCTTCCTGCTTTTCCAACCCTACGAAATACATGATTCCGTGGTGATCACACATTGCCGATAGCTGAAAGAACATTCATAACAATCACTTCCATTCCCATTCATTCAGTTTTCACATGGTATTAATAGTTCCTTTTAAAGCATCAACTATTACTATCAGGCACTTCTCTTCTATCTATTCATAAAGCGTCCAGCAAGTATACCTACACCCATCTTCCCTTTAACACACAACACAGAAAGCGGGTTGAATTCCCCTTTCGATTGGTCGCCATTTCAAATTTGTCCTCCGATCCCCACAATTTCGGTCAACATATCGGTGGCACGGCAGTTTAGTGGTGGCCATGTAGGTATAATTAAACCTGTTAAACAAGATGAATAATTTATTTCGTGGAATAATCGCTGGTGCCGGAGCAAAGTGGCTGGGAGGTGGTATCATTAGTACCATCATCGTATTTCTGGTGATATGGGCACTGCTGGGCCAATGCAGTTGAGTTGATCGTGTTACCAACCTGGATCTCTCGATGAACAAGTTTACCTTTCTGGGCGTGATCACAGTAGTCATCGTCCTGGTATTTTTAGTGTATGGATGGATTACGTAAATGAATTAAAGTCCGACTTCCGAAATGCTATTAAAGGTCAGGTAGTATTCCATAGCATCCAATAGCAACAGCAATTACGACTATGCAAAAACAAGGCAAAGTACGCAACGTCAGGAAACAGCAACGGCAGGCACGGCCCGGAAAAGAAAGCCAGCTGCGGCCAGTACCTGTTGTGATCAACCCGATTGCCCCGGGCGGTAAGCTGAACGGGAAAGTGGTATTGATTACCGGTGGAGATAGTGGCATTGGTCGTGCCATTGCCGTTTTGTTTGCACGCGAAGGTGCCAGGGTGGCCATTGCCTATCTTAATGAACATGCCGATGCGCTGGAAACACAACGCCTGGTAGAAGAGTACCATAGTGAATGCCTGCTTATTGCCGGTGATCTGAGTAAAGAGAAACACTGTGGGCAGGTGGTGAGAAAAACCATTGCCCGGTTTGGAAAGATAGATGTACTCATCAACAATGCGGGACTTCACTGGGAGTCGGCAAGTCTGTCCGCTATTTCCACTACGCAACTGATCCGAACATTTACCAACAACGTATTTCCTTTCTTCTGGGTAACCCAGGCAGCATTGCCCTTTCTGAAGAGTGGTAGTTCCATTATCAATACCACTTCCGTGACGGCCTATCGCGGAAGCGACACGCTGATGGACTATGCCGCGACAAAAGGAGCCATCGTCAGTTTCACCCGCAGCCTGTCTGGCAACCTGATAAAAAAAGGGATACGCGTCAATGCCGTAGCACCTGGCCCGGTATGGACACCACTCATTGCTTCCTCTTTCAAACCAAAGAAGGTGGCCCGGTTCGGAAGTGACGTACCCATGGAACGTGCCGGCCAGCCAGCAGAAATTGCACCGGCCTACCTTTTCCTCGCCTGTGAAGACTCATCGTACATTACCGGTCAGGTCATCCATCCTAATGGCGGAGAGATCATTAACGGATAGCTGTGCTTCCTGCGGCCATTCCATCCACGTTCGCAATAGTAATTCCATTACAGATAGACAATAAGATTATGAACAGGACCACCCGGCACAGTTCAGTCTAAGAGTCATCTATCCACTTCGTTTGCAATACTTCAGGTGATTTTGCCAGGGATAAAATGAGTGAGACAGGATAAAATTTTTTGGCTCCGGAGGGTGGCGCGATAATTATCCGCTTTATTATTTTGCGCACGAATCCGGATTCAAAAAGAAAAATAAACTAACGATTAAAAAAAGTATTACTGACACTAACCATTCATTACTCATTTTTTACTTTTTAGATTATGTCTTCACTAACCTATTCGACCGTTAGCAGAAGCCGTATGGTTCGCTTCTCGCTTTTCTTTTCCCTACTGATTCTTGTTTCACCTTCTTTTAATCTGCCTGCCCAGCGACCACCGGCATCCACCGGCAAGTCAGCCTTTACGGCTCGTCTCATCAATATTGAAGCAGCCGTACATGAGACGTTTCAGTACACTACCACACTGCGTAATAACAGTGCTCAAACACACGTCTACGCATTGCAAGCGCAACTACCGGAAGGCTGGCTGATTGGATACCGTACCCAGGGTACATCGATCACGGCCATCAACATCGACGGCAACAAGGAGCAGGAGATCAGCATCGATGTTCATCCTGCCCGCAATGCATCACCAAACAAGTACACCATCCCGGTCTTCGCGATCGCTGGAAACGATACCCTTCGGCTCGATCTCGAAGCGGTCGTGAAGGGTGCGTATGGAATTGAACTGATCACTTCCGTAGGGCTGTTAAGCGATCAGGTGACAGAAGGCACCCAAAAAGAAATCCACTTGGTGGTGAAGAATACCGGATCATTGCCTCTGAAGAGTATTTCACTGAATGCCCAGACACCCCCAAAATGGAATGCTTCATTCAACCCCTCTTCTATTGCGGAACTGGAGCCGGGCCAAACCATGGTGGTCGTTGCTACCGTAAGTGTTCCAGATAAAACCCTTGCCGGAGACTACGTTACCACCTTCCGTGCGCAGGAACCTCACGTCAACGGAGAGGCCGTATTCCGGATTACGGTACGCACATCACTGCTTTCGGGCTGGATCGGTCTTCTGTTCCTGCTCCTGGCTATCGGGCTTGTATTTTTCCTGATCCGAAAATACGGAAGAAGATAAAGTCCCATGGATCGTTCTGTCATAGAATTGAGGAACCTGACAAAGTGTTATGGCTCCCTCAAAGCCGTGGATGACCTGAACCTCACCATCGCAAAGGGCGAAGTATTCGGATTGCTCGGTCCTAACGGAGCAGGAAAAACCACCACCCTACTGATGATGCTGGGACTGAGTGAACCCACCTCGGGCACGGCCTGTGTATGCGGATACAATGCCACCCGTAACCCGATTGCAGTGAAACGAAAGGTAGGCTACATGCCGGACAGTGTTGGTTTCTACGACAACATGACGGCCCTGGAGAACCTCATTTACATTGGCGAACTGAATGGCATCCCCCGCGCACAGGTAAACCAGCGCGCCCGTGAGGCGATGGAACTGGTGGGGCTTGGCGAAGAAAACCTGCATAAGCTCACCTCGAAGTATTCACGGGGCATGAAACAACGCCTCGGGCTGGCAGACGTGCTGATCAAACAGCCGGAGGTCATCATCCTCGACGAGCCTACCCTGGGAATTGACCCCAGCGGGGTACGTGAATTTCTCGCCCTTATCCGGCAGCTCAGCCGGCAGCAGGGATTGACGGTGTTGCTCTCCTCCCATCACCTGCATCATGTACAGCAGGTGTGCGACCGGGTCGGGATTTTCGTGAGCGGAAAACTCCTGGCCGAGGGGGATATCGATAGCCTTTCCAGAAGGTTATCTGCCGGCAAGTCCTACGAAGTACACATTACGCTACGCAACGGCGTGGATATGCCATGGAAGGACGGGCAGGAGTTAGCACAGCTATCGTCTGTGGAGCAGGTAACCCCCGAAGGTCATACGGTTCAGGTCACGTGTAGCAGCGAGGTGACTCCGGAGATTGTACGCTTTCTTGTTTCGAAGGGATACGACATCACCGGTGTACACCAAAAAGCCTACAGCCTGGACGACATCTATCAGAACTATTTTGCGAATACGTTAAAAGAGAATACAACGAAATGAATGCCCTGGTAACGTCTCTTAAGAATACATTCTATTCCGGTCAATCGGAAGAACAGCCCCATCCTTTTGCGGTGATGGTGCACAAAGAAATCGCAGGTCACATCCGCAGCTGGAGGTTCATGGTACTGTTGCTGCTGATTGCGTTTACTTTTTTAGGAACGTTGTATGTGTCGCTCAGTAATATCCGCACCGCCATCTCCAGCATCAACGATTCACGCTCCCTGTTTTTATATCTCAAGCTGCTCACCATCACCGACAACACCCTCCCGCCCTTTCATGTGTTTCTGTCTTTTCTGGGACCATTGCTGGGAATAGGCCTTGGCTTTGATGCCCTTAACTCAGAGCAGCAGAACGGCACACTTCCCCGCATTATGGCACAGCCGGTGTATCGCGATCATCTTTTGTTATCCAAGTTCACAGCGGCCATCACCCTGGTAGGTGTTTTATTCCTGTCCCTTGCCCTGCTGATGATCGGCAGCTGTATATGGATCACCGGGGTGATGATTGAACCGGAAGAACTGCTTCGTATTATCAGCTTCATCCTGCTTTGCATCGTATATGTGTCCTTCTGGCTTGCCTTGTCCATTCTGCTTTCCATTATTTTCCGGCAGGTAGCTACTTCTGCCCTTACCGCCATCGGCTTATGGCTCTTCTTTACGGTGTTCTACCAGATCGTAGTTCAACTGGTGGTGAAAGCATTCCTGCCGCGTACGGCTTCCCTTTTTGAAAATGAAGTGGCCCGCTACAATGAAACCATCCTGAACCTGCTGCGCCTGGCCCCCAGCCAGATGTTTACCGATGCCACCACCACATTGCTGATGCCATCGGTGCGAAGCCTGGGGCCGCTGAGTATGGAACAGATGGCCGGTGCGGTGGCGGCACCACTGTCCTACCGCGACAGCCTGATGATGGTGTGGCCTCAAGTGAGCGGACTCACATCGGCTACCGTTGCCGTCTTTGCATTGGCCTACTATCTCTTCATGCGAAGGGAAATCAGAACATAAGAACACAGGATATGCAATACCGCATTCCATCAACGCAGAGGGCACACTACCGTTTTAGCAACTTCCCCACTTCCTCTTCCGAGGGCAGTGTATGATAGATCAATACCGGGATAAGCGAGCTGTTGATACTCTGGCGGATGGCTTTCAGAAAGGAGATGTACTCTTTATCCGGCCCGGTCACATACACCAACACCAGCCGGGGTGGCTCATGCTTTTCCAGGTGAGCCATCATTTTCTCCCTGTCTTCAAAAGTAATCACCTTCACTTCCGGATAGAATCCTGAAAAATGGGTAATGGTTTCCTTTAACAAGTCGCATTCATCACAGAAGAAGATGACATAACTGGAATTCATGGAGGGACTTTATTTTGTTTAAGTTGGCAGCAGTACACACAAAGTTAGCTAACGACCACTGAAAACCGAACTGAAATAATCGCGGGTATATTATCACCAAAACAAGCGATCACGTACACATTCACAACCCGTACCTACCTTACATTTTCCGCTCTCCAGTTGAGGCCCAACAATTGCGACAAATGCATCTCGCTCGCATGACCATTTAGCGGATCCTCCTTTACGGTTATGGTCATCAGGGTGACCCCAATCAAAGCCAGTAAGAAAGCCTGGTCGGAAAGGGAGTAGTGATCAAACGCTGATCGCATGTCCGAAATAACACATTCGATCTCCATTGGGGATTGACAATCGCGGATGATCTCCGTTAAGTCACGGACGGAAAGTGTGGATTTATTTTTCATGCCTATAGTATTAATTGATTATTCTTCTACACCGCAATCAGTTACGAATCGTAAATATCGCCATGGCCTTCTCTTTGCCTCTTAAAACAAGAGTGCCCAACGACAAAAGGCTGTAGCCCGAATTTGTTCCCAGGTCATCCGCAAATGCTCGCGACAGTAAAAGTAACTGACCTGTACTGTTACAGGCCGATTGTATGCGGGCAGCAGTATTTAGCGTATCACCGTGATAAGCGATGTCTCGTTTCATATCTCCGATCTCTACGGCCGTTACCATACCCGCATCTACTCCTGCCTTGAATACGGGCACTACTCCAAATGTCTTCGTGTAGTATTTTGTACGTTCTTTAATCCGAAGTTGACAGGCAAAATAAAAATTCAATGCGGTGATGGCATTTCGTTCCGATCGTTTCCACGTAAGTACTACTTCATCTCCCACATATTGATAAATATCAGCATGATGACGATGCAGGCAGTGATTGACATCAAAGATAAATTGTCGGATAAACAGGCTATAGCTGATATGGCCAAGCTGTTCGGCTAGCGCGGTCGATGACTTTAGATCCAGAAACATAAATATCCGGCTTTCCTCACGCGGTCTTTTATAGATACCCAGTGCAACGGGAAGAAAAATATCACGACCATATTTTCTTATGACTTGCACGCCTAAACCAGATAGAATGGAGCCTGTAACATATTGAAAGAAGATAATGTTGAAAAACTCGTTCCAATAAGTGGCGGATCGATCAGGCAAGGGCCCTATCCCGGAAAAAAAAGTGTATGTAAGCAAAAAACGAATTAAGATAAATGTCAGAATAAACAAGAGTATTGAAATTACCATTTGAATCACGACTCTCTGCCAAAGGGTATTTAAAACAAAAACCAGCCGATCAATCAGATAATTGGAGATACCTAATAAAACCCCGTGAAAACCAGCCAGCAGCAACATCAGCGTCAGTAGTAATCTGAAATTTAAATGAAAGGATACTACGATGTAGGAAGTAAGTGACTGCAGCAACAGGAAGATAAAAAAGGCGAAGCAGCTATTGATTACAATCCAAAATAGCACCTGCGCTACTATATTACCAAAGAGCGGATGCCCAGTCATTTCTCTAACCCTTCGCATATTCTTTTATTTTTTGATTCCTAGGCACAGGATGTTTTAACAGATTGGGTTAGTTCGTCCGGTACGTTAGTGGTCAGGTAACTGCTTCCTTTTACATCAGCTAAGAGACCCGCCACGTAATGTTCAAAAAGCTGCTCATGGTTATTGTGCAAATCGGAAAAGGGGGTTTGAGGCGGTGCTGAAAACAGCATTTCAATTTCCAGCAAGCGTAATTCGGCCAGCACGGAACTATCAATGGTGTTTCGAAATGTTCCCTGACGTTTGCCGTATTCAATGACCGCTGCAAGGCACGCTACCAAAGTACTACGATGGTTCATAAAGACACGAAATGCCTGTTCGTGACAGCGCTTAAGATCCTCCACGAGGGATACATGAAAGACCCGCAGGATCGTCATCAGTTTTTCATCAAATGCACTTAACCGTGTCACTGCATTTATTTGCTGAGGTGACTGCTGGATAAAGTGAAAGAATTCAGCGAAGGTCGTTTCGACAAAATCTTCTACCAGCTCATCCTTACTGTCATATAAGGTATAGTAGGTTTTCTTCGCAATACCAACGGAGTGGCATATCGTATCAACCGATACACCTCGTAATCCATAACGTGCAAACAGCGTTATGGCAGACTGAAGAATTCGTTCCCGGGTCATACCATTAAGCAAATGTTTACCTTTTACGAACGCAGCCATTCCAGTGCAGCCACTTCCGATGGAAATGGCCTTACGTCAATCGTTGGTACTTTTGCCTGACTCTTCACCTTGGCAATACCCGCCTGAGCGAAAGGATCTTTTGGCGCCAGGGTGGCCATTCTCCTGATTCCATTCTTTGCGAAGTCATCCGCAGTATGCATTAAAAATGTCAGTACTTCCTGCGACAGTACTTTTAATTCCTGCTGGTCAAGCAAAATGCTTTCGATATGGCGTTTACGAATAGCATCATGGAGCAACTGCTGCTCTTTTATAAATTCTCCTGCTTTTAGAAAGCCACGTAACCGGATAATGAGCGTTAAGCTATTCGGCACATGACTGATTTCCATATTACCGCTCCTGGTGCTTACAACTTCAATCATTTTCTAAATTTTTAATAGTTCGTATTTTGTAATTAAATTCTTTCACTCTTTCATCGTTCATCATAGCTCCAAAGGCAGCGAACACTCAATCCTAACCCCCCATGATTTGGTCCACATGCCTGAGGAGTATGATTTTTTATTTAGATAGAATGAGATGAAAGATGCTGATCAGGTAAATCCGCTAACTCCGAAACGGTATTCAACTGCTGTTCTATTTGTTTTTTTGCATTAGGGTTTACCCATCCAGATTTTTCCATTGCCCGATCCATGGCCTTGTAAATAACCGGCACAACAATCAGTGTGAGGAACATGGAGGAAAGTAAACCTCCGATGATCACCCAGGCCATCCCGTGCTTTACCGCACCAACACCGCCCGAGGCGAATGCGATAGGGAGCATACCGATCACCATGGCGATGGTCGTCATCAGGATAGGACGCAGACGCGCATTGTTGGCGTGAATCAATGCATCATCCGTGCTTTGGCCTTCTTCTTTCATTTGATTGGCAAAGTCAACCAGCATAATGGCATTTTTGGCCACCAGCCCAATCAGCATGATCACCCCCAGGATACTGAATATGTTGAGTGTATTATTGGTGAGGGCCAATCCCAGCAATGCACCTATCAGCGAAAGAGGAATGGAGAACATCACCACGAAGGGTCGTACAAAATCATCATAAAGTGCCACCATGATCAGATACATCAGCACCAATGACATCAGGAGTGCGGTACCCAGCGTACCAAAGGAGTCTCCCTGGCTTTCCGCATCACCTCCGAAAACATACGTTACTCCGGAAGGCCTGGGAAGTGTTGCCAGTTGCTCACCAAATTCGGTAGACACGGTACCCGAAGGTCGTCCGATCACCTGCGCCTGAACATTGACCGAGGCAAGCTTGTCTCTGCGCTCCAGAGCGCTCGGCCCTGAACTCTCAGTGATGGTGGCAAAATCAGACAACCGTACGTTCTCGCCTCGGTTATTCACCATCATCAGGTTACGAACATCATTGATATTCTTCCGGTTGAAATTGTCATAACGGAGATTGATATCGTATTCAAATTCTCCTTCTTTAAACTTCAGCTTCGTATCTTCATCTGTGCCACTAAAGGCCGTCTGCATGGTTCCTCCCACCACATCCACAGTCAGACCCAATGCCGACATTTTATCGCGATCAAGCGCCACACGCACCTCCGGGTTTCCCTCTTCCACCGATAGCTTCGCTTCATTGACACCTTCCAGCTTGCTCAGCACCATCATGGCTTTTTTCGCAAAGAACATCGCGCTATCCTGATTAGGCGCCATCACCACCAGGTCAATGGAAGCTTTGTCAGCTGTTCCCATAATACTAACCGGTGTCGTTTTTACCTTTGCCCCTACCAGCAATGCGGCAACCTCCTTTCTAAGCTTTGCAGCGTAAATATCAGAGGACTCATCACGCTCATCCTCATCCACCATCGTCACAGTAATCTCAGATTTGTAAAACGTGGCCTGTGTACCACCAAAGGTTGCCCCACTGCTTTCACTACTCTGCCCTACCGTAGTGGTGAGCGATTTAATCAACGGCTGCTTACTCAGGAAAGCTTCCGCCTTCATGGTCATCTGATTGGTCTGCTCAATCGAAGCATCTTTTGGCAGTTCTATCCCGACAATAAACTGTCCGCGATCGCCTTTGGGAATAAACTCTCCCCCGATAAAACCTCCCGCCAGCAGCATAAAAGAGGCGATAAGCAATACTACCGTTACGATGAGCGTGACTGCTTTGTGATTCAAGGCCCATTTCAGAATGCCGGTGATCCAGGCGGTAAACAGTTCAATTTGTTTCTCAAACCACATAATGAATTTTTCAAAGTAATTCCTTCCGGTGAGATGTTCGAGCTTACCAAACCGTGAAGACAACCAGGGCACTACGGTAAACGAAACAACGAGGCTCAACAACGTAGAGATCACCACCGTGATGCAGAATTGACGAAGGATCATTGACACCAATTCGTTAGTGAGCGAGATCGGTAAAAACACGACGACAATCACCAATGTAATCGAAGTAACCGTCATCCCGATTTCCGTCACACCATCATACGCGGCACGAACCCGGTTCTTGCCCATCTCCATGTGACGATAAATATTTTCCAATACCACAATGGCATCATCGACAAGGATACCTACTACGAGAGACAAGGCGAGTAGCGTCATCAGATTGAGAGTGAAGCCTAGCGCGTACATTCCGGCAAAGGTCACGATCAACGAAAGCGGAATGGATACCATTACAATGAGAGAGTTTCGGATACTATGAAGGAATAGCAACATGATTACTGCCACCAATACAATGGCGATGAACAAGTCAAAAATCACATCATCTGCCGATTCAAGTGTAAACGTGGACGAGTCCGAGGCCACGAGTAGCGAAACGTGGTTACTGCTGTACTCCTGCTCAATCTGTTTGATCTGTTCGGTCACACCTCTACTTACTTCAACCGCATTCGCATCCGACTGTTTGAAAATCTGGAGGATGATGGAGGATGTACCATCCTGACGGGCAATCTTGCTGGCATCTTTTTGCGCATCCTGAACATCGGCCACATCTTTCAATCTCACCTGTGAGCCATCATTGCTTGTTGTGATGACCAGATTGCGTAACACATCCACGCTGGAATACTTACCGGAAAGGCGAATCAATATCTGGCTTTCTGTCGTTTTCAGTCGTCCCGTTGGATAATCCACATTGGCGTTGGTAATGATCTGGCGCAACTGTAATAAGGAAAGCTTATGCGCATTAAGTTTATCCGCATCAACACTGATTTGTATTTCACGTTCCTGACCTCCAATCATGGTCACTTGTGCTACACCAGCCATACGCGACAAGCGCGGTGACAGACGCTGATCTACCAGGTTATAAAACAAGCGGTCATCCATCTTTGCCGTAGCCGATAGGGTCATGACGGGAAGATCATCCAGGGAAAATTTAGCCAGAGAAGGCGTCTTGGCATCCTCCGGCAACGTGGAGAGTATACCATTAATCTTGCGCTGTGCTTCTTCCAGACTGGTCGTAGCATTGGCACTGTTATCCATTTGCACAGTCACGGAAGAAACTCCTTCCAGAGAACGGGAGGTGATTTTATCGATACGCTCCATAGAAGAAACCGCGTCCTCTATTTTTTTAGTGACCGTGTTTTGCACCTCCTCCGGACCAGCACCCGGATAAATTGTCGTGATTGTAACAATGGGCTGCGAGAACTTGGGTAATAATTCGTAGTTAAGTGATGTATAGCTGAGATACCCTAACAGGCCGAGTACTGTAAATATTACGATAATCAGTATTGGCCGTTTGATTGATATTAATGTGATTTTCATTTTCCTGGACGTTTATAATTATCGCTGCACAACAACCGGAGTTCCTTCGGTCAGGTTGATTTGCCCTGAAGTAATTAAGGAATCTCCTTCATGAAGGCCTTCACGTACCTCCACCTGGTCTCCAAACAAGCGTGCAGCAACTACTTTCTGGCCGTGTGCTTTTCCATCGTGAAGTAGATAGACGTGATTACTATTTACACCGGATGTGAATGCCGATCGTGGAATTAACATCAATGGGGTTTGCTCCGGCAAATTGAAATGGGCTGTGCCATACATGCCCGCCTTTAACTCCTTTCCTTTGACATTGACTATTTCGATTTCAACCGGATAGTTAAGCGTAGCATCCCCTTTGGGTGCAATGAAGGTGATCGTCCCAGCATAGTGAGTTTCGGGAAAAACAGTGGTAGTCACGTTAACACGATCACCGGTTTTCAATTGAACAACTTGTGATTCGGAAATAGTGACTGCAAGTTTAAGGCGGGAAATGTCAACGATCTCCACCACCTTGCTTCCAGGTGCCAGATAACTTCCCAACTCAACAAATCGCTGGTTGATCACACCACTTACAGGCGCTTTAATCTGTGCATCATTTAATTTGCGTTGCGCCTGAATGTATTTGGATTGAGACGTTTCTACCTGAAGTCGCATATCATCCACTTGCTTCTGCGTAACGCCTCCAGTGGCTAGTGCTTTTTCATAGCGCTCCAGGTCTTGCTTTGCCTGATCGATTCTGGCTTTCTCTGCTTGTAAATCAGCACGAAATACTTCATTGTCAACTACCGCAATCACATCTCCTGCTTTCACAACACTGCCTTCTCTTACATTCAGGTGAGTGATACGCCCGGCAACATCCGCAGCAAGTTCAATCTGGTTTACTGCTTCAAAGTTGCCATTGGCCGTAAAGGTGTTATCAAACGCGGTACGCATTACTCTGGAAACCAGAACCGGCACCGCGCCTGAAGAACTTTCCTTTACCAGATTAGTACGCTCGGTATTTTCGTGCTGAATGCTCTTCAGCCTGTAGATAATAATGACAAGTGCCACCACCACACCAACTACATAAACGATTGCTTTTTTCATGATCTTCTAACGAGGTTATTTTTTACAGTATCAATTAATTTTCATTCAGGAGATTTCTGACCGTACCCGTTGAGCGAAGGGTTTCCAGTTCCGCCAGCTTGTAATTGAGCAGCTCGCGTGTATAAATGTTCTTCGCTTCAGTAAAGGAGTTCTGGGCATCCAGTAAATCGGTCAGCGAGCCGATACCCAGGTTGTAGTTCGATTGACTCGATGCATACACTTCAGTAGCCAGCTTTACATTTTCGTTTTGCGATTTCAATGTCTCCAGGCTGTTGGACATTTGAATGCGGGCATTGGAAAAGCTGGCGTTAGCAGACAACAGAGAGGCTTCGCGCTGTTTCTCTAACTGTCGTATCTGAATTGAATTTTGCTTCGCCCGTGAATAGCGGTCGAGTCCACTGAATATAGGTACACTCAGGCGTAGCCCGAATGACCCCATGCCATAGGTGATGGCATTACCACTACCTGTAAAGGTTTCACTAAGCTGGCTGGTCATCACATTGTAATTGTAGCTGAGGTAAGCACTTAAACGGGGATAATTTTCAGCTCGTGTCGCCTTGCGCTGCAATTCACTTAGTCTTAGCTGTGAGTCAATTAATTTTATTTCTGTTTTGTTGTTCACATCAAACGCTTCGGGTAATGCGGTATTGGCCACCTGTTGTTCTAACTTTTCAAAAGCTACATTTGCTAAAGCCAATGAGGTTTCAAAAGGAACTCCCAGGAGCACCTTTAACTGATTGGTTTGTGTGGTGAGTTGGTTAAGTGCCTGTGTGCGCTGCGACTGGGCATTGATCAGGTTCACCTTCAGCCGGTCCAGGTCCAGTTTGCGCGCAAGTCCATTAGTGTATTGTCCTTGTGAGACAGTAACCAGTTTTTGTAAATTGAGAATCGTGCTATCCTGAAGACGGATGGTCTCCCAGCTTGCCAGAATGTTGTAATAGGACTGTGCTACCTGACTGATCACCTCTTCTTCCGATTGCCTTGTGGAGAGTCTGGAATATTCACGCCCGGCCTGAGCAGCTTTTAATCCTGTAAAGGCAGCCATGTCGAATAGCGGCTGACTGGCCTCCACACCAAGGGACGAACTGTAGGGCGTACCCGCAACCAGGGCTGTTGGGCTGCTGGAAACACTTCCATCGGCAGAAGGAAAAGCGCCTGCCGGAAGTACAATAACCTGTCTTTTAAAGTTGTCGGCAACATTACCACTCCCGGTTACCGAGGGGAGCGTTTTAGCACGTGTTTGCACGATTTTTTGCTCCGTCAACTCTTGTTCATACCGGCTCACTTCAAGAGACTGGTTGTGTTGTAAAGCACTTTCCAGAAGTTGCTTTAGCGTAACTGGCTGCTGCTGTGCTGCCAGGGTGAATGCGAGCAGAAGACCGGTGGCTGTTATACTTAGTTTTAACATCTATGTTTAATTTTAATGTTTAATATATATGTTTAACACTTGTGTTAATTAATAGGCAAAAAAATTTAGCTTTCGGGATACACTTCGTTAAAAATGGTTTGGTAAACCACTTTTTTCCGCTCTACCAGAAAGGCTTTATATTGTTCATCTTCGAATCCGAAAACGGTTTGCAGTATAGGCTTTCCGATAAGGGGATAATTACACATCGACATCAGGTTGGCCATAAAATGATTTACCGAAATGGGCAAGAGCTTCTTTTGTGCGATTTCCTGCTCGAGCTGGTTGCCGATCAGTGCCTTTATCTCGTCTGTATTTTTTGGATGCAATTCCTTCATTTTTTCCGGATTTTTAGCCATTTCCGTCACAAGAAAAGTCTCCAGGTAAGGGTATTGCAACGTGTGGTCAATGAACGCGTCAAGGAATGTTTTTATCTTGGTGCGCAAGTCAAGTTCAGAACCTAAGATTTCAGCGATTTTTCCGGTTAGCCCCCGCATGGCCTCTTCCAAAACCATATTGAACAGAAAGTCTCGGCTGCGAAAATAATAGTGGATGAGGGCACGGTTCACTCCAGCCTCTTTTGCAATTTCTTTGGTAGAAGCGCTAATGTGACCTTTCGTGAAAAAGATCAGTTTTGCCGTTTCTTTGATCAAAATCTCAGTTTCCGTTCCTTCTACAGCCATATTAACATATGTGTTTAACACTTGTGTTAACGCAAAGCAATATAATTGGTTTGAAAATTCCAAGAGTATTTTGCACCAGATCAAAAGAAGATTGAAACATTATTGATCTCTGACTTCCCTGAACCGCTGCAAATGAGACTGTTCGCGCAGGAACGTGAGAGCAATCCTGATTGGGAAAACCCGGTAAATATAGTCTGCACTCTGGTGTGTAAGGGGCTACTCGTCTCGCACGTGAAGCGACCGGATGAGCACATTTTCACAAACCTTTCAAAATAGTCTGTTCCCAGTGCGTATCGTGTTCATCAATAATCACCGTTTTGAAATTAAATCGTTCACCTTCAATTCTTACTCCCGGTGAGTCGTCTATATGAACATCAATACCAAACGCGGGAGGAAACTTTGAAGTTCGTCTTCTGTTTTCTCCTAATCGCTTGTCGTGTCTTTGTTGATTGATTGCTGTGTCAATCGGAATACCATAAAAAAAGAACATTAACCTGATTTTAGTTGTCGACCGGAATGAAGTTGTATAAATATAAATTCGATGTCCTTTATTCCTTAGTTCTTTAAATAAGTCAATGGTACCGAATCGAATAGTCTCCAGTCCGAGCAGCCGATGAAGAATAGTCTGCTTTTCAGTTTCAAATTTCTTGGTGCCAGGTATCAGTGTGTCGTCTAAATCAAATGAGATTATCATGGATTTACTTAGTCAATTCCTACAGGCAATACAAGGACATAGTTCAATTTACCTGTAAAAATAATTATTCCAATTACGATAGTACATCGCTGGTGAAGGACTATAAACTGTTCCAACTTAACTTCTGAATTTTTCTCATTCCCTCTCCACCAACAAAAACAGTTCACCGTAAACGGTGAACTGTTTTCCTTACTTCTTTGTGATGAACTTTGTTTATTTCTTCGCTACGCGGTACAACCTTCCCTGGTCGGTGATGGCATACAAGGCACCATCTGTTCCCTGGGTCACATCGCGGAAGCGCTGCTCTTCTTCCGTTAAAAGGCGTTCTTCACCCACTACTTTATTGTTTTCAATCACAACACGGCACAGGTGCATTCCGCTAAGGCTGGAGATGAACAGATTGTTTTTCCATTCCGGAACAGCATCACCGGTGTAGAACGTGATTCCACTCGGAGAGATAACCGGATCCCAATAGTACACCGGCTGCTCAAGACCTTCTTTCTGCTGAATCGCCTCTCCTATTTTTTCACCTCCGTACTCAATACCATATGTGATGGTAGGCCAGCCGTAGTTCTTTCCGGCTTCTACACGGTTCAGCTCATCTCCACCCCGTGGTCCGAATTCGGTTTCCCACAGATCACCGGTAACCGGGTGAAAGGCAATACCCTGTACGTTACGATGTCCGTAGGAATAAAGCTCGGGCCGCGCATTGGCTTTGCCTTCAAATGGATTGCCTGTTACAGGCTTGCCATCGGTAGTGATACGAATCACTTTACCCAATCCTGAATTAATATCCTGAGCCTGCGGGCGTGTTACCAGATCAGAACGCTCACCGGTAGACACGAACAGGTTACCCTCCTTTGAAAAGAGAACGCGGCCACCGTAGTGAAGTGTGCCCTTGTAAGCAGGCGTAGCACGGTAAATAACCGTTACTCCTTCCAGACTTTTTTCATCGGCCGATAATTTGCCTTTAGCAACTGCGGTAAGATTTCCATCCGGCAGTGGCTCGGAGAAAGCCCAATACACCATGCGATTTTGAGCAAAAGCCGGATCAAGCGTAATCCCCAGCAGTCCGCCCTGCCCTTCACTGTTCACCTTAGGCACACCGTTAATTGGAGCACTGAGTCCACCCGTTGCCGCAGCAATACGTATCTTCCCTTCCTTTTCGGTAATCAGAAACCGCCCATCAGGGAGTGCGGCTATGCCCCATGGCCTTACCAGTGTACTGTCCAGGATGGTGACCTCATAAGGGGTGGTGGTCTTCACACTGGCAATGCGCGTCTGGCCTTCAAAGGCTGGTTTATAGTCGGTGTTGCCTGCCTTTGTTTCTACCGGGGCAGCGGCTGCAGGGG
>JAHEZH010000207.1:7585-9740 GCA_023251155.1 Flammeovirgaceae bacterium | reverse complement strand
CGGACTGAATCACCCCCTGCGCAAACGGCCCGGGAAGCAACGTGTTTACACGGATACTCTCTGAAGCTACCGGTAACCGGATAGGGGCAAAGCTTAAATTAACAGGAGCTTTTTTTGATGCCATGTCGGGCCTTCCATCCGGAAGCACTTCGCGGTAACAGAGCAGGAAGTGTTCTTTGTCATTATCCGTTAAGGAAGTGCAGTCTGCTTCTACATCGACACCGCCATTCCATACATAGGCACCGTTGCTTAGTTTATACCAGAGGTCATCACCATCATATTCATCGCCCGGCACCATGTCTTCAATTGAGACGACATCGCCTTTCTTGTAATAACCGGATATGGGAGCATTGACACTGGGAGACAGCTGACGCTCGTTGAGGTCCATGTTGACAATACCTTTCATCAGCCTGCACGGTTTAAGATAGCGCGGTGGGAAGAGGAAGAATCGGGTGAGGGCCCTTTGCCATTATCGTTTGATGCAACCGCATTGGACGAACGCAGTTTCACCAGCTTATTGAGTAAATCAAACCAGAAAGGGGCACCCAGTGAAATGGCTAGCACGGTAAGCAGATACCCCCACACATGAGGGAAACTAAATACGTGACGAAGCTTATAGCGGAAGGTATTGATGCGCAGCGCACCTTCATCCAAGTGACGGGGAAGAACGCAGCGCAAAGCACGCTGGTCAACCGAGCGATGAATCAACACCATCACATCACCTATGCTATCCAGGTGATGTGATAGTAATACGTGCTGAGCAGGCAATACCAGTGTATCAGCGGCCGCTTTACTGTAGTAGGTGAGGCTATCCGTAATGTACCAGGCGGAAGAGAGAATGTTCTGCGTATCGTTGATGTCGTTTTCCAACGAGGCTTTCAGAAGCTGAAGTGAATCAAGGCGATGCTGAAGTACTACCACAGACTTAGTTGTGTCATTCCCTTTTTGTTTTTGGATGGTTTCAATGGCTGAAGCATTTTTCTCTGTAAAGTCCACCGCCAGCTTCACCAGCTGATTGCGTGCGCCCTTGTCTTGGGAAAGTGTTTTGATGATGGTAATACTGTTGACATTAAAGACAATGGCCAGTATCAGCCCGATGAGCAGCAGGATGGCCTGTGTGCTTCGTTTGAACCATCCGCTGGCCCGCTCCATCGTGTTGGTGTACCATTGCTCCAGCAGCATCTTAAACTTGACCAGGTCATTGTTGGCATCATCCAGCAAGGACTGAATGTGCTGCCGTGTTTCCGAATCTTCCGGTAGTTTCTGCAACATGCCTTCTTCGAAGGAGGCCAGTAACCCTATCTCAATATCGTCTGTTTTTATGGCATCAATTACTGCTTTACTAAAGCTTTCGGCCGATAAGTAGGAGGGCTTGTTGGTCAGCCCGCCATTGCCCAGGTATTTGATAGAAGGCTGGCTAAAGAAGCGATCGTACAATTCGCGGTTGGTCAGATTGGCACCATAGCCGCTGATCTTTGTAAAAGAAGTAATGAATTGTAAACCCGTTGTTTTAAGCTGAGCTACAATGCGTTCTGTTTTTGTAAGTTCGCGCTCAATCCGGATCAGTTCGCCCGTTCGTTCATTCTTTATTTCGGTGAACTTCCGGTATTTCTTCTCATCCATCAGCATGCGCGACAGCGCGTAGCACAGGTTACGCGCCCTCAGGCCAAGAAATGAAGAGATCATCTCCATGAGTATGGTGGCATAGAGACTGTAAAGAAGATAGACAAAGATGAGGCCGATCACCACATCCAGCGCAACATTTCCGATCATGCAAAGCGGGGTTATTAATTGGGTAGATGAAGATAGTCAAATTCTGCTTTATGCCTTTTTGTATTTCAATAAATAGTGTAATGAATAGCAGACTTTCGTTGGAGGGACAAGAGATGGGCGTTGAAATTCCCGTCTGATTAACAGGTTTCAGCCAATGATATGTGGAAGAATAAACAGGAGATTGATCGCATAAAGCCCACTGTTCAATAGCATCGAAAAAGATCCAGGGTTAAAAGCAAATCTTCGAAAGCTTGACTAAGCAAATAAGGGGTAATCCTGGCTGAACCATTTCTCCCAACCCGCAATCCATTGCAATTTTCCTCATTATGCGCAGGTTTATTTAAATACCCGAATGCCCTTTTTAGCCTGCTTTTCCCGTACT
>JAHEZH010000207.1:0-7575 GCA_023251155.1 Flammeovirgaceae bacterium | reverse complement strand
CGTACTATTTTTGAGGTGGTGTGGATTTTCTTTTGTTCTTTTAGAAATAAAAAGCGGGGAATTTTTACTTTGTCAATCGTTTGCGCTTATGAAATCGTTTTCTCGTTTTACTTTACCGCTGATACTGCTGGTGGCCTGTAGTGCCCCCAAAGAAAAAATACCCGATACTATGCTCTCTGATACCAAGCCTGCCCAGAAAACCATCATCTACCAGGTAATGACCCGCCTGTTTGGCAATACTCAGCTCGTCAATAAGAAGTACGGTACATTGGAAGAGAACGGAGTAGGTAAATTCGCTGACTTTAATGACGCGGCTCTCAACGGAATAAAAGAACTGGGTGTGACCCACATCTGGTACACGGGCGTTATTGAACACGCTTTGCTTACCGATTACACCCAAGACGGTATTCCGCTCGATGATGCCGATGTAGTGAAGGGCCGTGCCGGATCACCGTATGCCATCAAAGATTATTACGACGTCAACCCTGACCTGGCCACCAATGTGAAGGAGCGCATGCAGGAGTTTGAACAACTGGTGCAGCGTACGCATGATCACGATTTAAAAGTGATCATCGACTTCGTCCCCAATCACGTGGCACGCCATTATCATTCCGATGTAAAACCCGAAGGAGTGAAAGACCTGGGTGAAACCGATGACAAGAGTGTTTCTTTCAAAGCAAGCAACAACTTTTACTATTTGCCGGGCACGTCTTTTCAGCCTCCCAAAGAGTACAATGCTCTTGGGCCGGAAAATTCGTTTCCTACCAAGGACGGAAAATTTGCTGAATCGCCCGCCAAGGCTACGGGTAATGACCAGTTTACGGCTACACCCGGGATCAACGAATGGTTTGAAACCATCAAGCTGAACTACGGAGTTGATATTCAAAATAATCACACCACTCATTTTGATCCGGTGCCGGATACATGGAACAAGATGCTGGCCATATTATTGTTCTGGGCATCGAAAAACGTAGATGGCTTCCGTTGTGATATGGCGGAGATGGTGCCGGTGGAATTCTGGAAGTGGGCCATACCGCAAGTGAAAGCAGCGCACCCCGGTATTATTTTCATTGCTGAAGTGTATAATCCACAACAGTATAAAAACTACATAGATAATGGCCGCTTTGATTATTTGTATGACAAAGTGCAGCTCTACGATGCACTTCGTTTGCTGATCAATCAAAAAGCAAAATCAAGCGATGTAGCCGATATTCAGAAAAACCTGGAAGGGATCAATCACAATATGTTGCACTTTCTGGAGAACCATGATGAGCAGCGCATTGCCTCACCGCAGTTTGCTACTGATCCATGGAAGGCCCTGCCAGGTATGGTAGTAAGTGCTTTGGTTGATCGTGGCCCGGTGATGATCTACTTCGGGCAGGAAGTAGGAGAGCCGGGGGCCGGTGCTGAAGGCTTTGGTGGTGACGATGGCCGCACTACGCTGTTCGATTACTGGACCGTGCCTGAGCATTACAAATGGGTAAACGGTGGCAAGTACGATGGTGGCTTGTTGAGTGATGAACAAAAACAGCTGCGCCAGTTTTATGGCGACATTCTTACTTTCGCTAAATCAAACAGGGCAATAGCCGCAGGCGATTACTTTGACATCACCAAGCATAATGTTGCGCTAAAGAACATCACTGAGCAGGTAGTTACTTTTGTTCGCAGCTCAGGAGAAGAACGTTTAGTGATCGTAGCCGGATTTAATACAGAAACACAGCATGTAAAAATTCAGCTGCCGATGGAAGTGGTATCCAAAATGGCCATGAACCTGAAGGGGAGTTATATGGGCCGCGACCTGCTGCGAAGCGGAACTGATGTAGGATTGGATGAGACATTTTCGTTTGAACTGGATGTACCTCCGCACAGCGCGTTTATTTTCAAAATCAAATAAACCAAATGATGCGGTTCATTTATGTCTCGGTTTTAATCCTTTTAATGATGTCATGCACAACTGCAGATAAGCCCGTGGCACACTGGCCGCACGGAGTAAACTATGAAGTGTTTGTACTGTCCTTTGCGGATGGTAATGGAGATGGAAAGGGAGATCTGAAAGGGCTTACCTCGCGGCTCGATTACCTGGAAGACCTCGGCGTAGGGGGTATATGGCTGATGCCGATCATGCCCTCACCCAGCTATCACAAATACGATGTTACGGATTACAAAGGTATTCATCCCGACTATGGTACGGTGGATGATTTCAAAGCCTTTGTAAGTGAAGCGCACAAGCGAAACATGAAAGTGCTGGTAGATCTGATTCTGAATCATACCGGCTCTGATCATCCGTGGTTTCAGAACGCCATCCAGGGACCAGATAGCCCGTACCGTGATTATTATGTGTGGGCCGATCGTGATTCCATTGCCGATGAAATAGCCAAGAAAGAAACCACGCTTGACTCGGATAACATCACACAATGGCATAGTGTGAATGGCGAGGAGAAGAGTGCGCATTACTATGGATTTTTTTACGGAGGCATGCCCGATCTGAATTTTGATAATCCAAAAGTAAGACAGGAGTTTGTGGATATCGGTAAGTTCTGGCTGACCGAAATGAACATCGATGGGTTTCGGTTCGATGCCGCAAAACATATTTATCCTTCCGATCGTGCAGAAGACAATCACGCTTTCTGGATCTGGTACCGCAATGAACTGACCAGAATAAAACCGGAGGTGTACATGGTCGGTGAGGTGTACACCGAAGGAGCTCCGGAGCAGGTAGCGCCCTACCTGAAAGGCCTCCCTTCATTATTCAATTTCGAGTTAGGCATCTCCATCATTCGTACCATCAATGCGGGCTACGATACACTCGGGTTGGTCAACAAATACAAAGATATTGTTGATCTGTACAATGCGGCTTCCAATGAGTACCTGGATGCTACATTCATTCGCAATCATGATCAGAATCGTACACGTACGGAGTTAGGCGGAGATCCTGCTAAGGCAAAACTGGCTGCTTCGATTCAAATGACTTTTCCGGGTACGCCTTACATTTATTATGGCGAAGAGATCGGGATGCTTGGCGCAAAACCGGATGAATATATACGTGAGCCTTTTCTTTGGCAGGAGGGAAAGAAAGATCCGCAACAAACTACATGGGAAGCAGCAAAGTACTCCACCGATGCAACGGTAGCTCCGTTAAGCAGGCAAAAGGAAGATCCGGCCTCCATTTACCAGTTTTATAAGAAATGGATTGCTTATCGTAACGCGAGCAGTGCGTTAACGTATGGCAGCATTGAACCGTCTGGTATTGAATCGAAGGAAGTAATCAGCTTCTATCGTAGGAGTGAAAAAGAGAAGGTATTGGTGCTGCACAATGTGAGTGATACGCCGGCAACCATTACATTGCCCGAATTCCATGACATTGATTTTCAAACAGGAGAAATAAAGCTAACCGATAAAAAAGTGGTTTTGCCGGCTTATGCAACGGCCGTATTAAAAAAATAGTAGTAAAACAAGTATGACAAACGGAAAAGTAAGAGTAATCATAGAAAGTGTTCAGCCCGTAGTAGATGGAGGGGTATATCCGGCCAAGAGAACAGTGGGCGAGCGGGTAGATGTTACGGCAAATATATTTGGAGACGGACACGATCACCTTCGTGCGCGTGTGCTTTATAAATCCGAAAAAGCTTCGGAGTGGAGTAGCGTTGAGCTTATACCCTCCTTCAACGATGAGTGGTCAGCTTCCTTTTCTGTTACAGAGAAAGGAAATTACCTCTTCAAAATAGAGGCCTGGGTAGACCACTTTGATACCTGGTACGATGGCTTTAAAAAGAAAGTAGCCGCAAAGGTAGATGTGCATGTGGAGTTGATGGAAGGCGCACACTACCTGAAACAGCTTGGCGGCGACTCCCATATGCAGTTGCTGGGCTATGCCCGTAAGCTGTCTGATAAAGACAATCATGCGAAGGCAACTGAAATTGTATTAAGCGAAGAGTTTGCCAAAGCGGTTCATGACAATCCGTTGATTGAAAATCAGGCCAGCACCGCGGAGTATGTCATTCGGGTAGAAGATAAGAAGGCATTGTTCAGTTCATGGTATGAGTTCTTCCCAAGATCCAGTTCACTGGAGGCAGGCAGGCACGGCACGTTCAAAGATGCCGCCAGGTTATTGCCACGCGTGGCAGCCATGGGGTTTGATGTGTTGTATTTTCCACCCATTCATCCAATCGGTAAAGTAAATCGGAAGGGAAAGAACAATAGCGTTCATTCCGAAGCGGGTGAACCGGGCTCTCCGTGGGCCATCGGCAGCGATGAAGGCGGGCACAAATCCATCTTGCCGGAACTGGGAACCATCGAAGATTACAAGAAGCTCATTGCGGAAGCAAAGAAACACCACATTGCCATCGCGCTGGATCTTGCTTTTCAATGTGCGCCTGATCATCCGTATGTAAAAGAGCATCCGGAATGGTTTAAGCAGCGCCCGGATGGTTCGATTCAATATGCAGAGAACCCTCCTAAAAAATACCAGGACATTTATCCGTTCAATTTTGAAACCGATAACTGGAAAGAACTTTGGGAAGAACTGAAGTCCGTAATCATTTATTGGGTAGAGCAGGGGGTCACTGTTTTCCGGGTTGATAATCCGCACACCAAACCCATTCCTTTCTGGCATTGGGCAATTACCGAAGTGCACAAGCAGTATCCGGATGTGGTGTTCCTCGCTGAAGCATTTACCAAACCCAAGGTAATGGCTTCATTAGGCAAGATCGGTTTTACTCAATCCTATACGTATTTCACCTGGCGGGTTACCAAGCAGGAGATCACGGATTACGTAACGGAACTGACCAGCAGTCCGTCACGCAATTATTTCCGACCTAACTTCTGGCCAAATACTCCCGATATTCTTCCCTATCACCTTCAACACCAGGGTGAGAACATCTTCATCGCCCGATTGGCACTGGCCGCCACGCTCTCATCCAACTACGGAATCTATGGACCGCCTTATGAATTTTATGAGAACGTACCGGTTCAGGGCAAAGAAGAATACCACAACTCAGAGAAATACGAGGTGAAACACTACGATTGGAAGAAGACCAATCGCATGACGGATATTATTACTATGGTCAATAAAGCGCGCAACGAAAATGCCGCATTACAAACCACATGGAATACGCTATTTTGTTCGGTAGGTAATGACCATCTCATCGCCTACCTGAAAGCCACGGATGATCTATCCAACATAGTACTGGTGGTGGTAAACCTTGACCCTCACAATGGACAGGCGGGATACGTTCAGTTGCCGAAGTGGAAATTGAACACAGGAGATAAAATCAACGTGAAGCTGCACGACCTGATGACGGACGAGCACTACACCTGGACGCAGGAATGGAATTTTGTGGAACTGAACCCCAACAAGATGCCATTCCATTTATTTAAATTGGAAATTCACGAATCGAACATGTAACGCATGGCAGCCCCTATAAAAAATAATGACCCGCTTTGGTTCAAAGATGCCATCATCTATGAACTCAGTGTTCGCTCGTTTTATGATAGCAATGGAGATGGCATTGGCGATTTCCTTGGCCTGATTGAAAAGCTCGATTACCTGGAAGACCTTGGTGTGAACACGCTTTGGTTATTACCCTTTTACCCCTCTCCGCGCAAGGACGATGGCTATGACGTAACCGAGCATTACGACATTGACCCTGACTATGGAACGCTGGCCGACTTCAAGCTCTTTTTGAAAGAAGCGCACAAGCGTGGCATACGCATCATCACCGAATTGATTTTGAATCACACTTCTGATCAGCATCCGTGGTTTCAGAAGTCGCGCAAGGCACGTGCCGGCTCGCGCTTCAAAGACTATTATGTGTGGAGCAATACCACTGAAAAGTACAAAGATGCGCGTGTGATGTTCTCTGATGGAGAGGCATCGAACTGGTCGTGGGACAATGAAGCACGCTCGTACTACTGGCACCGCTTCTATCGCTACCAGCCCGAGCTGAACTTTGAAAATCCGGAAGTACAACTGGAGATGTTTAAAGTAGCTGACTTCTGGTTAAAGCTGGGAGTGGATGGATTTCGTCTTCCTTCCGCGCCATTCCTGTTCGAGCAGGAGGGAACCAGCTCTGAAAACCTTCCGCAGACCCATGCTTTCCTTAAGAAGCTGAGAAGTCATATCGACAAGGATTACAAGGACCGCATTCTGATTGCCGAAGCCAACCTGTGGCCCGAAGATGCTGCTGCTTACTTTGGTGACGGACAGGAATGTCACATGAACTTCAACTATCCGCTCATGCCACGGCTGTTTCTTGGTCTGCGCACCGAAGACAGCTACCCCATCATCGATATCATTGAGCAAACCCCGGTTACACCTCCCAACAGCCAGTGGGCGGTATTCCTTCGCAATCATGACGAGATTGGGTTGGATATGGTGACGGAAGAAGAGAAAGATTATCTCTTTAAAGCCTACGCATTAGATCCCAATACCAAACACAACTTGGGTATTCACCGCAGACTTGCCCCGTTGTTGAATAACGACCGCAGAAAAGTAGAGCTGCTTCACACCATCCTGTTTTCATTGCCTGGCACACCGGTGTTGTATTATGGAGATGAAATAGGAATGGGTGACAACATTTACCTGGGCGATCGCTTCGGAGTGCGCACACCCATGCAGTGGAACATGAATCTGAATTCAGGATTCTCTACGGCTAATCCACAAAAGTTACATCTTCCGGTTATTACTGATCCGGTCTATCGATACGAATCGGTCAATGTTGCTACGCAGGAAGAAAATCCTTCTTCGCTGGTATGGTGGATCAAAAATGCAATCGCCATGCGCAAGCGTTTACAGGTATTTGGCAGAGGAGATCTGAAGTTTATAGACAGTGACAACGCAAAAGTCTTGTCGTTTGTGCGAAGCTATGAGAATCAGCAGATCATTGTGGTGGCCAACCTTTCTCAGTTCTCGCAAGCCGCTACGTTAGATCTATCTGCTTTTAAAGGAGCCGAGATTACGGAGGTATTCAGTCAGAATCGATTCAAGCCGGTGGAAAATGGCGAGTACAGCATTACCATGGGGCCTTATGGCTACTTCTGGTTTCAGGCCGATACGCCGGAGAACAAAGAGAATGAAAGCGGTGGAAGCGAATTACAATTGCTGAAGACAGACACCTCGTGGGAGAAGATCTTCAACAACTATAACGAGATCAGGGTCTTTGAACGCAAGATCTTCCAGCCCTTCATGAAGAAATGCCGTTGGTTTGGTGGCAAAGCCAAGATCATCAATAAAGTGGCCGTCAATAAAGTGATACCACTTAAGGTAGATGGTAACATGCACTTCATCACGATTCTTGAAGTGCATTATGTGCAACGCTTACCGGAGTTGTACTTCCTGCCGATGACCTTCGTGCCGTCTGACAATATATTTGACCGGGTAGAATATACAGCACAGAGTGTGGTGTGTCGTGCAGAGATACAAGGAAATTCCGGATTTGTCATCGACAGCAGCTACGACCGTACTTTTCGCGATTACCTCTTTGCCAGCATGGGGCGCGAACAGCGATTGAAAGATGATAATGGTGTGCTTGAATTTAACAAAGGCGTATACGTCAAACTGGATTCAGACAAGATCGA
>JAHEZH010000206.1 GCA_023251155.1 Flammeovirgaceae bacterium | reverse complement strand
ACATAAGGAAGATAAAAATATAAAAATGTACAAAGTCCTCACCATAGTACTACTTCTTTCATCACACCTACTGCTTGCCCAACCAAAGCAGCTGGCAGAATACTTTTCGCAAGTGCGTAAGCAACAAAGCGTGAATATTCCAAAAGAAGTACTTCATGCTGATAATGCAAAGAGCGTATTGAGTGAACTGCCTGTTTACCTGAAAGACAGTGTTGATCAGGTGCGTGGAAGAGCTATTGCCATAGTGAGGGCTATAGGCATTCAATCCAAACTGGCTTCTGTGCGTCAGCAGGCCATCGCTTTATTGATTGAAGGGATCAAAGATAAGAACACAGGTAATGCCGGAGTGGCAATCACCTACCTCACCGAGTTCAAGCAAAGTAATTTTATTCCTGGTCATAAGGATAGTATCCGTAGTATTTTCAGAACAAAAGCTTTTCGTTCGCCACAGCTGATCAAGCTGGTTGGTTTTTTTGAGATGATGGAACTTCAGAGTGAGTTGCTTGCCTTGTCGCAGTCGCGTACCGAGGGCAAGGTGGAGCGCTGGTCGGCCTTACTGGCGCTGGCACGCATGGGTGATGAACAAGCCATTAGCAATATCATGAATCGTCTGCAACGTATACCCGTCAGTGATGATGTCGTGTATCAGCTCTTTCCTGACCTGGTGTACACACGGGCGAGGCCGGTACTCAATTATCTGATCGAAGCACTGAACAGCGATGCAAAGAATTGCCATACGGCCAATGAAGAGAAGGATGCCAGTATCCCTTGTGGTTATCGCATCATGGAGATGATTGCGCCTGCCATCAAAGACTATCCGCTAAAGCTGGATGAGAGTGGTGATGTAGTTACAACGGATTATGTGGTGGCGTTGCAAACTGTAAGAACGTGGCTGAAGGGGAATGGGGAGTATGAGATTTTGCGGGATAAGTTTTGAGTTGGGACTTGGGTGTTAGGTATCGGGAAATTGGTATTGGGACTTGAGAACTCGGAGAATTAGTAGTTGATGTGTTTAATTAACAGGTTAAGTATAATGTCAATGAAGCAGATTTTATTTTTAGTGTTTTTTGTGGTGAGTGCGGTGTGGTGTAATGCTGCGGTTGCTGACAGCACACTGCTTCGTACTAAGAAAGATTCTACTTTTTATCTTTCTCCACTGAAAGTCAACGGGTATGACGAAGTACAATCGGATATACTGGAAGAAGAAACTGTTTCTTCCAACGATTCTATTCAGCGGCAGATTGATCTGGCACGCACCATCTTTGCCAAGGTAAGGTCGGCACAGAATTTCATTACCAACATTGATGCGAATTCGAAGTTTGAGTTGCCGGTAGGCATTTCCAAAACCATTGGTGGAATCAGTTATGATATTGCTATTCATGCGGTGCGCATCAAACCTACACATGCCGAGCTGGATGTGTTCATGCAGCTGGAAGTTCCGCAAAACGGAAAGACATTAACCTTTATGGCACGCGGCATCAAGCTGAGCAAAGCGGGTGGTATAGTCGGTGATGCACGCCTTGAGTTACTCGGTGATTTTCCCATCAGCTTCAGTGGCGATAAAATTCAACTGGTATTGAAGGGAGGTCAGCAGGGAACGGGCACGTATGTCACCATGGATTGTGATGGCTTCAAGGAAATGGGCATTGATGCAAATATCATCTTCTCACGTGATCTGCTGGTGCCTGAAAATGTGAATGGCACCGTTCAACCAGCGGGTCGTGTAAGTGCTTCTTTTAAAAGTATACTGAGCAACTGGAACGATTTGATTGTGCAGGTAAGCTTGCCCGATTTTCAGGTGACGAGCCTGAAGGGTTTTGGTTTTACTGTACAGAACGCGGTGTTTGATTTCAGTGATCTGCGTAATGCACCTAATGTGAAGTTTCCCGAAAACTATAATGCCGACTTTGCCAATCCGCAACTGGCCAATTTATGGCGTGGCATTTATATGCGCGAGCTGTCGGTGCGGCTGCCGCAGGAACTGAAATCGAAAAATACTGCAGGCCGCATTACACTGGCCGGCTATGATCTGCTGCTCGACAATAACGGATTCAGTGGTACGGTTTCAGGAACCAATCTCATTCCCATTGATTATGGTGACATGAGTGGCTGGGCGTTCTCGCTTGATTCTGTTGGCGTAGAGCTTCGTGCCAATACATTGGTAGCCGCTTCATTGGATGGTGACATCATAATACCGGTAGGGGATAAACAAAAACCATTTGGCTATACCGCTATGATGGATGCCAACGGTGATTATTTATTCAGCGTGGTTTCGCAGAGCGACATGAGCTTTCCTTTATTCAAGGCAGGCAAAGTAGAGATTTATGCAGGCTCCAGTTTACAAGTGGTCACTATCGATCATCGTTTCTTTCCTAAAGCTATTCTGCATGGCAAGATGACAATTCAGCCGCGGCTAAGCGATGGTGGCCAGGGAGTGGAGCTGGCGGATATCCGGTTTGAAAACCTGGAGATACAAGCTGTGAAGCCTTACATTAAAGTGGGTGCTTTTTCTTTTGGATCAGAAGCCCTGCAGCAGAAGATGGCCGGCTTCCCGGTAAGTATAAACAACATCGGCATGAAGAACCTGAGTGATACGGAAGTAGCACTGGAGTTTGATCTGAAGCTTAACCTGGTAGGAGAGTCAAGCGGTAGCTTTGCTGCGGATGCAGGCCTTACTGTAATTGGCACGATGAACAGCGATGCCGGTATGCAGAGCTGGCGCTATAAAGATGTGCAGCTGCGCAGCATCGCGGTAGACATCGATGGAGGGGCTTTCAAAATCAATGGCTCACTTACCTTCTATCGCAACGACCTGGTATATGGCGATGGCTTTAATGGCGTGGTGAATGCGGAGTTTCAGCCGGGTATCAAAGTAAAAGCCACAGCTATCTTTGGTAATGTAAAAGGCATGCGCTACTGGTATGCGGATGCCATGGCCGAGTTCAAACCTGGTATCCCCATTTTTACAGGTGTAGCGATCTATGGTTTTGGCGGAGGTGCTTATTATAAAATGAAAGTAGCCGATACCGGTGGAAGTGAATTGGGTAAAACCGCTTCCGGTATTGTGTATATGCCTTCAGCAGAAAGCGGGTTAGGATTAAAGGCATCGATATCAATCGGCTCTTCTCCGTCACCGGAAGCATTCACTGCGGATGCTACTTTTGAAATTGCATTTTATGATGGAGGCGGGGTGAGGTACATCTCCTTTATGGGTAATGGATTTTTAGCAACACCTCCGGTAGATGGTGTATTAGCGAAAGTAGAAGCTTCGACAAAGAAGATGACCTCGGTTGTCTCGAAGATGGATCAGAAACTGTCATCGGCTACCAAAGGTTTGCTCAACGCTAATGGACCTGATGAGACCACCATCAAACAGATTCACGGTGAGGTTGGTAAGGCAGCAGGTGAGAAAGGACAGGTTTCAGCACGTGTGTTTATCAGCTATGATTTCGAAAACAAAGTATTGCATGGCAACTTTCATGTGAACATCAATGCCGGTGGCGGATTGATCACCGGTGGCGGTGAAGCTGTACTTCATTTTGCTCCTTCTGAATGGTATGTGTATGTGGGCACACCCGATCAACGCTTTAACTTAGGATTAGGTATTGGCCCACTCAAAGCCAATGCCGATGCATACTTTATGGTGGGCACAAAAATTCCAGGTAGTCCGCCACCGCCAGCAGAAGTATCGCGCATACTGGCAGGAAAGAATTTCGATTACATGAAAGACCTGAATACCATTGGCACAGGTGGCGGCTTTGCATTCGGTACCTCCTTCAGTGTAAGTACGGGTGATCTTCAGTTCCTGATGTTCTATGCCAACTTCAGTGCAGGTGCCGGCTTCGACATCATGTTGAAAAACTATGGAGACGCACGTTGTGCGGGAAGCAACCAGCGCATTGGCGTAAACGGATGGTATGCCAACGGGCAGGCATACGGTTACTTCGAAGGGAAGATCGGCATCAGTGTGAAAGTATTTGGTAAACGCAAAAGTGTAGAGATATTAAACCTTGCAGCCGCTGCTGTTTTACAGGCACAACTGCCAAATCCTTTCTGGATGCAGGGTACAGTGGGCGGACGCTTCAGTGTATTGGGTGGATTGGTGAAAGGGAATTGCCAGTTCCAGGTAACGCTGGGAGAAAAATGCGAGCTCATGCAGAACAAAGGTAGTGTGTTAGACAACATACAAGTGATTGCCCAGCTCACTCCGGAGAATGCAGAAAAAAATGTGAATGTATTCAATACGCCGCAGGCGGTATTCAATATGCCCGTAGAGCAGCTCTTCCAGCTGGAAGAAGATAACGTTCAGAAATCTTTTCGCATCAAGCTGGATCAGTTTCAACTGACTGCCGATGGGCAGCCGATTCAGGGCTCATTGCAATGGAACGACACACATGATGTGGTGGCATTCAATTCATTTGAAGTACTTCCTCCTAAAAAGGAAGTGAAGGCAAGCGCAAAAGTAAGTTTTGAAGAGTTGAAAAATGGAACGTGGATGGTCGTCACAGAGAATGGACAAAAGATCATAGAAAGCAAAGAAGTAACTTTCACCACAGGCGAAGCGCCAGATTATATCCCATTGGAAAATGTAGCGTATAGCTATCCGGTAGTAGGGCAGCTCAACTATTATAAAGAGGAAAGCAATGAAGGGTATATCAAGTTAAAAAAAGGACAAGCGTATTTATTCACTCCTGGTGCAGAATGGCGACAGACCGGTCGTTTTACCGCTGCTGATAAGACCAAATCAGAATTTGGATTCACGTATGCAAACAATACTGTCAGCTTTACTACACCTTCCAATTTGCAGATGAACCAACTCTATGCATTTGAGTTAGTCAATGTACCTGCACAAAGCGGCACTGCGTCTGTTGATCGAAATGTATCACAGTCTACCAATAAAGTAAGTGTGAACGGTGAATCGCTGGATACGGAAGTAACAGGTAAGAAAGCAGAAGGGACAATCAGTGAATTGCAGGAGAAAAGCATTTTCAGTGCGTTTTTCCGTACAAGTAAATATGGACGGCTATCAGATAAAATAGCGGCTCAACCTTTAGACCCAACACTGAGAGGATTAAGAGTGCTTTGGAGAGTGCATTATTTGAAAACAGGTTTGCAAATGGATGAACCATTTGACCAGGCAGAACTTTCCGGAACGGCATTTACAGGCAATAAGCCATTGATTAAGGTTGAGGCCGATTTCTCGGGAAACGCATATTACAATGACATCATTTATCCGCTCATCTATGAAGGATATCCATTGGATGTAGTAATCACCATTAGTCGTGAACCTTCACTCATCGGACTGCCTCCCACACGATCAGTAAGAATTATCCAGACTCCTGCTGACCTTGGTATCAATCAGCAATCACCCGAGAATTTTTCACTGCAGGCACAGCCTTACTTTTTGTATGACGCGCCTTACTACATGAATGCCGACTTCACGGAGATTCAGTACAAAGCTGCCAATCGTTACCTGGTTAACGGAGGGCCATCGGCTACACCTCGGATTGAAAAAATTCTATGGAGTCAGTTTCCTATGATTACCAAAGGACAGTATAAAATAACATTGAAGTATTACAAACCGGGAAGTGAGACATCGCTTTCGCAACGACAAGTGGTGATGGATAACCCGATTGATTAATAAGTTAATGGCTAAAGAGTGAATAGTTAAAAGAGAAAAGAGCCGTGATCAGATGAGTCAGTTAGTACATTATTCGTGCATTCGTGGGCTAAAAAAGATTGCCACGGTCTTCAGCCCGTGGAATAAATAAATAAAATAAATAGAGTAAGGGCTTTTGCCCAATTGATAAAATGATGCGGATAGGATTTTTATTTATAGTGGGTTTTTTATCGCTGCCCATGGCATTGAAGGCACAGGAGAAGCATGCGGTAAAACTGCTGGCCAAGTCAACGGGATCGGCTATCCTTCTTCGCTGGGCACCTTCCGATGCATTTGTGTGGACGCATGCCAATCAGCAAGGATATATTGTAGAACGTTATACCATTGGAAGGGATGAACAATTGTTGCCACGTCCTGAAAAAATAATTTTAAATGCACCGTTGATTAAGCCTGCTGCTCTTGCTTTATGGGAGAAGAATGCAGCCGTCAATGATTTTTCATCCATTGCTGCACAGGCTATTTATGGTTCATCCTTTGAAGTGAAAACGCCTGCAAAGAAATCCGGTGTCTTTGAAATGGTCAGCAAAACAAAGGAACAGAATCAACGCTTTTCGTTTGCTTTATTTGCGGCTGACCAATCGTTCAGGACCGCGCAGCTTTCCGGACTGGCTTTCAAAGACAGCACAGCAAGAAAAAATGAACGTTATTTATATAGAGTGTTTGTGTCTTCATCGAACATAGTAAAAGCAGATACCGGTTTGGTCTATATCGGATTGCGCGATACTACCAGTGCCGCTGCACCGGAAGGTTTACGAGGTGAGTTTGGTAATCGTGTAGTGCGACTGCACTGGCCCCGGGCAGTCGTAGAGCGGATGTACACCAGCTTTGTTATTGAACGCTCCGTAGACAAGCAAAAGAATTTTGAACGTATCAGCAAACTTCCTTTTGTTGGATTTCCGGGTGAAGCAGACACTGAATTTGCTGCTACTGATTCATTGCCTTCTAATGATGTGCTTTATTATTACCGGGTACGCGGAGTGAATCCTTTCGGTGAAACAGGAAGGCCTTCGGAAGTAATCAGCGGAACCGGTTTTAAGCCGATGAAAGCACGACCTTTAATTAAGGAAGCGAGAGAAACAGCTAATGCATCGGTGTCCGTGATATGGAGCGTGGCAGGTGATAAAAAACTGGTGAAAGGATTTTACCTGGAACGATCAGCCAACGAAGGAGGAGTATATGCAAGCGTAAATAAAGAAATTCTTCCTGCTGCAACGCGCAGTTTTTCTGACACCTCACCCGGCAGTACAAATTATTACCGTATCAAGGCAGTGGGTGAGCACGGGGAGTCTACCTTGTCGATGCCTCATTTAATTCAATTGGCAGACAGCATTCCACCTGCAGCACCAACAGGATTAGAAATAAAGATCGATACTCTGGGCATTGTTAGCCTGACATGGAAAAACAACAAAGAAAAAGACCTGCTGGGCTATCGGGTCTTCCGGTCCAATTTTAAAAGTGCTGAGTTTTCACAAATCTCTTCCCATCCGGTATCCGCAGCATCTTATCGTGATACCATTTCATTACAATCATTGACCTCGAAGATTTACTATAAAATCAGTGCGGAAGATAACCGGCATAATCCCTCTTTGTATTCAGAAGTAGTGCTGGTTGAAAAACCGGATCGTGTTCCCCCGGTAGCACCTTCCATCCAATCCATTAAAGCAGTAACGGGTGCTATTGTTATTAAAGGAATTAAAAGTCCCAGTGAAGATGTGGATAGCTATGTATTACAACGGAAAAGCAAAGCGCAACAAACGTGGAGTACTATTCATCGCTTTACGACTCAGGATACACTTACCTGGCGCGATGTTCCTCCTGTGTTGAATCAGGAATATTATTATTCCTTTATCGCCTTTGATAAAGCAGGTAATCGCTCGGCTATGAGCAAGCCGGTGCTGGGCAAAGCACTTCCTGATTTGAAAAGAAAAGCAATAGAGAATATTACTTATGAAATAGATCGCACGGCAAAACTGATCCGCCTGAAATGGAAATATGATACGAAAGGAGTGAGTAAGGTAATGATCTACCGGTCTGCAGGAGTGGAGCCACTGAGCTTGTACAAAACATTGCCGGGTAGCAGAACTGATTTTGAAGATAAAAATTTATTGATGGATACGGAGTATGGCTATCGTGTGAAGGTTGTTTTTGGCGATGGCGGGGAGAGTAGTTTCTCTGAAGTAATAAAAGTGAATTTTTAGCGAAAAAATCTTAAAGATTATGTTCAAAAATATTCTGCTTATATTTTTTCTATTATTAACAGCTTATTGCTTTGGACAGAAGAAATATAAAGTTACTGTTTATTCTGGATCAGCTGGTGATGGTAATGGTGGCTGTAACGGATCTTCGGCAAATATATATATGAGTGATGGTAACGAATCCCAATATGTGTTTGTGGGAGTACTATATTGGGATAAGAAACCTACTCTAATCAGGGCTATTTCTACGAGCGAGAGTTCGGATGGGCAGTGTAATAACGTTGTTGTTACTTGTTCTTCAGATTACTCCGAAAGTATAAGTCTTAACGATTGTGATATTTTTAATGGTAATTACGGCTATTGTTATGGAGTTGAAGTGAGTTTTAAAATAGAACCAATCAATTTCAGTTTAATGGGTTCAGCTCCTGGTTCTTATTGTTCTTCTTCTTCTTCCATTACACTAACGGCCATCACAGGTACTGGCGGCTATAGTTCCTACACCTGGCAATACCAGATTAAAAATGAAAGTGGCACTGTGCTTCAGGACTGGAGTACTTTTAGCACAACCACTGCCAGTTCATTGGCCGTAAGCAAGAGTATGCTGCCCGGATTGGATTATAGAGAAGTTGTTGCCTTTCGTTATTACGTAGGCAACTGTGGTTCTGCTCCCAGTAATGTTATTACCGGTTATTCTTTTCTCGCTGCTCCGGTGGTGGTCACAGGAGTTACTAATCAAATCGCCCCTGTTTGTTTAGGAGGAACAGATGGTTATGTAAGTGGTTTTGTCATTGACCCGGGGCGAGCCGCTGAGCCGGGGGAGACTTTTCATGTTGGTGTTTATAACAGTAAAGTTGTTCCTGCCATAGATGACCCTAACCCCTCCAATGTAGTAAATGGTAATGCTCTGCCATCCGGTACGTATTATGTTTTAGCCGAGAGTAATTATGGTAACTGTGGTACGGCTCAATGGTTTGATGTTGTTGTTCCTGTCGGACCGCGCAATGCATTGACGGGCTCAGCCACAGTTACCTCAAACTATAATGGCTCACAAATAAAATGTAATGGAGATAGCAATGGAGAGATTACGGTTACCGCTTCAGGGGGTAAGGCTCCCTACAGCTATAGCCTTATGGGTACTTCCTTTCAGTCATCTAATGTGCTGACGGCAGGGGTTGGAAACTATGGTTCAATAACGATACATGACTCCTGCCCAACTCCTAATATGAATAGTCGTGTGATCAGTGCCGTTACGGTCAATGATGTTGCTGCGGTTGGAGCCCATCCTCTACCCAGCTATTGTAATAGCACTACAACGAGCGGAGAGATTACCGTTACGAAAACGGGCGGTACAGGTAATTTATCGGACTATAGCTACAGTTATGATGGCGGACTATTTGAAAGTTCATCAGTGAAAACCGGATTGACTACTGGGGTTGTGCATACCGTAGTTGTCAAAGATAAAAACGGATGTGTGTCTCAGCCTCAGGATGTGATCATTCCCGATCCATTCTCCGGGAGTTCAGCAGTAACTAATCCAGCTTGTGGTACAGGTACAGGGAAAATCACCATCAGTGGCGTGACCGGTGGCAATGGCTCTTACAAATATTCGCTCAATGGAGCTACGGCAGTTACAGGTAATCTTGCGAACGGTCACGAGTTTACCGGACTTCAAACATCCATAAACAGTGTTGTGATATCTGATGCCAAAGGGTGTACTTCCACTCCGTTTAATGGACTTAATGTATCCGTGCCTGCTTTAATTACGGTTAATGTATCTTCGATTACACCAGAGAGTTGTGTCGGTAAAAACGATGGGGCAATAACTGTAACCGCAACAAACGCGATTGGTTCGGTTAAATACGCTCTTAATGGTGGTTCATTACAAGTGAGCAATACCTTTCCTGGTCAACCTGCCGGAAGTACTTATTATGTTACCGTTAAGGAAGATAATGCTAATGGCTGTACGGGTAC
>JAHEZH010000077.1 GCA_023251155.1 Flammeovirgaceae bacterium | reverse complement strand
GCGCGCAATTTTGTTTCGGATAAGATAAAAGTGAACGATAAAGTAGGGAACCCCATCCAGATCGGTGTGATTCTGGTATGGCAGGTGCGCGATACGTTTAAAGCTGCCTTTGAAGTCGATAACTACGAGAACTTTGTACTCATTCAGAGTGACTCAGCCGTGCGTACATTAGCCGGGCTGTATCCGTACGATAACTTTGATCATGAAACCGAACTCACGCTGCGATCTGGTCATCATGAAGTGAACCATGCACTGGAAGAAAACCTGAAGAACCGGCTGGACATGGCAGGCATTCATGTGATTGAAGCGCGCATTGGTCATCTGGCGTATGCCCCTGAAATAGCGGGTGCCATGCTGAGAAGACAACAAGCTTCTGCGGTGGTGGCAGCCCGTTTTAAAATTGTAGAAGGTGCCGTAAGCATGGTCGAGATGGCGCTGGATAGTTTATCTCAGAAAAAAATCATTGACCTGGATGAAGAACGCAAAGCAGCCATGGTCAGCAACCTGATGGTGGTACTGTGCGGTGATAAAGATGTGAACCCGGTAGTAAACACCGGAACGTTGAATCAGTAAGCGTAGTATTTTTTACCGATGAACTTATTTTTTAAACCTGGGAGTAACCTATGGCTCAGAAAAAACCATTTGTACTGCGGCTTGATCCGGAATTATTAAAAGCGGTGGAAAAGTGGGCTGCGGATGAATTCCGAAGTACCAATGGCCAGCTGGAATGGCTGATCAGCAAAGCACTGAAGGAGGCAGGGCGGCTAAAGCCGAAATAATTTGTAATGAGGCTTGCAATCCATGCGCGCATGTACCTTATTTGAGCGATTAAATACCCATTCATGAAGAAGAGAGCGTTTCTTGTTACTTTAATTATTGTTGCGTGTTCCACATTTATTTTTGCTCAAAGTGATTATGTCGTTACCTCAAAAGGAGATACGCTGAGGGGGGAAGTGCGAATTCTTACCTACGATCTGCTGGACAGGGTACAACTGGTAGCCGGGAAAAAGAATAAAACCACTTATACTGCCGTGCAGGTAAGAGCGATTTCGGTAAACAATGAAGTGTACATACCTCAACGCTATACCAACTCGATCCGCTTTATGAAGTTGGTCAAAAGCGGGTACGTCAGCCTGTATTTGTTCCGCCCCGCCAACCAGATGACTTACGATGGACGTTACCTGGTGAAAATGGATGGACAATCACTGGAAGTGCCCAACATCGGGTTCAAAAAACTGATTTCAAATTACATCGAAGATTGCCCGGAGGTATATACCAAAGTAAAAAATGAACAACTGAAGAGAGGTGATCTGGACAAAATCATTGATGAATACAATACCTGTATCGCTACCAAATCAAAAACACCTCAGCCGGTACCTGCCGTGGTCGCTACAGAAACAGTGCCCGCTCCTGCGCTCATCAGCGACAAGACGGAAGCCATCAAAAACCTTCAGACAAAAGTAGTTTCCCTGGAAAACATGGCTGATAAAAAAGATGTCCTGGATTTACTTACCGATATCGCGGACAAGGCAGCCAAAGAGAAGGCCATCCCTAATTATCAACTGGAAGCATTGAAAGGATACCTGAGCAGCAATGAAGCGGTGAGCGCAGAGCTGGAAAAGGTAATTACCCTGTTGAAAGGCAACTAAAAACGAAGGCGTTTCCATACACCCGTTATCTTTTCACGTTCACTGTAAAGAACGTAAAGCGAGCAGACGGTCACGATTAACGACAGGATGAACAAGTAGCCACCATCGTTTTTCACTTCTATTCCTAAGAGGGTGAGATGCATTCCTATGGCGCCCAGCATCAGCCCTAACGAAAGCAGCGCACCCAGCCACGCCGTGGACGTGATGATCAACAAAAGTGATGCGATTAATTCCATTATACCTACTGCTATTCGCCCCCAGGGTTCCATACCAATGGCACTAAAAATATAAACGGATTCTTCTGAGGCGGTAAATTTGAAGTACAGCGTTTGCAACATGATCATAGCCGCCAGCAGTCGGGAGATCCAGAGAAAAACATTTTTCATGTATCGAGGGTTTTGATTCTTCTGCTACTATACGCGATACAAGCACTCAGGATATGTCAGCGGAACGACATCAGGATGGATTAAGTAAAGAATAAAGTCAGAAGTCAGTTTTATCTGCTTTGGGTTCTTCCTTCTTCTTTTCTTCAGGGCATACAATCTTCCAGTCCTTCAGCAAAGCAAACTCACCGGCATTAACGGCTTTCACCACGTCTTCTTTCTTACGCTTGCACCCCACGTCCTTGAAGTGATAGGGAATACCTCCCATCTTGAAATTATAAAAGCACGTGTTACTTGATTTCTGCGTCCGCATGCAAACCAGTTCAGCCTCTTCAAATGATGGTTTTACAAAGCCTGAAAAAGAAACACAGGCAACAACAAATAACAGTTTAAAAAACAGTGATTTCATTTATTTCCAATTTGAGTATAACGGGTTGCGTAAAGTTACTTAAATTTCAAGTTGATGAGCAAGCTCACCCGAACCTTTGGCCTCTGGTCTTCCGTCTCCATTGTAGTGGGTGGTATTATTGGCTCCGCCATTTTTATGAAGCCTGCACTCATGGCCTCACAGCTTGGTTCACCTTTGCTATTGCTGGGCATTTGGGTAATCGGTGGATTAATCACACTCTGTGGAGCACTCACCAATGCGGAAGTTGCCGCCATGATCCCTGAAACCGGTGGCCAGTATATCTTCTTTCAAAAAATGTATGGCGACTTCATTGCCTTTCTTTACGGGTGGGCAGCATTCGCAGTATTCAATACGGCAGGTGTCGCCTCGATTGCCTACGTGTTCTCCATCTATGCCGAATACTTTTATACACTTCCCCGTTTTTCAACAGAGACCGAGCATCTTCTTTCGCTTTTTATTCCCGGAGTCGGCACAATCTATCCCTTGGAAAACGTTGGTGTGAAATCATTAACGATTGTACTCATCATGCTGCTCACCTGGGTAAACTACCGCAGTGTTGAATCGGGCGGACGAATACAAGTGATTTTTACTGCATTGAAAGTGGCCGCCATGGCTTTCCTTGTTATCGGATTGATGGCTTTTGGAAAAGGATCGTGGGCAAATAGTATTACCGACTCTTCGGTCATTCATTTTAGTGGCTGGCCACTGATCATCACCATCATTGCGGCCACATCGGGTGCCTTCTGGGGATATGATGGATGGAACAATATCACATTCATCGCCGGGGAGATCAAAGATCCGCAGCGTAACATTCCGCGAAGTTTGATGATCGGGCTGGTGATCACCATCGTCGTCTATGGATTGATCGTTCTTTCCTATACGTATGTATTACCCATTGATGCCATCGCGGGATCTTCCTTTGTTGCTTCGGATGCCGCTACCCAAGCATTTGGTTTTGCCGGCGGAGGATTGATTGCCGCACTGGTCATGCTTTCCACCTTTGGCACGACCAACGGAAATATACTGGCCACGGCACGGGTTAGTTTTGCGATGGCACAGGAGAAACGTTTCTTTCATTGGGTGAGTGAAGTACATCCCAGGTTCAACAGCCCCAGTAATGCGTTGCTGCTTCATGGCCTATGGACTTCGTTGTTAGTAGTCAGCGGATCGTTTGATATGCTGACCGACATGCTCGTGTTTGTGAGCTGGTTGTTTTATGGACTGAGCGCTTATGGCATCTTTATCCTGCGCAGGAAAATGCCCGATGCAGAGCGACCTTATAGAGTATGGGGATATCCGTTTCTGCCGGCAGGATTCATTTTATTCTCTGCCTTCTTTCTCATCATCACCTTGTATAACGACATTCAGAATTACCTCGATGGCAAAACCGCATTGATCCATTCACTTTTTGGATTGCTCCTGACTTTTCTGGGAGTGCCTTTATATTTTTATTTTAAAAAGAAGAAATCATAGATGAATAAGAAAATTGCCTTTATCGGAGTAACCGGAATGCTTGGAAAGCCGGTAGCCAAAGCACTTCATGATGCCGGCTTTTTAATTACCGCCCTCGTGCGTGATATCGAGTCGGCACGCAAGAAAGTTCCGGCAGCCATACATCTTATTCCTGGCGACCTGAAAAATGAAGGTGATCTGAAACGGCTCTTTGTTGGCAAGGATGTGCTTTATCTCAATCTCTCTGTCAAGCAAACCGAAAAACCTGGCCACTGGCATAGCGAACTGGAGGGAATCCAGCTCTTACTTCCCCTGGCCAAGGCAGCAGGTATCAGGCGCATCGTCTATCTCTCCTCGCTTGTACAGAACTACCAGGGAACGGATGGATTTAACTGGTGGGTATTTGATATAAAGCTGGCCGCAGTGAAGATGATCAAAGAATTTGGTCTTCCCTATACCATCTTCTATCCTTCCACTTTTATGGAAACCATTCTGGCACAATATAAAATGGGCCGTTTCCTGTTGCTGTCCGGTGAATCAAAACACAAGCAATATTTCATTGCCGCGCAGGATTATGCCAAACAGGTAATCAAATCACTGAAGGTGCTGAATAAGGAGAACAAGGAATATGTGGTACAAGGACCTGAGGCATTGAATAGTGACGAAGCCATTGCCGAATTCAAAAGGAATTATTCTGGAGGGCGGTTGTTCATTCTGAAAGCACCTCCCGAACTGGTCCGGTTCTATGGATCATTCGCTCAAAAAATGGACTACGGCTATCACGTGATTCAGGCTCTGAATAACTATCCGGAAAAATTTGAAGCAGATAACACCTGGAAAGAGTTAGGCCAACCGACAATTACAATAAAGGAATTTGCTTCGAAGTGCTGATGCGATCTTATCTATTTCTTTTTCATCATTTCCAGAATCTCCGGATGATTCAATATATAGAGAAATCCGGCAATCAGGGAGATAATGGCTACCACCAACTGTGAAACAATAAATATCCCTACTCCTTTGAAGAAGGACTTTATTTTGGATTGATGAACGATAAAACCGGTATAGCCAAATCCAAAATAAATCAGCGTGAGTATTGTGGTAAACCAGAAGGGAATATAAAAACCCGCAACACGAAATCCGATCAGACTGATGATGGTCACCAAATTCAAATGCCCTTCCAGGTAAAAAGGAAGAACGGTGTGATCCAAATAACTAAAATCACTTTTGCGGAAGAACAAATAGCGGGCAATGAACGCCTGAAAAGGGATTAAGGCAAGTGAGATGAGTTTGATATTGGAAGAAATAAACTGAAGTACGTATTTATTTAACTCAGCCTGATGATCATTCAATCCATCAGCAGAAATCGATGATACCTGAAGAAACGTGACATAATCTATCTGCAACACCGAAGCGACGATCAGCATGATGGTGATCATTAAAAGAAAATAGCCTACCGGACGATTATAAAGAACGCGGTTGCCCATCACATACGCACGAACCACTTCACCTGGCTTTACCGTAAGGTCTTTGATCGTACGAAGAAAAAGACCACGTGTGCCATAAGGTCTTCCCTGAAAATCGGCCAGCACATGACCAACGCTCATGCGCTCAGCGGGGTACGGCTGGCCACACTGAGGGCAATACGGAGTACTTACTTCCTGCTGGCAATTAATACATCTTCCTGATTCCCTATCTGAAGGTTGCGTCTGTGTCATCTGGGGTAGTGGTCAACAATCCGCAATAATAAGAAGGTTTAAAAAATAATGAATACCCATTCTACTATCGCCTCCATAAAAAAAGCCACATCAGTATGGTCTGATGTGGCTGATGCGTGGTGGTGTTAAAATCAGTTTCTTCCCTTCTTCACGCGCGTAGTTTTACGGGTTACCTTATTGCCTCTGGGCCCTTGTACGGTCGTGCTCTTGCGTGTCACCTCACGGCCTCGCGGGCCATGTACCGTGGTTGTCGTACGTGTCGCTCTGTAGCTGGCTACCGCAGGTTGATGACGTGTGGTTACGATAACCGAAGTGGTTCTCACCGGGCGATAAATTCCGCGGGCATAGACTACACGATGGGTATTCACTACGGCATACCGATGGCGGTAAGGAGCCCAGTAAGGATGATACACGGCATAGCGAACGGGTCTCCAGGGTCTCCACCACACCGGTCTTACTCTCCATCCGTAAGGCGATACCCAAACGGTATAAGATGGCGCATATACATACCGTACTGCCGGCCATGCCGCTACGTTGACCACGGTAGTACTCGTTGTCGTTCCGGCATTTGCTTTTACTTCTTCTGTCGGCTCGATGATCGTTTCTTCACCGTAAATATCTTCATCACCGACAATCTGAAGCACTGCTTTATCTGTTCCCTCCTTTTTATCTGTTCCCTCCTTTTCCAATTCAATCACGGCAATGTCCTGATTTTCCGATTCGGAAACAGCAGCCTGAAGAATGAAGGTATGTACCCCTTTGTCGGTCTTATCGATCACCCGGATATAATCAATTTCACCGTCACCATTAAGATCTAAATTGTTGACTTTGTTGTCTTCTGAATTGAGCATTTTCTCAAACTCTTCAGGAGAAGAAGATTTTTTAAACAATTCAAGTGCACCTTCCAGGCTAAAATGATCACCCGGCAAACCAGTGGAATCGCTCTTTATAAAAGTCTTCGCCTGAGACAGGCTTGCTGACAGGCAGAAGCTCATCAACAAGCTATAGCATAATGTATATCGTTTCATAATTTTCTATTTACAGGCATTAGACTATAAATAAGGTGCCGGGTTTAATCCGGATTACCGCAGAAACTGAGAATGAATGAAATTACCTGATAGTAAGACTTTTAAATCCATTTTTCCAATAAATGAGCGTTGCTGAGGCGGTGCATTCGCACCGGGCGATAACGGGAAATGAAATCGTAACAGCGTAGTATTCGGATTAACTCGAATAGGGAACACTTTACCAGGGACATGAAGCGTTTATCTATCCAACCAGTCCTTAAACTCCTGCACTCTTTCTCTGGCCACTATTATATCCTGATCATCGGAAGTCTTCAGTACCAGTTTCAGGCGGCTGTTGGTGTAGCTGATCATATCGTGAATACTATCTACCGCGATGATGTATTTACGATTGATGCGAAAAAACCGGGCTGGATCAACGATACCTTCCACCTGATCCATGGTGAAATCAAGGATATATTTTCTTCCATCTCGCGTTTGGGCAAACGTTGTTTTCTCTAAACTGAAGAAGAACACTACTTCCTGCACTTCTACCGATTTCAGGTGCTCTCCTACTTTGATCACAAAACGCTCCTTGTATTTTTTGGTAAGCATCTGCATGGCGTGTCCGATACTTTCCATCATCTTTTGCGGAGAAACAGCCGGAACACTTATCCGTGCCTCTAATTTCCTAAAGGCGGCCGCCAGCTCGTCTTTATCCACCGGCTTTAAGATATAATCGATACTGTTTACCTTGAACGCCTTCAGCGCATACTCATCATAGGCAGTCGTGAAAATCACAGGCGCCTTCACTTCACACAGTTCGAACAACTGAAAGCTGATACCATCCGCCAGCTGAATATCCATCAGCACCAGGTCAGGAGCGGTATTGGATTTAAACCACGCTACCGAACGCTTCACCGAATCAAGTTTATCCAATACCACTGCTTCGGGCTTCAACTCCCTCACCAGTTTTTCAATGCGGGTAGCTGCAAGGGGTTCGTCTTCTATTATTAACACATTCATGAACGGCTATTCTAAGTTCTACTAATCACGGCAGGAGTTAATCATTCTTAATCAAAGGAAGTTTCACTACAAACCTTCCCTCGGTATCCATCAGGGTTACTTTCTGTTCGGTGAGAAAGGCATAGCGCTGACGAATATTTTCCAATCCGATTCCTTTCGAATCTTCCGCCAGCACTTTCTTGATCTGAAGCGTATTCGCTACGACCACGTAATCCCCTTCTCGGTATAAGTGAATCTGCAATGGATTTTCCTGTGACACCTCATTGTGCTTGATTGCATTTTCGGCCAGCATCTGTATGACCAATGGCGGAACGAGTCCTTGCTGATCAGTGATCTCATTGTCAATAATAAGCTTGTCACCGAATCGTATCTGCTGCAAATACAGGTAGGCATTTACAAATTTAAGCTCTTCCTCCAGTGTGACCAGTTCTTTGCTTCGCGTGTCCAGCACATAACGATATACTTCCGAAAGCTGCTTAATAAATCTGGCCGATTTATCTGCATCCTCATACACCAGGTTGGTCAACACATTCAAGCTATTGAAAAGAAAATGAGGATCCACCTGGCTCTTCAGACTCTTGTATTGTGCCATCATATTTTCTTTCTGGTACCGTTCCGCCTCTACCGCAGCCTCGCGCCAACGCAATAGAAACTCGCGGCCATGAAGGAAGAAAGAAATGAGGAACGTAATGATCAGTGAGACAATGATAAATTGATTGTAATTACCGAACCGCAGGTGAAGCGCATATTCGTACGATCTGGCCAACCCAATGGCCACGATCACCGTAAAAATCACCGTGGCAATAACGCCCACTACAAATCTCCTCACGGGATGCTTCACCCATGATATTTTTGTATCGATAATACACGTGAGGTTTTCATTTCCTAACCACATCACTACCCACATCAGAGCGGTAAACGAAGAAGTGATCAGAAATTTATTACTGTCGCGGGCACAAGAGCGGCACGTCAAATACGTGATCAGCACCGCACCGACAAGCGATATACCTATTATCTTCAGGTATTTTTGTAATGACATTTTCTTCACCGGTCCATTCGTTTTATCGTTTCAATTGAACTACATCCGTTATGCGGGCACCTTCTGCCATCCGCTTTTTATACCACCGCACGGAATAAATAATAAAAGGTGTTCCTGCCAATGTGGGCCATATCCATTGCCAGATTCCGGGAACAAATGTCAGTACATTGACCGAGAAAGCAGTAACAGAAGCAATGAATCCGCCTGCCATTTTACCAATGTGATTATATAACCAGCGGTTTTTATCATCGGGTGGTTTGATAAAAGCGACCACTTCACTGCGTACACTAACCAATCCGCCCACGCAAAAAACAAATAGCAGCACTACACCATCTCCAGCGCTACCGTTCAGCAATAAATAAACTCCCCACCCTGCAAAGCCCAGCATAAACAAGGCCGTGGCGATAGCGGCCAGCCAATCGTACCACTTTATACCTTTGCCTTGCGACAATTGTTTCTGAAAAAGTGTACGGTAGCCGCTCACGGCCAGATAATAACTGATTACCGACACCATGAGCAGGAAGGGTTTCCATTTATACACCGATAGGATCACTGCCGAAACAAAAATCCAGGTCATGGCCCAAAAGAAAAGCTTACCGGACAAACGGTGCGCTTTTCCACCTTTCAATACCACCATGGCGATGGGTGCGACAATCAACGAGAGCGCCCCGGCAATGATGTGGCTGTAGGTAAGAAATTTCATAAGTTGCTAAGATAAAGTAAACGTAGTAGTTAATTCATGATGTTTTTTGTTGGAAGCTTCAGGCCCTTGGCCAACAGCTTGCAGCCGTATTCTATTTACACTGCTTCATCATGCTTTCAGCCATGCCTTTCCCCCACACCGGGGCGAGTGGATTAGGTGATGAGTAGGTACCAAATTTCTCCAGCGACTTTGCTGCGGTAGCGCAGGCCTCTGCTGTGGAGGAACCAAAGAAACTGGCAATACCGTACTGCATCTGCGCCATCAATCCCAGCGTGCGTGGGTTATCCGCATTGAGGCTCAATGATTTATTATACAACTGCATTGCCTGGCCCGAATACTGCGGGCCACGCGTGGCAGGATCGACCGTTACTCTGATCATTTGGATAAACCCTTCCAGTCCTACAATCTCCGATTCATTTTCGTTAATGGCTTTTGCCTTTGCCAATGCGGCGGCTGACAAATCAAGGAACTGATCTTTCTTCGCTCCGTCTTTTTCATTGGTCGCCATCATCAGGTATCCAAAGGCGGAGTAATAGAAAGGCTCCCATTTCGTCTTCTCCGCATTACCAACCCGTTCTAGTGCATTGATCGCGAACTGATATTCCTCCGGAGTTCCGGCCTTGTAAACCAACTCAATGTTCTTCTGCATCACGGATAGGTATTTATCCTGGGCAAAAGTGACCGTCATGATTGAGGTAAGTACGACAACAAAAGAGAACGTTTTCATAAGTGTAATTGATTGATAAAGTGGGATAGCTATTGAATTAAAGATTAGGTAACTGGTTCACGGATTTGTTTTTCGAAAGGGTGATGAACACGCCTGCCAATAAAAAGTGCTTAGCTGGTTGCATGACCGCTCTGCCGGCATATACTCCTTCCGCATCCGGGGTTGTGCTGTATTCATACCCGAACACATTGTTTCGAGCCAGCAGGTTGGTGCATGACACATAGATGATCAGCCAGTTCTTCGGCAGATAGCTGATGTTCGCACTCAGGTCCTGGTAAGAAGGCGTACGGTCTTTATTGAACTGATCGTTGTTGGGATTGTAGTACGGGCGCGGTGAGCCATACGAGTAGGTCACCCCTAATTGTGATTTAATCGCATTCACAAAATGCTTGTACACGACCGAGAAGTTGTGTCGGGAGGCATAGCTGGGCATGGCCGAGTAAGGGAAATTGAGATAGTTTCGCTTGGTGTCAAGGAAAGAATAAGACACCCAGTAATCTACATTCTTCACTGTTTTACTATCTCTCCAGAAAAGCTCTACGCCTTTCGCATAGCCATTGCCATCGCTGCTCAACAGCATCGGGTTGTCATTTTCAAACTTCACCAGGTGGCTGTAATTTTTATAATACGTCTCTACGCGAAAGGTTCTCTTGCTGGTAATGATCTGATAGTTAAGAATGAAATGCTCCGCCTGTTCTGATTTCAAATCATTATTCACCCGTACATATTGATTCTTTGCGGTCTGGCGAAAGCGACCATACGCAAAAGAGAACTGACCTTCCCCGCCTGGCTTATACGCGATAGAAACACGGGGATCTACCGACACCTTGTCCGTTAAACTATTGTGTTCCATACGTCCGCCCACACGGGTAACTATTTTGTTGCTCAGGTAATATTCTCCTTCTGCGAAAGCGGCGGACATGGTCTCATTAAAAGCGATGGATTGCGTTTGTAGTGTCGCTGCATTCTGCTGACTCGCTTCATAGTTTCTTACCATGGCTTCACCGCCAAAGCGTACTTCGAGCCGATCGGAAACCGAATTCTCCAACGTAACTTTACTATGCAATCCTTTTTCCACTTCACCCATCGGTCGGCCATCTATCTTCAATGCATTTTCATTGTAGGAATACGAAGCTCCACCGCGTACCGACCACTTCTCATTCCATGGTTGCTGATAGGTAGCATTGCCATAGCCATAGTTATTGTTCATTTCATAAAGCTGCTTGCTGAGCGGCTCGGCAATGTCGTGCTGAAACAGGGAGAAGTCGGCATGGCTGAATGTGCCATAGGTTTTCAGAGAACCGTTCTTTCCTATCAACTGGCGGTACGCACCACTTCCTTCTACGGATGCGTACGGCTTATTCCAATCCACCCGCTGGTTGATTAAATTGTAATAGGGGCGAATGTTGGTATAATCGATTTTACCGGTGAGCGAAGAACGATCCCAAACCTGAGAATGAGCCAACTGCCCACCTACCGAAAGGATACCGATATCGGTCTGATTCATTTCTGCTTTGTCTTTTGAATTCAGCACCAGAGCAGAAGACAACGCCTGGCCATACTCCGCAGAATAACCACCCGTACTGAAGCTGGTTCCCTTAAACATAAACGGAGAAAAGCGATTGCGTGTAGGAGTATTCGGTGCCGACACATCGTAGGAATTCAACACCGCCATTCCATCAATGAAAGTGCGTGCTTCCGAATCATCGCCACCGCGTACAAACAGGCGGCCGGTCTCTCCTACTTTGGTGGTACCGGGCAGTGTGTTCAAAGCCCCTGCAATATCCGCCGTTGCGCCCGCAGTAGTGGCTATATCTACTGCTTTCAGAATCGTCCTGCGTTTCTCATCTCCGGCCGTGAATGATCCGGCAGAGATCACCACCGCTTCCATCTGGTTGATCTCCTCTTTCAATGAAATCGGCAGTTCGATGGCGTTGCCATTCAACTCTACCCTTTGCTGATACGGTTTATAACCGATGAACGAAGCAACGATCACCTGTGCCCCCTTCTCCTCCGTTGAAAAAACAAATGAACCATCTGCGGCAGAGCTGGTGCCATCGTACGCGTTGAGGATGACAATATTGGCTCCGGGTATTGCCTGCCCATACTGGTCAACTACTTTTCCGGAAATCCTGGTTTGAGCGAAGGCTCCCGTAAGAACCAGCGTCATTAAAAAAGTGTAAAGTGTTTTCATTTTTGCGCGATTACGTGCGTAAAGGTGCCCGATGCGGAGAGTGTTTAATAAAGCGAGTTACTGAACTGTAGCCCGGGTGAGATGAACTGTTGAGAATCGGCTTCTGCTCAGAGTTCAGCTATCCCACTTATCTACGATTGATATCGTGCTACCGCTCTTGCACTGGCCGATCAATGGCAGCTTGCTGGCCGTTCCTGAGATAGCAAGATCCGTTTTCACATGCCATACGCCCGCGGAATGAAGACGTTACGGTTAAGAAACGCTTGAGCAGTTCACTCCGGAAAGGAAAGCCACCTCGTTTTCTACCGTAAGTGACCTGAAAAATAAACTACGGCATCATCAAAAACGCATTGATTACACCACCTGTTCTCCAATTCATCCAAATCCATTTAGCCGATTAGCCAGGAATGCGGATATTGCGCCACGGACTATTACCACCAATTCAAATCATGAAAAAAATCTTATTTCTAGTACTGCTGGGTGTGCAGGTTTCTTATGCCCAAAAGGCAGATAAGTACATCACCGAAGCCAACGTATCGCGTGTCATCAAAACCCTCACTGCCGATGACCTGCTGGGCCGCTCGGCCAAAGACGAAAAGAGCATCAACAAAGCGGCTGCTTTTATTGAAGGCGAATTCAAAAGCATTGGCCTCAAACCTTTTACGGGACTGAAAAGCTTCCGTCAGGAGTTTGCTTTGTATGAAAACATAGAGGCGACCAGCCTGGTCGTGAAAGTAAATGGTGAGGTCGTCAGCAACAACAATGTGATTCTTTTTGCAGATGTAGAAACTATTAAGTTGAATTCCGCCACCCCTGTAAAGCAAATAGAAAAAGATAAAAGCTTCAGAGGCGCACTACGGCCTTTTATGATGGACACCATTACACAGGTAGTATTCATCGCACCAGAGTTTGAAAATGATTTCCGCCAGGCACATCAGTACCTGAGTGGTGCACGCACGATTGAAACGGCTAACCGCAAGAAAGGTGTAACTGTGTTTATCCTCGGTAATCCGGCTACTGATTTTTCGGTTGATGCCGTGCAGAAACGCACCCCATTGAAGATGGCCAACGTGGTAGGTGTGCTGGAAGGCAAATCAAAGAAAGAGGAATATGTCGTTTTTGGTGGTCATTATGATCACATTGGCATTCTTCCTGCGGTAGCGGGTGATTCGATTGCCAATGGTGCCGATGACGATGCATCGGGAACGACCGCCGTGATTGAGCTGGCCCGTTACTTCAAGAAACTCAATAGCAATGAGCGCACATTGGTCTTCGTTGCCTTCACCGCAGAAGAGATTGGCGGCTTTGGCTCACGTTATTTCTCCAAACAAATTAACCCTGATAAAGTGGTTGCCATGTTCAACATTGAGATGATTGGCAAGCCATCGAAGTGGGGCACCAACAGCGCCTTCATCACCGGCTTCGAGCGTTCTGACTTTGGTGAGATCCTGCAGAAAAATTTGGCCGGTTCAAAGTTTGAGTTCAAATCCGATCCCTATCCGGAACAAAACCTGTTCTACCGTTCAGACAATGCCACTCTTGCCCGCTTAGGCGTGCCGGCTCATACCATTTCTACCGATCAGATTGATATCGACAAACTGTATCACTCGGTAGATGATGAGTTCGAATCGATGAATATCCAGAACATTGTTTCTACCATCAAAGCTATCGCACTTAGTTCCAAAACGATTGTCAACGGCACAGCTACTCCGAAGCGCATTGATAAGAGTACGGTGAGATAATTCTGTTTTAATAAGCAGTTGACAATAGGGCAATTGACAAGGTAATGGCTTTGTTAATTGCCTTTTTATTGATTGTCAATTGATTACTCCAACTGCCTCACATTGCTTAAATTTGCGGTTCAAAAATCTATAGAACAAGCGCGAAATGGCCGAATACAGCAAAGAAGAGATCAAGCACATTGAAGTAAAATGGCGCAAGACATGGGAAGAAAAGGGAGTTTATAAAGTCGCTAACGACACCTCCAAACCCAAGTATTATGTGCTGGATATGTTCCCCTATCCATCGGGTGCAGGGCTTCACGTGGGCCATCCCCTCGGCTATATCGCTTCGGATATTGTTTCGCGCTACAAGCGTATCAAGGGCTTCAATGTATTGCACCCCATGGGCTTCGATGCATTTGGGTTGCCTGCCGAGCAATATGCCATACAAACCGGTCAGCATCCCGCGGTAACCACCGAAAAGAACATCAGGACGTACATAGAGCAACTGGGTAAAATCGGTTTCTCGTACGACTGGAGCCGGAAAGTAGAAACCAGCGATCCGGAATATTATAAGTGGACACAGTGGATTTTCATACAGTTGTTCAACAGCTTCTATAACAAGAAGAGTGATAAAGCAGAATCCATCACTCATCTGATTGCTGAACTGGATCAGAACGGAAATAAAAACATCCGTGCTGTTTGTGATGATGAGACACCATCCATCACCGCTGCACAATGGAAGAACTTTAACGAACAGGATAGAGAAAACTTCCTGCAACATTATCGCATTGCTTATTTGAGTGAAGCCATGGTAAACTGGTGTGCTGCACTGGGTACTGTACTTTCTAATGATGAAGTGAAAGACGGTGTGAGCGAGCGCGGTGGCTACCCGGTCGAACGCAAGAAGATGTGGCAATGGAGCATGCGTATCAGCGCTTACGCAGAACGTCTACTCACCGGCCTTGATACGATCGACTGGCCGGAGCCAGTCAAAGAAATGCAGCGCAACTGGATTGGCAAAAGCGTGGGATGCGAACTGGATTTCAAAATTGAGAACAGCGAAGAAAAAATCCGCGTGTTCACCACGCGCATCGATACCATCTACGGAGTGACCTTCATGGTGATTGCGCCAGAACATGAGTTGGTCAATCAGATTACAACGGCAGCACAGAAAGAAGAAATTACCAGGTACGTAGAGATAGCAAAGAACCGCAGTGAGCGCGAGCGCATGAGTGAGGTGAAACGTATCAGCGGAGCCTTCACCGGAGCATATGTAATCAACCCGTTCAACCAGGCAAAGATACCGGTATGGATTGCCGACTATGTATTGGCCGGATATGGTACCGGTGCAGTGATGGCAGTGCCCAGCAGCGATACACGCGATTACGCTTTCGCGAACCATTTCAATCTGCCGATCATCAATGTACTGGAGGGACCAACGTGTGATATCACGAAAGATAATTTCGAGCCCAAGTCAGGTAAGATGATCAACTCCGATTTTCTTAATGGACTGGACTGGAAAGTGGCTATCGAGAAAGCATTGGAAAAAGTAGAAGCATTAAACATCGGTACACGCAAAGTAAACTACCGAATGCGCGATGCCATCTTCGGAAGGCAACGCTATTGGGGCGAACCATTTCCGGTGTACTTTGAAAATGAAATACCGAAGTTAGTTGACATCAACGATTTACCTGTAACACTGCCTGAGATCGATGCCTACAAACCAACAGAAACCGGTGAGCCTCCGTTGGGAAGAGCGAAGGGATGGAATTACAAGGGCTATTCCTATGAATTGACCACCATGCCGGGCTGGGCAGGATCAAGCTGGTATTGGTTCCGCTACATGACTACCCAGGAAGAACGGGCGAAAGAAGTATTTGCAACACCCGAAGCATTGAAGTACTGGAAAGAGGTAGATCTATATATCGGAGGTTCGGAACATGCTACGGGGCATTTGTTGTATTCGCGTTTCTGGTGCAAGGCATTGAAAGATCTGGGCTTTGTCGAATCCGAAGAGCCATTCAAAAAGTTAATCAACCAGGGGCACATACAAGGCGTAAGCAAATTTGTGCATCGTATCGAGAACTTTGTTAATAAGGATTTTTCCAAAGGAAGAGAATACTTTATAACACACAGTGTTGCCACACAAATCAAAAAAGGCACCTTAGACGATAGCGGCTGGCGCGATCTGCAATTCAACTTCATCAAAGAGTTTTACGGACAGCTGGAGTTACTGACCGATGTGGAAGAAGTTTGTCAGAAATACAAAGACCAGTTTAATCACAATCGCAAAGAAATCAGTATCACAGACATTCATGCCGACATCAGCATGGTGGATAATGATGTGCTTGCCGTAGAGCGATTCAAACACTGGAGAACCGAATACAGTAATGCGATATTCTACTTTGACAACAGCGGTAAGTACACCTGCGGATCAGAAGTAGAAAAGATGTCGAAGTCGAAATACAATGTGGTCAATCCCGATGACATTATCGAGGGCTACGGTGCTGATACGCTTCGCATGTACGAAATGTTCCTTGGTCCGCTGGAACAATCCAAACCATGGAACACCAATGGCATTGATGGGGTATACAAATTCCTGCGCAGGTTCTGGAACCTGGTTCATGACAACACCGGCAAGTTTAAAGTAAGCGATGCCGAACCCACGCGTGAAGAACTGAAAGTACTTCACAAAACATTGAAGAAGGTGGAACAGGACATTGAGAACTTCTCGTTTAATACCTCGGTGAGTGAGTTTATGATCTGCGCCAATGAATTGAGCGCCATGAAGTGTAACAAGCGGTCCATTATTGAACCATTAGTCATTGCCCTCTCTCCGTTCGCGCCCCACATCTGCGAAGAGTTATGGTCATTACTGGGGCATACTGATACGGTATTGAACGCTACTTTCCCTTTATTCGATGAACAGTATCTGAAAGAAAGTACATTCACCTATCCGATTTCCATCAACGGAAAAATGAGAGCGGAGATGTCTTTCCCATTGGATATGACGAAGGAAGATATTGAGAAAGCAGTGCTTGCATCGGAGATCGTACAGAAATGGACAGAAGGTAAACCACCGAAGAAGATAATTGTCGTACCGGGAAGAATTGTGAACGTGGTGTTGTAAGTTGTACTACAAACAATAAAAAGGTAGCTGCCCATGATGAGGCCGTTACCTTTTTTTGTTCCCAATCAGTGAGCACAGGCAAGGCTGATCAATCCTTGATCAGATAAAAAGTGATCTTAAAAACAACCCCGAACACGACTAAAAAAAGCTTTCTATTCATTTATCATTCTGTGCTCCTATTCTATTGCTCACACGAATAACATGGAGTTATTTTTGCCCCTTGTCTGACTTCTAAGCTTTAATCGTGAATCGCTTCCATCTGATTACCTACGAACAAGAAAGGCTCCCCACAATCTGAATCAGAAGATGTACCGTTGAATGTTCCTTTAATTAATATGGATACACCTGGAATGGGCGCGTCCTTTGCGACACACATCACACTGGCCGGAGATTGTGCATACACGGAAGCACTTGTCAGCATGAACAGCCTAAGTAAGCGTTTTCACTGAATTTTTGACATAGATAAAATTTTATTCTACCGAAAGCCACCTGCACAAAAGATTATTCAGGTGAAATCCTGATCCGAAATTAGAATATGTTATAAATAAATCTAAAAAAATTTCATTACTGTGTGCGCACACATTTAATTTGTGTGCGGAAACACTAAGAATTACCGTTTCCGGTAACGATTTCTATAAGAAGTTTTATTTTTATCTTTTTTGAATGAAGGCACAAAACGTCAGAATAAAGGACATCGCCAGACTTGCAGGGGTTTCCATCGGAACTGTGGATCGGGTATTACATAATCGGGGAAATGTTTCTCCCGAAGCATTGATAAAAGTGAATGCGATACTTGAACAAATTGATTATAAACCCAACCTCATTGCCCGCACTTTAGGATCAAATAAAAATTTTCGCATAGCAGTACTTCTGCCCGATCCACAAGTGGACCAATATTGGTCGCAGGCCCATGCGGGTATTATTCAATCTCAGAGCGAATGGGCACAATACAACATTCAGGTAGAAGTTCACTTCTTCGATCTGATGGATAAAAGTGTTTTTCAAAAAATTGCGTTTCAAGTGGATCAATCCAAGCCGGATGCAATCCTCATCGCTCCGATCTTCTATCACGAATCATTACCTGTGTTTGAGCGATTTCATCAGTCAGAAATTCCTTTTATTCTATTCAACACTAATATTAAGGAAGCTAACCCAATGAGCTTTATCGGTCAGGATCTATACCAAAGCGGGAAAGTGGGAGCACAATTGATGAACATCGGCCAGCATGATCCTGGCACCTATGCCGTATTACATTTGGATGAAGATGTTCACGAGTCTGTTCACTTATTGGAAAAAGAAAGAGGGTTCAGAGAATACTTTGAGTTAAAAAAACTGAAGATCAACATCATCGATTTCATTCTCAATCCCAACGATCCATTATTCAACAGCAAACTGGATCAGTTATTAAATGAACCTTCCTTACGAGGAATTTTTGTAAGTACATCTAAAGGGACAGCCGTGGCGGCTTCTTTCCTGGAGAAGCATGGAAAAAATAATATCCGGCTTGTAGGGTATGACATGCTGGAAGAAAATCTAAAATACCTGGAAAGCGGTATCATCGATTTCCTGATCAATCAAAATCCGAAGAGACAGGCTGCATTGGGTGTAGATCACCTGGCGAATCATTTGATGTTTAAGAAAACAGCACCAGCTAACGATCTGTTTCCTTTGGAAGTGATTACCCAACAGAACGTAGCTTCTTATTTAAGCTCCGGAATTCATTGAGATTCAACACGGAGCTTTTTTTGGAATAATACTCACTAAGCACACCATCCTACTTTGGTGTGCTTAGTCTCTTTTTCATGCTCGTTTTTGTTACCAACTATTCGCGACTATTTCTTTCTTACCAAAACCAATTCAAGATCTTTGTACACTGTCTTAGTTACTATTTCTTTTTTTGCGATCAGCGCTGTTTCACGATCATAGAATTCACCTACCACTATTCCCTGCTGAGTTTTATATACACCATAAAACTGGATCACCGGATCGTTGACTTCTTTATTATCCGTTACCATTAAACTTAGTCGATAAACAAAATCAGCCCGGGTGTGCTCGTTGATATTTACATTATGTTTTCCCAGAAGCCCGCGTGCATCGTTAGCAAATTGTTTCTGTAGCTCTCTTGCTTTGCTCTCGGCAACTTTAGTCGTGTCATTTTCAAAATCAATCAAGGGCAAAATATGATACTTCCCTTTTCCATCGCGATATACCCATTCCAGTTCGTACGATGCATTTTTAATGGTGGTCTTACTTTGCTCATTTTTATCTTTTACCTTCTCCAAATCGATCAGCACAGCTGCTCCGCCATATTGATAACGGTTGAGCATGTTCGAGACAAAATTCCCCAATGAATATACCACCAGTTGATCTTTCTCCTTATGCCATTCCATTGGCTGCAGCACGTGAGGGTGCGAACCAATCACCAGCTTTGCCCCTTGCCGGAAACAGAATTCAGCAAGCTGTGTTTGCATTTTATTGTGAAGATTCTGATTCTCAATTCCCCAGTGCAAAAAAACGATGATCGCATCCGTATGCTGGTTTCTTGCCTTAGCAAAATCGCTCTTCATTTGCACCGTATCGATCAGATTAACGACCACTGGTTTAGGAATAGGGATACCATTGGTTCCATACGTGTAGTTCAACAGCGAAAGACGAAATCCATTCTTTTCAATCACCAACGGATAGGTTTGCGAGCGAGCCGTGGTGTCTCTGAACGTACCCGTGTGTATGATCTTCATTGAATCCAGAATCCTTATTGTACGTTCCACTCCTTTCCTGCCCCGGTCTACGGAATGATTGTTCGAATTGACCACTACATCAAAGCCCGCATACTTTACTGCGGTGGCTAACGCATCGGGTGAACTGAACTGCGGATAGCCTTTGTAAGGCGGACCTGCCAGATTCAATTCCAGGTTACCGATCGCTATGTCGGCCGTTTCCAGTAGTGGTTTAATCTCGCTAAAGCAGGAAGTATAATCATAGGTTTTCGTGACCGGATCATACCCTTCTGCAATCTGTGCATCGTGCTGCATGATGTCTCCTGCAAAAATGAGTGACAGCCGGGTGGTGTCCTGCGCATGGACGGTGACTGTTATCAACAACACCAGAACAATTCCGGTCACGCTGCTTCTCTTCCTGTTATTCCTTGTCATTACGCTCACTTACGTTTACGATTTTACCTTCCACAATCACGAACACCTGATCTTCTTTTTTTACTTTAATCGCTGCCAGTCCGGTAAATGCACCAAAAGCAGGCATTAATGCCAGCTTCGATCCGAAATAAAAGCAAGGTAACGTCACCGCCTGCCTGCCTCGACCATACAACCGCACCCCCGGATGAATGTGTCCTGCCAGATTCAAAACTCCTTCCTCCACTTCCTTCAATGGCTCATGGGTCAATACGATCGATCCGATACGAAGTTGGTCCACCACCGTTACCCGATGTCGTTCGTACTGATGATGGCTCATGATGTCATGATTGCCCTGCACCAGTTCAAACGAAACAGACCGGAAGTGTTTTATCACCTGGCCGATCACTTCCCATTCATCGTTGTAATGACTATGAAAAAGATCGCCCAGAAAAATAACACGCTGGGGTTTAGTACTGGAAAGCAAATCGATCAACGTCTCTGTGTTCCGGTCATTTGCCTTCAGCGGCACCGGTATGCCTGCCCTGCGGAAATGGTTGACTTTCCCCACATGTAAATCCGAAAGCAACAGGATGCTTTCCTCTGTAAAATGCAGTGCCTTCTGCGGAAGCAACCTCACTCGATGTCCTTTCAGATTAATTTCCATTTCGGGCAAAAATAAAGGATATTTGCGGCTCCAATAGCCATGCTGAAAACATAAGCTGACGGTTGAATTGGTATTTAAAAAACGGCCTTGCTGTGCAATCTGAAGGTTAAAAATGTTAACATTGGCATAACAATGAGCCACCTCAGTCGCTTTACCTTTGAAGCTGAAAATGAGGCCAAAAAACGCTAATTACTCAGAAAACCTAATCCTGAAATCTACCTGTCCATGTTCGATTTAGAGCTTTCGTACTCGATTTTATTAATAGTATGCCTTATTGCCGCCTGTGGTTTTGAATTCGTTAACGGATTTCATGATACGGCCAATGCGGTAGCCACGGTTATTTACACCAACTCACTCAAACCCAACCAGGCAGTAATCTGGTCAGGCCTCTGGAATTTCCTGGGGGTGTTTTTCGGAGGGGTTGGCGTGGCCATGGGAATTGTGAACCTCCTGCCGGTAGAATCATTAGTGGACCAAAATCTTGCCCATAGCTTGTCCATGATACTGGCACTCTTGCTGAGTGCCATCTTCTGGAACCTGCTTACCTGGTATTTAGGTATTCCCTGCTCCAGTTCACATACATTGATCGGGTCTATACTGGGTGTTGGGCTTGCCTATTCGTTACTACCGGAGTCAACAGGAGCAGCAGTCAACTGGTCGAAAGCAAAAGAGATCGGGTACTCGCTCATGCTCTCCCCGATTTTTGGTTTTTCGATGGTGATTATATTGATGTTCTTTCTCCGCTCCATCACCAAAAAGACAGAGTACGGAGATTCTCTCTTCAAAGAACCAAAGAAAAATGCACCTCCTCCGATGTGGATCAGAGGCATACTGGTACTCACTTGTACATTAGTCAGTTTCTTCCACGGATCGAATGACGGACAAAAAGGCGTTGGGCTGGTGATGCTGATTCTGATCGGTATTGTGCCCAGTTACTTTGCCCTGGATGCGGCAGTAACCCCTCACGACCTGCATGATCCGCTGGTTAAAATCGAACAGATTGTGTACTCCATTGATTCCACCTTACTCTCGGCACCCGACCGCGCAAAGCTCACGGAAGCCAAAGTAATGACGGCACAGATACAGACCGCTATACTGAATAAAAAATCAGTAGAAGCGATCAGCAAAGAAGATCGTTTCATCATCCGCAGAGACATTATGCTGATGGATCGTCATGTAAATGAGCTCAAAGAAAAAAGTGAAGTGCGCCTGAGTGAAAACGATAAGGCCTCCCTGAAAAGTGAATTCAAGAAATTAAGAAAGATCACAGACTACTCACCACGCTGGGTGATTGTGATGATCTCCATTTCATTGGGGCTGGGAACCATGATCGGATGGAAACGCATTGTAAAAACCCTCGGAGAAAAAATTGGTAAGGAGCACCTCAACTATGCACAAGGAGCTTCTGCCGAAATCGTAGCGGCTACCACTATTGGTTTATCTACCGGATTGGGCTTACCGGTAAGTACCACTCACGTGTTGTCTTCCGGCATAGCCGGATCAATGGTGGCCAGCAAGGGAATCAAAAACCTGCAGCCGGATACGGTACGAAATATTTTGATCGCATGGCTGCTTACCTTACCGGTAGTCATGATCATGGCCGGCTCTCTCTTCATCCTGTTCCGAAATATATTGTAGACCAGGTTATCATCTCTCCTAAAAGATAAAGGCTACCACCGCGAGTAGCCTTTATCTTTTTATGTTGATGTGTCACTCCTCGAAACTCATCATCATCCGCTTCACGCGATCTTCCAGTTTCTCTGAAGTAAGTTTGTCACGGCTCAACCGATCAACCATGATCGGAAAGGCAAAGGGAGAAGGGCGATCAGGCGTTTTGAGAATGATCTTCTGGTGATTGATGCGGTGTAGTGCTTTCTTCATCCGCGCTTCTTCCAGCTGAAATTCCATTACTTCCTCATAGGCTTGCAGCAGCAACAAATTATGTGCTTCGTAATCATTAAACACACTAAAAAAAAGCTGGGAGGAAGATTGCACATGCTTATCTCTCACACGATGGCCGGGGTAACCTTTAAATACAAGGCCTGATATCGATGCAATGTCACGAAACTTTCTGCGTGCCATCTCGGTAGAGTTGATACTTGCCTGTATGTCTTTCATCAGGTGCTCCTCTCCCAACACATTGGTTTCTATCGCTTCTTCGATCGGTATTTCCTGATCGGACAATAACTCAAAGCCGTAATCATTCATGGCAATGGAAAACGTAATCGGTTTGATCTGCGCAATGCGGTGTGCGACCAATGCGGCAATACCTTCGTGTACCTGTCTTCCTTCAAACGGATACATGAGCACGTGATACCCATCGGTTGTTTCAAAATACTCAATCAGAAACTCATCGCGCTTGGGTAAATGAGAACGTTGTCTTTGCAGGTCCATCAATGGCCGTAGAAAAATCAGTTCTTCATCTTTCTCCTGATGACGGGCGGCCTCATCTATCTTCATGCGCACCATCTCGCTGAGTTGTGAGGACAGCGGCATGCGTCCTCCCTGCCACGAAGGCACTCTTCCTGATTTACGCTTGGATTTGCGTACGTGCACTTCCATATCTTTGATGCGAACCAGCTCCAGATTCAGTCCCGCAAAACGAAAAACATCTCCCGGGTTTAGTTGTGATATAAAGTATTCTTCAATCGTACCTAAAAATTTGCCCGACACATATTTGACCAGCAAAGAAGCATCACTCACTATGGTACCAATGGAAAGCCGGTGCTTAAGTGCCACTCTGCGATTATCTACTTTATAAACGCCTGTTTCATACATCACCTTGCGGTATTCATCATACGCCGTCAGTGCACTCCCTCCTGTGGTGATAAAGTTTAACAAGAAATGCCATTCCTCTTCAGTAACGGATGAGTAACTGAAGGTGCCTTTTATCTCCTGGTAAATTTCATCCTGTTTAAACCCGCCACCTACCGCCAGCGTGGTCAGGTATTGTACCAGCACATCGAAGGAACGGATATAGGGAATACGCTCTTCAACGATTCCTTTCTCAATGGCCTCGCGCAGTGCAGCCGCTTCGGCCAGTTCCAGTGAATGGGTGGGCAATAAGTAGATGCGGCTGGTTGCTCCTGGCTGATGGCCGCTACGCCCTGCACGCTGAAGAAAGCGGGCAACACCTTTAGGGCTCCCAATCTGAATGATCGTTTCCACCGGTCGAAAGTCAACGCCCAGATCCAGGCTGGAAGTACACACTACGGCTTTGAGTTTACCTTCATGCAACTGATCTTCCACCCAGCTTCGCATCTCCTGCCCAATGGAACCATGATGCATGGCGATCAGTCCTGCCAGCTCAGGCGCATAGTCCAGCATTTTATGATACCAGATCTCAGCAAACGATCGGGTGTTGGTGAATATTAGCGTGCTCTTGCTGCTGTTTACAATAGGAATCACTTTATCGAGGAGCTGAATACCGAGGTGTCCGGCCCAGGGCATTTTGTCCAGTTCATCCGGAAAAATGGAAATGATCTCCACCTTCTTTTTTATATCGGAGCGAATCACCTTATACGGCTGCGTGGAGTAGTAATCTCCCAGCAACACCTGCACGGCTTCCTCCATGTTGCCTATGGTGGCTGAGATTCCCCAGATCTTCAGGCGAGGTGCAATTGCTTTTAGCCGTGAGAAAGCAAGTTCGGCCTGTACGCCCCGTTTGGATCCTAACAGCTCGTGCCACTCATCGGCTACGATTACCTTCACGTCTTTAAAGTAATCCTCATAATGCTGATGTGTCAGCAGCAGATGCAGGCTTTCCGGAGTAGTGATCAATAACTCCGGAGGCTTTTCTTTCTGTTTTGTTTTCTGTGAAGCACTGGTATCGCCCGAGCGAATACCAACACGCCAGCTCAGATCCAATCCTTCAATGGCCCGCTTTGCCGATAGTTCTATTTCTTTGGCCAATGCTTTAATAGGGGTGATCCAAATGGCCTGCAGACCAGCATTTTTCTTTGAACGATAATTGGAAGGATGATCCCTGATAAATTCCAACAGCAGGGGAATGACCAGCGAATAGGTTTTACCGCTTCCGGTCGGAGCATTTACGAGCCCATGATTTCCTTCCAGGTAAGCCCTCCATGCATCGGTCTGGAAAGCAAACGGAGTCCAGTCGTTCTGACGAAACCATTCTATTCCTTTATCCAGATTCAGCTTATCCATGCCCTTGTACCAAGTTTAAAGTAAAGACGTGAGGTAATAAACTAATTTCAATGATTTTCACCTGCACGTAATTAATCGCATTATTTTTAAAACCTTTTGACACGTTCACTGTTTACAGCAAAAGGTTTGATCCATGGGCAAATACTCCATCAAAGAATTAGAACAATTATCTGGTATAAAAGCCCATACCATCCGCATTTGGGAAAAGCGACATCAGCTCATTGAACCCGAGCGGACAGCCACCAATATCCGTTACTACTCGGACCAAGATTTAAAAAAGATCATCAACATATCCGTTCTCAGCAACCATGGCCTGAAGATTTCAAAAATTGCCAGCCTTTCCCCGGCTGAACTCAGCAACCAGGTAGCCGCTCTTGCTGAAAGTAAAAACGCGGCTGATTTATACATTGACCAACTGGTGGTGGCCATGGTCGATCTGGATGAAGAGGCGTTTGAAAAGCAGATTTCGTCAATCAATATGAAGCTGGGGCTGGAGCGTACCATCACCGAAATCATCTATCCCTTCCTTGACAAAATCGGGGTACTCTGGCAAACGGGCAACATCAGTCCTGCACAGGAGCATTTCATTTCCAATCTGATCCGTCAAAAATTAATAGTGGCCATTGATGGATTACCTTTTAGTTCTAAATCGGCCCATCGGGCTATCCTTTTCCTCCCTGAAAATGAATTGCACGAACTGAGTCTGCTCTTTCAACATTACCTGGTGAAGAAAGCGGGCTTAAAAACCTATTACCTCGGTCAAAGCGTGCCGTATGAGGATTTGAGAAAAGTGATCGACCGCCATCAACCCCATTTTCTTATTGCTTCCATCACCACCCACCCCCAGGGACATGTGCTGCAGGAATATGTGCATCAGCTGGCTTCCGATTTTTCCACCCTCCGGATATTACTTTCCGGTGCAGCGGTACGAAAATCAGTGCTCACAATTCCATCCAACGTACACGTACTGGAATCGGCCCTCTCACTGAAGGATATCCTCGATAAGTAAATCCATCCGCATTTCCGGGCAATACACTCGTTTAACTTATTTTAAAATAAGTTAAACAAAATAGGCTATTGTTATTTAATTAAGGTACATTTGTTCAATGTTTAAATATAAACGTTAAACAATATGCGTAAATCAGAATTCAGTAATCAAGTAGCAAGCCTCCGGCCCACACTTAAAACCTTTACACGGAAATTCACTACCGATCGTGAAGAATCACAGGATCTGGTGCAGGATACCATATTGAAGGCACTTACCTATTGTACTAAATTCAGAGAGAATACCAACCTGAAAGGATGGCTGTTCACGATCATGCGAAATACCTATATCAACAACTACCGCAAGACACAACGTGCACAAACTTCTCACGATACCACCAAAGAACTCTATCATCTCAATGTAGAGGATCATCATACGTTCAACCGGCCGGAGAGCAGCCTTGAATTCAAAGAAGTATGGCAAAACGTACACAACATCAAAGATGAATTGCTGATTCCGTTCAAGATGTACACCAGCGGATACAAATACAATGAGATCTCCGATCATCTTAAGATACCCATTGGCACCGTTAAAAACAGGATTTTTCACGCACGCAAAGAAATTCAGAAAAAATTAGTAGGTTATAATTAATCTTAACCTCTTCTTGTTAACGAA
>JAHEZH010000205.1:2274-9894 GCA_023251155.1 Flammeovirgaceae bacterium | reverse complement strand
CTTGAATAGGATTCACTAGGTGTATTTAACTAGAATTTGGTAAGTTCTATCTAGTATTTAGTTTGCACTTATTTGAATTAAGCGAGAAATTTAAATCAAACTAATTATTCGAATTTATGAAGATTGGCTTGTACGTCAGGGGCGAATTAATGCATCATAATACAACGCTAATCAATGATACTCAGGCGTTATCAGAAAGGGTGCAATTTTTTTTCCGAGATTATTCTCAAGATTTATTCAGCCAGTTTTTGTCTTTTAATGAGGACGATGAAAGTCTTTTCATAGTGCTGCATCCAAGTGAGACGATGGTTGAATTTATATGGCATCCGACACACATGATTTGCCGAGCGCAAACCTGTTCAGTAGGGCCGGGATATCATGCGTACGTGGTAGATCTTATTATAAAATTGGGTAAAGAGATTGGAATCACCTGGACCTGGCCTACACCAGAAGAAGGAAATCCCTATTTGAAAAACAGGTACTTCAAACCTGGTGATTTTGGCAAACTACAAGAAGATATGCTTCATTACTTGAAGCACGTGTGTAACCAATGTATTGCCCTGGGCAGCGGACAGAACAGGATCAATTTTCCGATTGTTTATCCTCCCTTAGTTGATCAATTTTTTGCTGCTTCGCAGCTACAGAAATGGACAAAAGAATGGATTTATGAAACAGCCTCTGCCGAAGAAAGAAAACTAGAACAAGCAGGAAGTACCTTTTACATTTGGTGGGACAAAGACGCTACTGTCAATTTTTATAAACGCAGTGGAATCGCCATTTTAAATATAGATTGTTATTGGCGTTTCCCGGACGATGAGCGAGAGAAAAGAACGTTCCAGCTAATCGATGCTTGCTTTAAAAAAGCAAGGCAAATTGATCTATCCATTGATCTCCCCGAAGAGGATTGGGGAACCATTCGTCAGTATATGAGCGGAAACGAAGTTGACATTTACGATACTGAATTTGGATACCGAAAAGGTAAGATGACATTCACACTGGCATTTGGTTGGAAGATTAATTTGCCGGGATATTTTTATTATACGGTTAATGAAAAAGCTGAGGAAATCTATTTCTTCGACGAATTTGATATAAGAACTTTTAGCTACTTCCTCACAGATGAGGAAAAGAACAATGATGCGTTTCTGGCAAACTATTTTGGTAAAGAGATCAAGAATGGAACGGAAGTAATTACTAGTGAAAACGGCATAGCGGGCCGTGCAATTATTAATCCACATCATTTTGATGATAAGGAAATGTGGATTCTTAAAGGCGTTAAGGTATTAGAAGATCAGTGTTTGATTTGCGGAATTGGTTATCCAACCGAAGCGGAAAAAGAGGAAGCTGTCAAGATCTGGAATTCAATAGGTAGGTAGATTACGCAGACGATATTGCATTACCTTAAATCAGAAAATTGAAGAATTACTATTTCTCTTCAATTTCTGAAATTCGGCGCTCCCGCTTTTCTTTCAATCCATCAAGAAATAAAGTGTATCCGTTCCTTCTCATTCTCAATCGTACGAAAGTGCGATAGTAGTTGCCCAGATCCACATTGAAGAAAATCTCAACGAAAGTTATGTTTCAACTTCCTCAGTCTATGGATTTGAAGGTCGAAATAGTTGATCTTCTGGAAAAAAGTGTTAACGAATTTACCCTCTTATTTGAGAAAGACACACAACACTTTGTTTGGAATGGGAAAGACAACAGTGGAGCTACACTTGGAGCTGGAATTTACTTGCTCAACATAAGCAGCGCAACTGATAAAAATGTTTTAAAGATTGTGATATATTGAACGAAGGCTTGCACCGCAAGCAATAATTTTAAAGTGAATATGAAATTGAATAGCTGATGTAAGAAGCCTTTTTTAACTCCTATTTTCATTTATTGACATGTAACCTTATGCCTAGAGTTATTCTAATCTTGTCCGTTCTTTTATTTTCCTCAACGTTATCCGCACAGGATTTGCGGATAGCAATGGAAGCCAGTTATAACATATTTACTAACTCACTAAAAGCGAAAGATGCGACAAAGTTCAAAAGCGCTGTGAGCAATGCTTCTTACATGAAAATGAAGAATGCCATGACTTCTTCCAAAAGCGCATTTCCTGAAACATTCTTTGAAAGCACAGAAGACTATACATTGAACTTTACTACACTTCAGTTTCTCAAAGCAATTGAGAACGGAGCCACTGGCAACTTGATTTATTATGATAATACTGAAGAAAATGTAATTCTTTTAAAATTCACAAAGGAAGCAGGAGCCTGGAAGTTTTCAGAATTGGAATCCTATGGGACGCAGGAAATTGCCAATCGGATGAAGAAGAAAGATCTGTCTTTCCTAGACGAAAAGAAATTCAAGCCCAATGGTATAATCGCCATCGTTCCTCAGGAGATAAAAAGTGTCGATTATATAGCCATGATAGACATAGCCGGAGAATACAAGGTTTCCATTTCGCTTAACGGTATCGAACAGGAGAGCACCAATGGTGGTAGCAAGAGCGGACTTCTGATCGGTGGAGTTAAAAAAGGTAAAAACACTATTGTCATTAAGTTAACGCCTTTAGAAGGTGTTAAGGGTAGTGGCCTCTCAATTTCAGTACGATCTTTTATCCAGGAAAATCCAAAAGAAGTATTCTTGCTGAAATCAGCGACACCTTCGACAACGATCACTAAGGAGTTTGTCGCTCCATAAATCAAATCACACCGTTGTAAAATGAAACTAAATGAGTTTAATAGCCGTTCGGCATCCCGTTTTATTGGCATTCTTTTAATGTCTTACACCATGATAAGTGCAGGACAGGAAAGCAATGACGTAAAGAAGATGATTATTGACTTTCCTATTGATCGGCTTGAAGAACTAAGTCAGCCTGTAGACGAGCGAGAGTATAAACTTCTCTTAAAAGATAATTCCTCGGAAAGCTGGGTGTTGGTCATAGATACGAAGAAACAAGAAGAAATTAGTATACAAAACAGAAGATCACCCGATAGTCAAGTTAAATTTCACAGGTATAAAATTAATGAAGGAAAATGGCTCTTCGGAGTAAACCAAGGGGATGCACAAAATCAAAAAACAGATCTCTGGATATATAATTCAAGAAATGGATGGCAGCAATATCCCACGCCAGAGTGGAAGATTAAAGATTTTGTTTCTGAATCCATAGTGCTTCCAGTTGAATTGAACGTAGCAGTGAGACCATACTTAAGTGTGGAACTCGGAGATATCCTTCAATTTAAAATCAATACGTACACGTTCTCACAGGAAGCCGCAAATCATTTTGAAGTCAATTCCGCTGATTTTGAACACAATTATATTAAATACAAATATGTGCTGAGAAGTGGATCGTTAGCAATGGAAAAGAAGCAAGATGAGGATTTTGAACCTTTACTCAGCGTCTTTGCAAAAGTAGAATCGGAACAGACCGATAACCTCATAGAAGATGAATTTCATTGTGCCCAGGGAGTTACTGTGGTTTCATCTTCGGAGTTGACGTCTGAGGGAAAATTTTCCTACAATGTCAATAACCTGTTAGATGAAAATGAAACGTCAGCATGGAGTGAAGGGGTAAAAGGAAATGGCATTGGAGAGTGGATAGAGTTCACCATCAGTGCCCAGTTTCTTATTGGAGAAAGCTACCACATCAATAACGGCTATAGTAAAGATAAAAATAGTTGGAGAAATAACGGCAGAGTAAAAAAGATGAAATGTCTCGTGGACGGAAAACCGGTCGCTTACATTACGCTTCAGGACGACATGACCGCACAGTCTTTTACAATCAGTCCCCCTTGGTACAATCAATCATTCCAGTTACAAAAAGGAGATAAGATTCGTTTTGTAATTGAAGAGGTTTATAAAGGACTGAAGTATGAAGATACTTTAATTACACAATTTATACCAATAGGTAATTGTAACTAAGGATTATATTGTTAAACCATTGGATTTGGCCTCATTACAATTGATGATTCAAGTAAACGACTAACAAATGAGAATATTAACTGTACGGCATTCCCATCGTAAAAGAAACATAAAATCTCAAGGAATCACGGACCGTATTGTATATGCTACGAACTGATTGATCTTTTGGTAATGATTTATAAGTTAATGTAAATTTCAAATGAAAAACGGGAAATTGTTTAAGGGAGACTATTTGTTTTTTTTAGCATTTGCGTTCCTTCTTTTTGTACAACAGGCAACCGCTCAGCTGAACGTACCTCCGTTACAAGGCAAGCGTATTCATGACCATGCACAAATTCTGAATGAAGTAATAATTGGTAACCTGGAGCATGAATTGAGACTTTATCAGGACACAAGCTCTAACCAGATCGCTGTGCTAATCATTCCATCCCTGAATGGAGATGTATTAGAAGATTATTCATTACGAGTGGCTACGACATGGGAGCTTGGTCAGAAATCCAAAGACAACGGAGTATTATTTCTGATAGTCCTGGATGGGCGTCAATTAAGAATTGAAGTGGGTCGCGGTCTTCAGGCGGTTCTCACTGATGCATTGTGTAGTCAGATTATTCGAAATGAGATGGTTCCGGAATTGCGAAACGGAAATTATGATGTTGCTGTAGTAAATGGAATACATGCTGTTATAAAAGCCATTGGAAATGAATATACATTGTCGGACGGAGATGTTACGGATGACTCCAACGGGTTATCACTCAAGGTACAGATCCTATTAGGAGTAATACTTGTAATCATATTAGGCACAATGACTTATCTCGCATTATTTGCGGAGAATCCTCGCGGATGGGGCCTTTATTTTTTCTTGATACCTTTTTATGGATTTCCCATGATCCTCCTCGGATTGGAAAGTGGTCTGAAACTTCTGGTGGGCTATGTGGTCATTATTCCTTTGGCGAAAGTGATCATAGCCAATACCACATGGGGCAAAGCAAAGATTAAACGCATGCGTGGATGGTCCCAGAATTCCGGTGGCCACTCTTCCTCTTCCCGCGATTCTTCGCGAAGATCATCAGGGGGAGGCAGTTTTTCAGGTGGTGGTGGCAGCTTTGATGGAGGTGGTAGCAGTGGTAGATGGTAATGTGCTTCTTATGTATCTCCCAACACCTAATCGACTACTTTGAAGGCGAGTTAGCTATGGCGAAGTTTATTGCGTCACCTGCAACTGAAATTTAAGTAACCTCTTTTGGCGCTTACTTTACACATAAATCATCGGATTACCATAATGCCAGAATAGATTACTTTAAATCGCTTCTTAAGCATGGCACGCAGTAGTTTTTTGAAAGTGAGTATTCCCTTCGGTATGTTATATCGTTGATTACTTTCTTCATTAAAATAATAAAGAAAGTAATCAAATGTTTCTGCTGATATGAGGTCTCAGCAGACTGAGGGAATGGCTCATGAAGCCTTATTGCATTTGAGTATTCTCTGACCTCCCTCTTTTTAAATAGATAATGGGAAACAGTTTACGCTGTTCCCAAAGTTGAATTTTAAATCATCTGGCAATTTAGAATCCGAATTTACCATTATTGTTTTTCCAACTCTCTTTTGCTGGTATTGGTTCAATCACATCCCAATGCTCAGCGATCTTACCGTTTTCAACACGGAACAAATGGTAGAACGCATTATAGCCTTTACCGAAGTGGCCTTCACTCACTACCAGGCACGAAGTTACCTTCTCCCACAATTTTATGAATCCTGTCATACTTTAAAGTGATTCCTTGCTTTGCCAGTTCACCCAAAGTCTTTCCAAGACCCGAAAGCTGATCAGGAATTTGCGGATTGTGTTGGGTGTAGTTATCGCCATTAAAATAACCTGCGAGCTTGTCCATTTTACCATTCACAAGAATATCATCTACAAATTACTGAACAAGTTTCTTATTCTCTTCAGTTTTTGCAGCCTCTGTTGATGTGGTCGAGCCATCAATCATTGTGTGCCCACTTGGGTTTGGCTGTTAAGTTTCCTGAAGATTGTCCCAATACATCAACCGATCAACCTGACAATTCAAACAACTATCTTTAACGTCGTTAGAGAATTGAAAAACAATGCCTAAAAAAAACAAAACCCATACCTGTACACTCTTTACCTGACGAGCATCACGTTGGGATGATTGTCATTGGATGAATGACAGCAAAAATTACTTCTTTAATGGCATGAGGAAATGTAAAGTCTGCCCCGTGATGAAACCTTGTGCGAGACCTGACAATGCGCATGCTGTAATGATTACTAAAACATTCGCTATATAGTATGTAGTATACGAAAACAGCAGCAATGCTGCATAGACAATATTGAATGACAGCATCCATCCAAGTGCATTGGCAATTACCCAGAGGTAAGCCTTATGATAAAATGTTCCGATGATAAAAAACTGTGCAAAGCCAATAATTCCTCCGAAAGCAAAGCCAGCGATAGCAGCATATAGAAGCGAATAATAATTATCAATAAGCTTCAGACTTGACAAAAAAGAAATAAAGACGATGGAAGGAGGAAGAACGAGTAGCCATCCAATGATGGCAGCACACATGGTAACCAGTGTCCAGGAGCCGGGATGAAATGGAATAGTCACCAGTCTGGACAGCGACCTCCATTGAATGTATCCGATGATAATCCCTTCTAATGCACCAGCTAGTACTAAAATAAAAAAGAACAGGAAAGGGGTTTGCGATAGCGCGGTGCCTGAAAATTCAACAAACAATATTCTGCCGATAGAAGCGGCTGCACCAATACCCAACAGTTCACCAATAGAATAGTTGACAATCCATCGATACCAGAATTTTTTATCTCCCTTCATAAGTATTATTTATTTCAGAGTAAAGATCCTAACTGCGCGAGTGAATTAACGCTCACTTAAATCAGGCAAATTGCTGATATAGATCGTAACAATGACACTAAGCAACTATTTCAGAGGTATAAGTTTCTACAACTTAGTTAACAAATGGTGATCTATCAGGGATGAACCTGATAATTATCAGGTGGAGCCATCTTCCTTCCCATCATATTGAGAGATTTTATTGACCAACACTATTTTGATCGATGAAAATCATTACACGTAAAATCCTAAATTTCGTAAGTATCTTAGGCCACTTGCGGAATAAGATGGTCAACGGCATTGGAATCTCCATGTTGCAAAGCAAGATGGAGACATAGCTGCTCAATCACACTCCATCCGAGAATGGTACCACTGTCCTTGTTCCAACGTGATCCTTTTTAAAATCATATTTTGACTAAACCAAAAGTTGTTTTGGCTAAATTTATTCTGGAATTGTTGGTGACTTTTGAACCAACAAAAAATGTAGGAATTATGAATGTCGTTTCAATTAGAATCATTACTGCTGATGTCAAAAATTTAGTGACCTTTTATGAGCAAATAACTGGCTTATCCGCAATTCAGTACACACCTGATTTTGCTGAAGTAAAAACGCAATCAGCAACCTTGGCAATCGGGAGTACCAATACGCTACAATTTTTCGGTGGCGATGAGGTGGCGGCATCAGCGCAAAATCGTTCTGCCATAATAGAATTCAGAGTGAAAGATGTAGAGGAAGACTACCAAAGACTCGCAAAGTTTCTCCAACCCTACCTTGTTCAAAAACCGACAACAATGCCTTGGGGGAATAAATCACTTTTATTTCGTGATATAGACGGAAATCTTGTCA
>JAHEZH010000205.1:0-2264 GCA_023251155.1 Flammeovirgaceae bacterium | reverse complement strand
TTACGCCTGAAGCCATCCAAAAATTTGACGGAGCCTGATTTAAAGATAAAATAATGACAAACAAGCAACTGCTTCGTATAAAGTCAGTTAATGAGTTTCACCAATTAAGGGGCGTGCCAAAGCCAGCGCACCCTCTAATAAGTGTGGTCGATCTTGAGGATATAGGAAAATTTCCCGAGAGCATTTCAAATTTGGTGCTTGATCTTTATTCTGTTGCCATGAAGAAAAATTTTACTGGCTCATTCAAATATGGACAACAAGACTATGACTTTAACGAAGGCACTATGTTTTTTATGGCTCCCGGTCAAGTTTTCAGGATAGAACATAATCCGAATGAAACAGCAAAGCAATCCGGTTGGCAATGGTTCTGCTTATTCACCCTGATTTTCTATGGAACACTGCCCTCGCCAAGCGTATAAAGCAATACGAGTTCTTTGATTATTCAGTGAATGAAGCATTGTTTCTTTCCGATAAAGAGGAAACGACTATCAATGGCATTCTTCAAAACATTCAACAGAAATATCGTTCCAACATTGACAAATTCAGCAAACAAATAATCATTTCTCACATTGAAGCATTGCTCAATTATTCGGACAGGTTTTACAACCGTCAATTTATCACTAGAGACAAATCCAGCCATCAAATAATAGAACGTTTAGAAGAACTATTGACCGAGCATTTCAATAAAAAAGATTTAGTCCCAAAAGGGTTACCAACGGTTCAATACATTGCCCAGGTACTAAACATATCACCAAGTTATTTAAGCAGCTTACTTAAAGTGCTTACCGGACAAAATACGCAACAGCATATTCACAACAAGCTAATAGAAAAAGCAAAAGAAAAATTATCTACAACAGATATGTCCATCAGTGAAATCGCTTATCAATTGGGTTTTGAACATTTACAATCTTTTAGCAAATTATTCAAGGCAAAAACAAATCTTTCACCTTTAGAATTTAGGCAGTCTTTTAACTGATGTGTAATGAAATAAATAACGACAAATCGATGATAGGATGAATATTTTCCATTATCCGCTGGTTGTCAAGTTTCGATATACACTGTCCGGCATAATTGCTGCTCATGAAATAGTCGTCAGATCATAATACATGATTGAAAAACATTATTAAAAATCTACGTAGACAGCTAACGTACCATCCATTTCACGATAGTTTCATTTCCACTGGCCTAAACATCCCTAAAAATGACCCAAGCAAACTAACATTCCCTAACTACTTCGGGTTGCATGTCCGACAAAGAACAAGAAACGCCAAACAAACTCTCTGATTTGACAGACACTTAGGTTGTTTATGGATGCTCAATTACCGCCTTTAGGCTAGGACCACGCAACATGTTCGATGTCAGCTATTTGCATATTCTGTATCGGAAAGTACTCTGGTGGAAATCTCATCCTGCTTCTCAAAAATCGTAAGACGGGCTTTGCTTGTATTGTTTGAATTTAGTAAGCAGCTCTTTGAATTATATAATTCTGAATTAATACTACTAAGCTACCTTTGCATTTGTAAAAATTAAAATAACGATTTATGATAGCAACAAAAGGATACGCAGCACAGAGCCCGGAAACAGATCTTGCCCCATGGAATTTTGAGCGCAGAGAAGTAGGGCCTCATGATGTACAGTTTGAAATACTTTTTTGTGGCGTTTGCCACTCTGACCTTCATCAAATAAAAAATGACTGGTTTCCAGGAATCTTCCCCATGGTTCCAGGTCATGAGATTGTGGGCCGTGTAGTAAAAGTGGGCGACCAGGTAAAGAAATTTAAGGTGGGCGACCTGGCCGGTACCGGTTGTATGGTCGATTCCTGCCAGGTATGCGAAAACTGTAAACAGGATCTGGAGCAGTATTGTCTTGAAGGAAATACACAGACCTATAACAGTATGTCGCGAGACGGAAAGACACCTACTTATGGAGGGTACTCCGATAGCATTGTGGTGCGTGAAGAGTTTGTTCTGCATATCTCTGACCAATTGGACCTGGCTGCTACAGCACCTCTGCTATGTGCAGGGATCACTACCTACTCCCCTTTGCGACACTGGAAAGTAGGTAAAGGACATAAGCTTGCCGTTTTAGGTCTTGGCGGGTTGGGACACATGGCGGTAAAATTCGGTGTTGCTTTTGGTGCGGAAGTGACCGTGCTGAGTACTTCACCTAATAAAGAAGCCGATGCAAAGAAACTGGGTGCCCATCATTTTGTTGTCACCAGCGATCCCAAACAAATCAAGGCAGCAAGAGGGACATTTGATTTT
>JAHEZH010000076.1 GCA_023251155.1 Flammeovirgaceae bacterium | reverse complement strand
ACCACTCGTTCAATGTCTTGAGTAGTTGGTGTCTCGCCATTAAAATAATGAACTACCTGCTTGTTAAAGTAATCCAAATGTATGTTTGAATAGGCTGACGAAAGATCAATCAAGAAAAAATAGTCGCTCATCATGCTGTTTGATAAATTTCCTTTTCCAATTCTTTTATAGCGGCAAGGTACTTATCCTTTCCCCCGAATTCTTTGAGGATCTCAATAGCAGTTCCAAACTGATCAAAAGGTTCAACTTTAAGCACTTCGAGACTTTCCAAATTCTCTAACCCTTCGTCAGCATATTTATCAAGAAGCTGCACCAGTACTTTTCTCGCTTTCTCACCATACTTTGTGAAGTAGTTCCGCTTCTTCACGTTGTTAGCTCTTTCTTTTCGCGTTAATGGTGGCGCGCCAAAAGCTGTATGACAAATCAGATCGAATAAGTCCAACTTCTTGTCTACTGCCTCTTCTAAGGCATCCACTAAAATTCCTTGGTCCTCCAACTCTTTCACAATAGCCTCCTTTCGATCAGCCTGATTCCACGAGTTGAGAAAAGAATCAAGTGAAGCATACCGACTCCGAACCTTGTTCCTGGTGTAGTCTTTCAAACTTTCCGTAATCGGTTTGCCTTGTGAATCGAAATACATCTCACGTGCGAGCAGAACCGTAACATCAACTCCATTCACAAATATCTTTTCCTGAGGTTCATTTACGCCACCGCCATTTCCTGTAGGCAGGGGATATTTACGCGGTGGTACCAATACTATTTCGGCACCTGTATTCTCATCAATGATAGGCTCTGGATTACTTTCTTCCTCCTGTTCAATGTTTGAAATATCTCCGTCTTCGGCAGTAACTTTAATTCGCACAGGATCGCCATCGAAATCAGGATCAGCAAAGAGGTCTGTTACGTTTCTGAAATCGAGGATAGTAAAGTAAAGCTTTCCAAAGTCTTCGTTGATACGAGTTCCTCGGCCGATGATCTGCTTAAACTCAGTCATCGATTGGATGTTGTTGTCCAATACAATCACTTTACAGGTTTGAGCATCAACGCCCGTGGTCATCAGCTTCGATGTAACAGCAATAACTGGGTACTTCTCTTCCGGGCTGATAAAATTATCCAGCTCATTTTTGCCTTCGTTGTTATCACCGGTGATACGCATCACGTACTTTGAATTTTGTGATACTAAGTCAGCATTCTCATTCACCAACGCCTGTCGCATTCCTTCGGCATGTTCTATGTCCACGCAAAAGACAATCACCTTATCCATTCGATTGGTACCACGCAGGAACTCAGTAACTTTCTTTGCAACCATCTTTCTACGCTCCTCTACTACAATGTTTCTGTCAAAGTCTTTCTTGTTGTAGATGCGATCCTCGACCTCTTTGCCGAATTTATCTTTAAAGCCCTTTGTAGGCCGCCATCCATTGACATCAATATCCAGGTTAATGCGCACCACTCGGTAAGGCGCAAGGAATCCATCATCGATACCTTGTCGCAATGAATAGGTATAGATGGGATCACCAAAGTATTCTGCGTTTGAAACATCAGCGGTTTCTTTGGGAGTAGCGGTTAAACCAATGTGAGTCGCCTTTGTGAAATAATCGAGAATCCTCCGCCACACAGAATCATCCGATGCACTACCGCGATGGCACTCATCCACCACAATCAAGTCAAAGAAATCTGGACTGAAATCTTTATACGCATCTTCAATACCTTCTGCATCGGATAGCCCCTGATACAAGCCGAGAAATACTTCGTATGCCTTATCGCTGGAATCAATTCCTCTTTTCTTATTGGATACAAGGCGTTCATCACCATCTACTTCGATCACTTTCTTTTTGATGATGGTCATCTTGTCCCGGAAGTGTTTGAAGTCACCTCTTCGTGTTTGATCGATGAGTGCAGTGCGGTCCGCAAGAAATAATATCCTCTTCTTTACTCCTGACTTCCACAGACGATAAATAATCTGAAAGGCGGTGTAGGTTTTTCCTGTTCCAGTTGCCATCACCAGAAGGATTCGATTCTGTCTTTTAGCAATCGCTTCAACTGTTCGGTTAATGGCAATTTGTTGATAGTATCTGGGAGTTCGACCTGAACCATCCGTGAAGTAGTCCTGAGCCGCGATGCGTTCCTCTTCGGTTGTAGCTAAGCCTTTGAAAGCTTTGTACCTGATCCAAAGTTGTTCAGGTGTTGGAAACTCGTCTAACGAAAGTTCTTTTTCAATTTGATCGTCTTTCACTGTACGGTCATGAAAAAGAAAGCCGTCCCCATTAGAACTGAAAACGCACGGAATGTCGAGCATCTCTGCGTATCTCAATCCCTGCTGCATTCCGGAACCAATCGCATGATGGTTGTCTTTAGCTTCAATGATAGCAACCGCGATTCCAGGTTTATAGAAGAGAATATAGTCAGCTCTTTTCTGTTCTCCGCGCGCTGTCAATTTCCCCTTCACATAAATACGGCCATGGGTGAAGGCAAATTCTTCCAGTACCTGCAATTGAATATCCCAACCGCTACGCTCCAGGGCGGGCGTAATGAACTTGGTGCAAATATCGCGTTCGGTTAGGTCCTTCTTGCTGTACATAATAACTTAAAAGCCCACCTGTCTCTAAGCTTTCGCTAGAGTGACAGGATGGGCTACCGAAATTTAGGGTTTAAACCTTGAAGATGAAAGATGTCCAATCCGGAAGATTGGCGATCCATCAGGCTATAGCCAGATATTTTGAATTGTTTTATCAGGTTACGGCCCGATAATTTTGCCAAATGAAAGGATCATGGATATATTCAAAATACTGAATATCAATATATTGAAAGCAGTTTTACAAATTACTCATCGTACTGAGTAATTTTACTCAACGCATTGAGCAAATTGTCTTCACGTCCTATAAATCGGCATCTGATTTCTTCACAATAGTTTCTTTCTCAAAAGGTCAATGGCCAGATTTCGTTCTCTCGCCTTACCCACACGCAGTGCATCAGTTAGCGCAAGTAATTCATACAATTCGTGGTCTTGCTCGATCGATGGCAAAACAGAAGCATACAAAGGCTGGATGGCATGAACATTTCGAATCTAAAGCACTCTAGCTCGACTTGTAGTGACTGCTATTATAATCCCTCAGTTAATCCCTCATTTCCACCAATTTATCCCCTCACTTAACTGATTTACTCCGTCATTTGCTGATAAGTGATTGTGGGGCATTAGCGTTTGGCGTTTAAATCATCACTTATACCATCATTTATATCAACAACGAACTAACTTTTACAACTCCCTGTACAGAAATCCGATGCCCCATCAACGTTAAGTCAACCCAAAGTGAACATGCAGGTAATCTCACAGCTTTTGCCCCATTGAAAAATCATTTCACTCAGAATCAGACAAAATCAAAAACACTCCTTCATAATCTTCACAAACCTTCACAATCTTTTAGCCCTTAACCCAAGCTTTCGGGCCAATCTAATTTTTACAAAAAAAAAGGCATGTCAGGCAGTATTACGAGGCAGCTAGTGTACCCAACAAACAGAAACTTGTGGGTTCGATTTTCCCTGAAAATTTTACGATCGAAAATGGCACTTGTCGAACTGCTAAAGAGAACGCTGTAATCTGCGTTTTGAAGAGAATTTGAGCAGGATTTAAAAAAGGAAAAGCCAGCTAAAAACTGGCTTTTCCTGTCTGGTAGACTGGAGGCTACCAGTATCGAACCAGTTTCTGCAAAATTTGATCAGATTTTTGGATTTTAAGGTCTGATAAGTTTCGGTCGGTAGAGATCACAACAGTTGGACTGTATAAAAAGCTTACGTAGACCACCAGCGTAAAACAGCTACTTGTCGGTTATCATCTTGGCCAGATTATACCCACCTCCTGCAAATTATTTGATATCAATAACTTAGAAGAACAAATTTCCAGTTCTTCAAAAGGCTGGCAATCGTTCAGCCTCCGGTAAGGTAGTGCCATGTTGGTTTAGGTTTAGGTTTAGAAAGTGTAGAAAAGTATTGCCGACCGAGATACTACATCTTCTTAGGTATGATGGTCTGTCCGTCTTTAATCTCGTCATTCGCTTTTAAAACCATTGGATCCCCCTCATTCAGATCACCAAAGATTTCCACCTTATCTTTCATACTAATACCGTTTCGTACATCGATCCACTCGGTTTTGCCATCGCGTACCCGAATGACAAAGCTTCGTTCAAGATTGGTCACCACTGGCGAGTAGGGTACAACAAATGAAGGCTCGCTGCGATGAAGATTGAATGAAGCATTCCTGTACATACTCGACTTCAGTTCTTTATTAGCATTCGATACTTCAAACTCTCAAAGTTCAGTTCGTGTTTTTGAATCAATCTGGTTTGATTTACGCGCTAGTGCTGTTGAATACTTTTTAGAAGGTTGCGCATCTACAGTAAAGTTTATGGAAGTCGATTCGGGAATAGCGGATGTATAGATTTCCGGAACTGCAACACGAACCCTTAGTTTACTCAAACTTCCAACACTAGTAAAGGCGTTGAAACCTTACCACCCAATGTACCTGCATCAACATTTCGCTGTGTGATAACTCCATCGAAAGCGGCACGGAGTGTTGAAATTTTCAAAAACGTCCTAGCCATTAGATACAACACTCACACTGGCCTGATCCTTATGACGTAATAATTTAACAAGGGCCAACTGAAGATAGCCTTGTATAAGTTCAACAGAATTTTTTGAAGGATCACGATACTCTTTCTCCATTCAATAAAGATGAAATCAAGATTGTCATCTTCAGAAGGATTTTCATAAACTGTATCCTTCAATGAACGAACAAGATTCACCAAATCTTTCTTATCGAAGAAACCTTCGCGGAACGGCATCACATAACCTTTAGGAATTTCAGTCATTTCCCAATAGTGTAACTGGCCAGAAAGAAAGAAAACAACCGCAGGTGCAATTTGAAATTTATCTGCATCAATCCAAGTGAAAGCCTCCTCCTTGAGATAAGTAGATCAGTTCAAAGTATGCATCGTGCCTGTGTGTTTTTGTACGCTTGACTACTTCTTTGGAGCGAGAGATTTTGAAGTGTTGTTCGCTCTCCAATTTATTTCTTACCGCTATATCGTGGCTGTTTTGTTCCATTTTCTTCTACCCTAAATCTACGAAAAACGAGTGTGCCAGAAGAATATCGAATAGGTACATCGACATGCGCACCTAATCATTCTTGAACCGATTTTCCATCAGGAATTCTTTTAAGGATGATCGGAAAGAATATCCAAGCGTAATCATGACTGCCCGCGTGTCCTGCTTAAAAATACGGCTAAAAGTGAAGTTGGAATCGGAAGTAATAAAACCGCTTTCCTGTGTATTAAAAATATCTGTTACTACAACTCCAAGTCGGCCTTTACCTTTCATGATCTTGTGTTGATATCCGGCATCCACAAAATACACGACTACCGATTCACCCTGGGGAATGGCAGTGGGTGCGGTGTAGTTTCCAATGATCTGAAGTTTCCCATTCTTCGTAATCGTAAAGTTATTCACCAGTTTGGCGTACCAGCTCAAGAGATTTTTCGAAATTTCGGATGTGCCATCACTATCCTCAATCGACACGCGGAACGCAGACAAACTCGCATTAAGGCCGTAGAATGAAAAAGGATTGTACGCTGCAATTACTTCCGAACCGTACGTTATTGCTTTACCAAAATTCTGCGGTTGTGTAAAGGCAACACCGTTTTCATCCAGCACGGTGTAAGGTAAGATAGCATTGTTCCTCACCCGGTAAAAGGCCGCCACTGAGACAGACCCGTTTTTTATGGTGTGATTGTACGACAACTCCAATGAATGAATAAGCTCAGGTTTCAGTTCTGGATTACCCGACCGCTGATTTAAGGAGTCGGTGATGTCGGTAAATGGATTCAGTTGACCAAGGCCAGGACGTGTGATGCGTCTTCCATAACTCAGTTTTAAGTTGTTTTGCTTTTGCGTGTAATACGAAATGGTTCCGGAAGGGAACAAGTTAAAATACTGATTTGTAAAGGATGTTGATTGGTCAACTGTTTCTCCGTTGTTCCAGACCTGCTCAGCTCTTAGCCCGGCATTGTACTTCCATCGTGGTGCATCCTGATCGCCCTGCCATCCTGTGAATTGCAAGTAAGCTGCGTGAATCTGTTCATTAAAATTAAAAATGCCCGTGTTCAGGGGATCGTTAATATAATTGCCGTTTTCGAGAACAGCGCGTTCGTAGTCGGAGTTGAGATAACGCATAATACCTTTGTATCCGGTTTCAAACAGGCCATGACTTGATACGGGCTGAACGTAGTCCAGGGAAAGATTAAAAAGGTTGGTCTGTTGATAAACATGTGTGCGCTGAACAGAAGATGTTCCAAGTAGTTCTCCTTCTTCAGAAAGATCAGATGTGGTGATGTCGGTGTCTTCCTTATCCTTATTGAACGCGTTGCTCACGTTGGTGGTGAGCAGTTTGTCCGGAGTATCAAATCTGCGCACGTATTTTAATGAAGCCTCAACGGTGTTGCTTCTTCGTATTTCGTTCGAGTAGCGTTGGTTGCTTCCTGTAAAGTCATGATCAATAGTCTCGTATGTATTCTTTAATGTCTCGCGATTGTCTTCCCCTGGAAAAGCCCACAGGGCTTCAAAGTTAACCGCATTCTTTTTATCGGGAATGAAATCGACATTTGCTTTTGCATTCTGATAGAAGACAAGTCGTTCATCGAACCTTCGCTGAGTCAGAAAATACATCTTCGGCACATCATAGTTTATTCGATCACCCTTTGCCCTTCGTGTTCGGGTGGTGTACCAGTTGTCATACGCTGCACCGATGTTCCATTTGTCTTTCTTGTAGTTGACGAGTGCTGATGCATTCAGTCGGTAACGTTCACCCTTGCCGAGACCTACGGCAAATGCCCCGTTGGTACCTGCATCTTCATTTTTCTTCAACACTATGTTGATGATCCCTCCTTCTGAATCAGCATCGTATTTAGCCGATGGATTGCTGATGATCTCTATTCGCTCAATGCTGCTCGCGGGTATCTGCTGCAATTGTGCCGCCCGATCGATGCCTGCTATACCGGAGATACGTCCGTTGATCAGTGTAAGTGGCGTTCTGCCGCGCAAGGTTACTTCGCCATCGGCTCCCACCAATACGCCCGGCATGTTCTTCAAGAGGTCAGCAGCAGTTCCGCCAATCTGTGTCAGATTGCTGGCAGCATTCACAACAAAACCTTCATCTGTCTTTTGAATCAGTTCCTTCGCAGCCAGTACTTCCACAGCGTTTAACATTCGCACATCGGCTTCAAGCGATATGCGTTGCATATCAGCGAGTGGGTTGATTGCACTCAGTGCAACCGGCAATTGTTTTGTTACGAACCCTAACATTTTAATATAGAGTACATATTCACCGAAGGGAATTTTTTCCAGCATAAAGCGACCTGCTTCATCACTTACTCCACCGGATAAAACTTTTGTTGAGTCGGTTTTTGAAGTAATAAAAACTGTGGCGAATTCCACCGGTTTGCTTCCTTCCGTCACGGTTCCCTTTATCGTACCCGTTCCTTGCGCAACAAGCCCACTACTGGTGAATAGAAAAAGTGCAATCCACGCCACACGCATACAAGCAAAGATAAAAAGGATGGAACGGCTAACCGATTTTGGTTGCAGCAGAGAATCGTTCCGCCACATTGTCCCAATTGATCACTGGAAACAGATTGTCAACGAATTCGGCTCTGCGATTTCTGTATTTCAGATAGTACGAATGTTCCCACACATCAATAACAAGAACCGGGATAACTCCCCATTGTGTAAGCTTCTCATGATTCTCGCACTGTAGCACAGTGAGTTTTTGTGTGTAAGGTTGATAACCAAGAATACCCCATCCATTGCCATCAACACCTTTTGAAGTTTTAGCAATCAAAACTTTCAATTTATCATACGATCCAAAGTCTTTTTCAATTTGTTTTAGCAATGCACCGGATGGGTCGCTTTTTTTATTTGTAAGATTTGTCCAGAAGATGGTATGAAGAATATGAGAAGATAAATGATAGGATAATTTTTTTGTCCAGTAGTCAACGGTATCAAGCGTATTCTTGTCAATGGCCTCCTTGATCATTTGCAAATCTTTGTTGGCAGCTTTTACTGCATCGCCATGATGAAAGGTGTAATGAAGATGAAGTGTTTCCTGATCCATCGATGGTTCCAGAAAAGTTTCAGAATAGGGCAATGGTTGCAAGGCAAAGTTTCCCTCTTTGTCCGTGAGTTTATCTAGTCCGCTTTGTTGAATACTTTGAGAGAACGCATTGTTTGTTGGCAACAGACTAATACCACCAAGGATGGCAGAAGTCGTCATAAATTCTTTTCTATTCATATCGATTGGTTTTATTGTTTTGATAAGGAATCTATAAGCGGAATTATTTTAGCTACAATATCGTCTTTTAGTTTCGCGAAGTCCCCGTTTACAGCGTCAACTCCTGTCCAATACTGGATATTATTCTTGTCTTTTATGGTTTGAGGTAGCGTATAGAAGAGAAATACCTGCTGTGCCGCATCCACATCTTGTTGAGATAATCTTTGTGGTACAAATTTTTCGTCAAAGAGATTCTCCTGAATTAATAACTGCTTTGTCTTTGGAGAAATCACCGTGTCAGGATCAGTACCACGAGCGACAGCTTCGTAAGGAAGATTCTTTTCTTTTGCAAGTTTATTGAAGTAAGCAGCTGCAATAACACTTTTTGCAGACCCATGCTCACAAACGAATACAATTTTCTTATTAGTTTGGCCAAATGCAATAAATGATAAATGCAAGACAAGGCATAGGGCTAAATTCGTTTTCATATTCATTTTGATGAAGCCTAAGCTACAGATAGATATTGGAGGAAAAATGGAGTTTGCATACTTCAATGCACCCACTAAAATGACACTATAAATACATGCTCCGTCCCCTGAAACTTGTACTCCAATGACCATCCGTTTACATCACAGATCTTCTTGGCAATCGCAAGGCCAAGCCCCCAGCTTTCTTTGTTGGTCGATTGTTTTGAAAATCGTTGAAACAGTTTATCGTGTGAAAGTGCTGCACCACCCGGACTATTTCTAATCTCAAAACCTGACAGGGAAGTTCTGATATGAATAATGCCTTCTTTGCTTGTGTGTAAGAAAGCATTTTTTATCAAGTTGGTTAGCAGCACATCCAGTAGTGTAGCATTTGCTTCAATAAAAACATTCTCCTGCAAGGTTAAGGTTAAATCAATTTGCAGATTCTCTTGATGTCCTTCAAAGTAGGAAAGAATCTTCTCCACTAATAATCGCAAATCATTCTTCTCTCGATCAGGAAATTGCTGATTATCAATCTTGGCGAGAAGCAGTAACGTCTTATTCAGTTTTGAAAGCCGTTGGATGGCATCCAGTAGCATCCTGATTTTTTCAGATTGCACCTCTGTCATCGCTGGATCACCAATCCACATTTCCAACTGACTCTGAATGACAGCCAACGGAGTTTGCATTTCATGCGAGGCGTTTTCAGTAAATTGCTTCTGGTTCAGAAAAACATTTTGTGTGCGCTCTGTTAGTTCAAGAATTGATTTATTCAGAACGTTGAATTCTTCAACCGAAGAATCGGATAACATCAGCTTAGATGGCTTTTCAATTTCAAAGCCTTTTAACCTACCAAGTGTATCGTGAAAGGGTTGCCAGAGTTTTGCTGAAAAATATCGTGTTGTAAAATAAAATACACCAAGCATTAACAGAAACGTAAGCGCAAGTGAAAGTACAATTGTACTTATGATTTCTTCGGTCTCAAGATGTGCCTTAACAATTTCTATCTTGTATAATTGATCTTTAAATTCAAAAGTGGAGGTAAGCTTTCTATACTCATCAAATTCCTGATCAGTCTTTTCAAAGATCAATGTATCCGCATACAGGTCTTGCATTGAAGTCTGTGCGGTCTCCATCCTGAAATCCGTAAAGCCGAATTCATCAGCAGGTACTTTCCCGTCTCTCGCTTGAAACAGCTCTATTACATTATTTCGTCTATTAGAGAGTATTTCATCAATATTTTGCTCTACTGTAATGTGAAGGATAAAGTAAAACACCCAGAAGAAGAGAACTAGGAGCACCAGAAAGGCTACCAGGTAATTCCGTGAAGACAATGACAGAAGGCTCCGTGTCTTCATAGTTCTATAATTTGATAACCTACACCATATACATTACGTATTTCAACGGTGGCATTCGCTTGCTTCAATTTCTTTTTCAAGTTTTTCAAATGCGTTGAAAGCAAATCAAGTGAAAGTGAATTATCAACATAATCTCCCCAGATATATTCCAGAATTGAGTTCTTCGATACGACTATATTCTTATTTGCGATCAGGTGTTGAAGTATGTCAAATTCCTTCTTGGTAACGCTAACAAGATTTCCGTCAATTTTGACAACAATCTGAAGCAAATCAATTTCAATATTGCCAAATAGAACTTTGCGTCCTGTTTCAAATTTTTTTCTTCTTATCACCGCCTGAATGCGGGCATTCAATTCGGATAGATGAAAGGGTTTGGTCAGATAGTCATCCGCACCGAGATTAAGACCTTTGATCTTATCATCAATGGAATCACGGGCGGATATAATAATGACGCCTTCGGTTTTATTGACTTCCTTCAATTCATCTAATAGTTTGAAACCACTGGCATCCGGTAAGTTGATGTCAAGTAAAATACAGTCATAGTTATACAATGAAATTCTATCCGAAGCTTCCTTATAGCTACTTACCGCATCAAAAGCATACTTCTCCTTTGACAGGAAATCCATCAGGATACCTTGCAGATCAATATCATCTTCTACGATCAGTACTTTCATCAGAGGAGTTATTTATCAAATTTAACCACTACTCTTTCTTTCGCCTTGAATTCTTCATTGCCTTTCACTACCAAGGTATCACCCTCTTTCAGGCTTCCGAAGATTTCCGTTTTATCAGACAGGTTTAAGCCCTGCGAAACGTCAACCCAGTATGTAGAGTCATTTGTTACTTTTATCACAAACTTCTTTTCATGGGTTGTTACTACGGTAGAGAACGGAACGAGATATGAATCTTCAGCGCGAAAAATATTCATCACCACATTGGTAAATGACCCTGGCTTCAGGTTGCCTTTTTCATTCCTAACTTCAAACTCCCAAATCTCTGTTCTTGTATTTGCGTCAATACTTCCTGCCTTTCGCATCAGCAACGCATCGAATAATTGATTAGGATTACTTTTGGCTGAGAACTTTACTTTATTGTCTTTCAAAGATACTCCTGTCAAAGCTTCCGGAACAGCAACGCGTAATCTCAACTTTGAATTATCCTCAATCACGAGAATAGGTTTTTCATTTGGTGATCCAACATAAGCTCCTTCATTTACATTTCGTTGTGTAATGATTCCATTGAAAGGGGCTGTGATAGCAAGGTAGTTACCAACCTGCTGATACGATGCGACTGAATATCGTGCAGCGTTGTAGTCTGCACTGTCTGTTAACATTTGGTTCTTTGCTTTTTGTAATTCGTTTGGAGAAACTACACCTTCTGTTTTAGCTGCATCTTTAATGCGGTTGTAGGTATCCAGGCTGGTTTGGAATTTTGCTTTTGAAGCCTGAAGTTTTCCATTGGCTTCACCAAGTCTGGATTGAATCTCAGGAGCATCAATCACGGCAAGAATTTGTCCCTTCTTCACAACTGATCCAATATCAACCTTTAACTGCTTGATGTATCCTGTTACTTTCGGATGAATCTCAACGTGCTCAAATGCAAGAAGCTCGCCCGGCAATGAAGTTTGTTTCTCCACTTTTCCTTTTTTTAAAGAAAACACTTTTAGTGTGTCTACTTTTTTTGTTTCGCCTGACGTAGTATGATCTTCATGTTGTTTATTGCAAGCGATGAGTAGTAAACCGGAAAGCGAAATGATCATAAGAGATTTCATGTATCTATTCAATTGAAGTTATATTATTGACCAAAGTTTTTACTTGCCTCATCATCCGGATCAAGAGATGCACTGACATACTGTTTCTTTCCTGTTCCTCTGCTGTACACCACTGGTAAAATGAACAACGTAGTTATTGTTGAAAAGAGTAAGCCTCCAATCACAGCGATACCCAATGGAGCGGTTTGTTCAGCGCCTTCACCAAATCCGATCGCCATTGGAATCATACCTGCGATCATGGCAATACTTGTCATCAGGATAGGACGTAGTCGATTCTTGGCTGCTTCCAATCCTACGTTTATGTTCAGTACATTTTGTTTTCGTAGATATTCTGCGTTAGTGATCAGGAGTATTGCATTGGATACTGAAACACCTATTGCCATGATCGTTCCCATAAACGATTGAATATTCAGTGTCTTACCTGTCAATAACAGCAAAAGAAATGATCCTGCTATTACTGCCGGAACGGTTGAGAGTATCGACCATGAAAGGTTAAAGGATTGAAAGTTAGTGGCCAGCAATAAGAAAATAATAACAATGGCAAGTATCAACCCAATTCCTAACTCACTCATAGTCTGATTCAGAATTTCAGACTGGCCGCGTAAGTAGATTTTCATGCCATGTGGTATTCCCCCGATATTTTTTATCGCTTTATTCGCGTCCTTAATAGCTGAACCTAAATCTTTATTATTAAGATTAGCTGTGACGGTAATATAGCGTTGTTGATTAAGGCGATCATATTCACCCACCGTATTTATTTTCTTCCAGTCTGCTACGTCACGCAGATAAATGTTTTGATCACCTTTTCCATCAATAGGTATTTGTTCAATCTGATCCGGGCTGTTCATTCTGAACTGCGGATATTCTACCTGAACCTGATAAGCATTTCCGGCAGCTTTATCCAGCCAGTAAACAGGTTGTGTTAGACGACTTGAGGATGTTCCTGCCAATACCGATTTCGCAGCCTGCTCAACCGATACACCCATCTGTCCAGCTCGCACACGATCGTAATTTATCTGAAGACTTGGATAATCCAAAGGAAGCCCATACTGCACATCTCTCAAATATGAAATCTTCTCCAATTGTTTTTTAACTTTCTCTGCGTACTCACGCCCTTGTGCCAGGTTCTTTCCTTGTACAGCAATTTCAAGTGGTGTATTCGTTCCAAGGCTCATCACCTGATCAACCAGGTCGGCAGGTTCAAACGAGATAAGTGCTGAAGGCATTTCTTTTTTTATACTATCGCGAAGCTGTTCCTTGAATTTCTCCAGCCGAATCCCAGAGTTATTTTTAAATTTTACTTTCATCAATGCCTCATGGGGTCCGCTTGTCCATAAGAAAATCGAATTGATGGCATACGTCTGTGGTTGAAGACCAGCAAAAGAAGAAGTTATTTCAATGTTGTCCTTCCCTGCTATCTTGTCAATGATCTTTAATACATCCTTTGTAGCGGTTTCTGTTCGTTCAATACGTGTACCGGTTGGCAGCCGTAGGCGAACCTGAAATTGACCGGCATCAACCTTCGGAAATATCTCTGTACCAATAAACCGATAACACACCAGGGCAACTATTAAGGCAAAAATTAAAAACAATGGTGCGAAAATTCTTGAACGGGCATATTGCTTGTAGGAATAGTTAGTGTACCATTCTTTAAATCGCTCAAACCTTTTACTACTTGTGCCTACACCTTCTTTTAATAGCCAGTTGGAAACAACAGGTACAAAAGTCTGTGATAGCAAAAACGAAGCGATCATTGCGAAGCCTACGGCAAGTGAAAGCGGAAGGAACATGGCTTTGGGTACACCCGACATAAATAGCGAAGGCACGAATACTGCCAGGATGCTTAACAGGATTAGGAACTTAGGCAATGCTATTTCTTTACACGCATCAATGATTGCTCTTGCTTTTGACTTCCCTTTCTCCTGATGATGGTGAATATTTTCAACCGTAACGGTAGCCTCGTCTACAAGAATACCTACAGCAAGTGCAAGACCTCCCAACGTCATGATGTTGATGGACTGACCAAACAGATAAAGAAATACCACTGCTGAAAGTAAAGCAAGTGGTATGGTCAGTACCACGATAATTGCACTGCGTCTGTCACCTAAAAACAAGAGCACCATGAGTCCCGTAAGGATGGCGCCTAATCCTCCTTCAAACAAAAGGCTCCGGAGCGAATTGATAACATAACCGGATTGATCGAGTTCATACGATACTTTAATATCATCGGGAACCGCTGCTTGCATTTCCGGCAATGCCTTCTTAATATTTTGTACTACATCCCATGTTGAAGCATCCGCTCTTTTCGTAACAGGAATATATACCGAACGTTTTCCATTGATCAGTGCGTAGCCCGATGTAACATCCGCTCCGTTGTCAACACTGGCTACATCCCGAACATAAATGGAAGCACCTGTTCCTGACTTGAGTGCAATGGATTCAAGCTCTTTGAAATTATCAACAACACTGTTGGAAGGTGTTATTAAAGAAAAATCCCCGACACGGATATTGCCCGCAGGCGAGATCGAATTATTCTTTGCAATAGCAGTAACAAGATCATCAGGTGTAAGGCCATAGCTTCGCATTCTTTCCGGATCAGCTTTTACTAGAACCGTTCGTTGATTTCCACCCAAAGGAGGTGGTGCTGATACACCCGGTAATGAAGCAAACATGGGACGTACTTTAAACAAAGCCAAATCCTGAATCTCGCTCAATGATTTAGTTTCACTGCTAAATACCAATTGGCCAACAGGAACAGAACCTGCATCATAGCGCATGACAAAAGGAGGCAATGTGCCAGGAGGCATAAATGATCTTGATCGATTTACATACGACACCGTTTCAGCCATTGCCGTTGCCATATCTGTTCCTTCATGAAATTGCAGCTTAATAAGAGTGACTCCCTGAACCGATTTACTTTCTACGAACTTAATTCCCGTGATGTATAGAAAGTGATACTCATAATAAGAAGTGATAAATCCCTCCATTTGCTGCGGTGAAAGTCCACCGTACGTTTGAGCAACATAAATAGTGGGAAGGCCTAACGTAGGAAAAATATCAATCTTCGAATTGCGTATAGCGACCGAAGAGAAAATGAGTATGGCAATAATCGCTACAATTACCGTGATGGGTTTGCGTAAAGCACCTTGTATTAAGTTCATACCGCTTACTTAACTTGATTTAAAAATATACCAATGTCTCCCTGAACTGCTGCCTTATAAAGCAGTGCCTTCCATGCTTCCAGATAGGATTTCTTCAACTCCGTTTCAGCTTTTACTAAACCGTATTGCGATTGAATAAGATCAGCATAATTGGTAAGTCCTGAATTGTAACGAGTTGATAATGCACGGAATGAAAATTCAGCGGACTTATATAACACAGGGCTTTCCTTGGCGACTTCCAATGCATTTCGAAAAGTCAGTTCGGCAACTTTGTTTTGCTTATCCAATTCAAGTTTTACCTGATTGAGTCGTTCTTCCTGGGCACTGATCAATGCACTTTGTTGATTAAGCTGTGGTCGTACTTCAATAAATCGTAAGAGCGGAACACTAAGCTGAAGGCCAACTCCATAATTATACCTGGTGAATGACAGGCCATCACTTGAATTAACTACCCCGTCATATCGAATACCAGAGCCACGGGCATAGCCGGTAGCCCATACCGAAAAATTAGGATTAAGCGTTCGCCTGATTGAAGTTTGCTGCTGACGTTGATTCAGGAGTTTACTTTCTGAAAGCGTTAGTAAGGGGTGATTGGATGATACCGTGTCAGAAGGATCTGAGGGCAGTGCATGAAAGTAACTACTATCGGGAGTGTAGATTGCTTCATCACTGGCCAGCAATTCCGACAAAGAAGCTTGTTGTGTTTCAAGATATTTCTGATGATTAAGTAATTCAATTTTGGCGCGTGATAGTTCACCATTAAACAGAGCAGTGTCCACACCTGGATGTAATCCACTTATGGTAAGGGTGCGCACCACTTTTAAATTTTCTTTCGAACGTTCCAGGTTCTTAGTATACACTTTAAGCAGTTCGTGCGCCATTAACACATCGAGATATGTATTAATGAATGTTATCTGATATTTGAATACTTCATTGCGTGCATCGGCTTCGTTATATCTGACTCCCGTTTTTGCAAGATCAATACGTGAGCTTCGTTGACCAAACGTAAACGGTTCCCACTTCAACAATAAACTCCCAACACTTCCGAACACTCCGCTGGAAGTATTATTAGATGAAGGTGGGCCGCTAATAGGAACGAAGTATTGCGGCATTGCCATACCAGTAATATTGTTATAGGTGGCATAGTTAACCTGATAGGCTGCATCCAAAGAAGGGAGCGCAGTATTCTTGACCGAGGACACGTTATTTTGACCAGCCTGCACTTCAAAGGCTTTGGCTTTTAATAAAGGGTAACTAGATTCGGCTTGTTTAAGCAACTCATGAAGGGTCTGACTGTTTGCCGTTGACACTGTCAGCAACCCGATTGCGAGCCAAAGTATTTTCATCTAATTTTTCGCTTAAAGTACAATTCAATAATGGAGGAAAAGTGGAGTTTGAAAGTATCAAACGATTGCCCTCTCGACTTGATTTATAGCATCAATTTCAGAACAACTCCGATCAGGGCTGCGGCCAATATGATATAGGGTTCCTGAAGTTTTTTAAACTTAAAAAGAATTGCAGCCGTGGATAATGCGATAAGAACAGTAGGTATATCAATCAAAGTTCGTTTGCCTAAAACCAGTACCGCTCCAGCAATGGCTCCGATAGCTGCTGCCGTTACTCCATCCACAAATGCTTTTATCGCAGGATGCTTTCCATATTTTTTAAAATATGGTGCAGGAATAACCGTGAACAAATAACATGGTACAAATGTGGCCAATGCCGCAACGCAAGCACCAGGAACACCAGCTACAAGGTAGCCGATGAATCCCACTGTAATAACAACAGGGCCAGGTGTAATCATAGCTACTGCCACCGCATCTAAAAATTGTTGTTCTGTAAGCCAACCATATTCATTTACAACTCCACCATACAAGAAGGGAACGATAGCAAGGCCACTTCCAAAAACAAATGCACCCGCTTTAGTAAAGAACCAAGCTATTTCCCAAAGTTTAGATTCTGTGGCAATAGGTTGAAGCTGAACCAGGATTGCAGGGAAGATTCCATTGGCTCCGGAGTTAAGCCACTTGGGAGGAGCTTTTGCAAACCATACGGCAACACCTGCTAATAGGATTACCCAAAGTATTTCTTCTTCGGTAATAAAAGTTGTGATAGCAAGGACAATGAAGATTGCCCAAAGTAATTTGTCCTTCCCAATACTTTTGGTTGTGAGTTTGTAACTTCCGATAGCGATAATACCAATCACAGCAGAACCAACTCCGTAAAACACAGCTTGCATCCAGGGCAGTCCGCCATAGGACACATAAGCGTATCCTATTCCAAGCACCATCAAAAATGATGGCAGTACAAAAGCAATCCCAACCAGTGTTGCTCCTAAAATACTATAGTGAACATAGCCCAGATAAATTGAAAGTTGAGCCGCTAACGGGCCAGGTGCTAACTGCGAAAGTGCCAGTCCCTCTTTATAATCATCCTCGCTGATCCACTTTTTATCTTCCACCAGATCGCGGTGCATGTAACCTACCAGCGCAACGGGGCCACCGAAGCCCCATGTTCCAAGTTTTAAAAAGTAAATGATTAAATCTTTTAAAGAGTATTGTGGTGTCATTGTTTTTAGCGCGTAGGGTTCCAATTGTGTTTTTCGCTTTGTACGTACTTCGCCCAACTGTAGAGTGCGTCATAGATTTTCATCCCGATAACGAGTTGTTCATGATCGTCTTTGATGTTGTAGGACAGTCCGGCCGAGATAGCCCAAAGGCCGGCTGCTTGTGGAGCCAACTCGAAACTATCAGTATCTGCTGCGCGAACAATCACTGCCAGTTGATCAATAGCTGAATCCGTAATGCTGTGCTTCTTTATGATATAGTCAAATGTGCAAAAATCACCTTCATGTGAATATTCTGCACCAGGTATATCGTAAGGAATGGCATTTAGTTCTTCTGCTTTTGCGAAGACATGTTCTTTAGGAACGTAAATAAACTCAGCACTCTTGTCAACGAAATTCTTGATTAGCCAGGGACAGGCAATGCGATCAATTTTTGGACGTTCACGGGTAATCCATTTCATAGTATTGTGGCTTTTTGTCACGTAATGCTACAAAGCCTATGAAAGGAAGTATAGGACGGAATTTACTTTTGGGATAGAATTTACTTTTTACTCAAACTTTTTTTGTAGGAAAGTGGACTTTTGCCAGTGGTCTTCTTGAAAATGCGGGCAAAATGACTCTGATCGGAGAATCCTGTAAGATAGGCTATCTCAGCCAATGAGTGCTCTGAATCATCCAGAAGCGTAATTGCTTTCTCAATCCGCAACTTCCTGATATAATCACCAAAGGAAAGGTCATCAAAATACTTGGAGAACTCGCGTGATAAGTAAGTAGGATGAACATCAAGACTTTGAGAAATTTCTTTCAGGCTCAGTGTGAGATTGGTGTCGATCTGATCCTGAATAATTTCCTTTAATTCTTGTGCCCACGCAGGAGCTTTTCCTGATTTCTGTTTTAGAAATTTCTTATAAACATCGAGCAATAGATTTTCAATTGGGTTTTGTGTATGCTTTTCATTTTGCAAATGTCTTGCCCAACTATACAGCGCATCATAGATCATCATTCCTTTTTCAAGGAGTACTTGGTCATCTTTTACATTGTGTGCCAAACCAGCGGAGATAGCCCATAGTCCTGATGATTGACTGGCAATATCATGACGATCTGTATCTGCACCACGAACAATGACAGCCATCACTTTCAAGGCCGGATCATCCAGCTTATGTTTTTTGATGATGTAATCGAACGTGCATTCATCACCATAGTGGGTGTACTCTACTTCTGGTAGATCAAATGGAATGGCATTTAGTTCCTTTGATTTCGGAATAACCTCCTCAAACGGTACATAGATGAATTCTGCTTCCTTATCAACGAAACGCCTGATCAGCCAGGGACAGGCAATACGGTCAATTTTCGGGCGTTCGCGGGTGATCCATTTCATGGTTCTAATTTACGCAACATCAGAATGGATCAAGCAAACAAAAAACGAAAGCGGATTTCCTTTAATCAGGTAGGGTCTCAGTCGATCTACGTGTCACTTAGATGACTTAGCACAATAAAAATTCAATCGGTAGCAATCGTTTGTTCCGGCTCCATAAAGGTTTGAACAAAGGCACAACCCGGCTACTGACTTTTATCAGTTTTTAAGCGGCTGCTAAATTATTATTTTAAGAAGCCGTTCTCAATATCAATTCATTAAAGACTGTTGGCGACATGAATGATTGATGAGCATAACGATACCGATAACCTGATCCTAAACCTGCTCGCAGCAGACGATACCACTGCGTGCTCACTGCTCTACAAGTGTCACAATAAAGCTGTTTACGACTATGTAAAAGACTTCATTCCTGATCACGATGCAGCCAAAGATATTGTGCAAGAGTTATTCACAGCGATCTGGATTAAGCGACACTCTTTAAACTTAGTGCTGCCTCTCCGCAAATATCTCTTCCGGGCTGCACACAATAAGGCCATCAATTACGACCGCGACAGAAGGACGCGCCACCGGCTTATGGGTGAGATCGTAAATCGTTCCGGACACGGACGAGTGGCTCCACCCGCAGATACAGAATTAGAAACTCGTGAACTGGAAGACCAGATCAAGCAAGCGTTAGCGCGACTGCCAATGCATGCCCGAAAAACATTTCTGATGAGCCGCAAGCAAGGAATGACCTACAAGGAAATAGCGGATCACTTTCATGTCACTGAAAAAGCGGTCGAGAAAAATATGAGCAAGGCACTGAGTCTGCTGCGGCAGTATTTGGGTATCTACGTTAAAATACTCCTGATTGGACTAATTGAATAATTTTTTGAACAAACCCTGCCTTGATGGTAGGGTATCACGATGACTATGTGTGATAGAGGTAAATAAGCACTTATGCCAAACATGGATTACAATATCCTTATCCATAAATACTTGACCGGTGAAATTTCACCGGAAGACGAGAAGCGTCTGGAGGCATGGCTTGCCGCCTCCCCTGAGAACCAGCAGATATTTGATGAACTCAAACAGATCTGGGAAAGTGCTGATGACGAAGAAGAAATGACAGACCACACTTTTCAGGAAGAAATGGAAAAGCTGGAAAGTGCCGTTCAGGATTCAGTCCACAAGGACAAGCTGATAAAACGATACCAACGAACAAGTCGGATCAGAAATCTTATGTTTCTCGCTGTTGTGGTGGTTGCAGGTGCTTTCGCTGCTACGCTCTACTTTAAAGAAACTCCCGTGAATTCCTTGAGCTTTTCAAATACCGAAAATAACGTGCTCGTCCTACCAGATAGTTCCAAAGTTCTTTTGAACAGGAATTCGTCCCTTACATTTAGTAGTGGTGATAACAAGAGGGAAGTCATCCTTCGTGGTGAGGCCATGTTTGAAGTGAAAGAAGAAACAAGACCGTTCACTGTTTCAACAGGTGGGGTATCGGTAAGGGTTGTGGGCACTTCTTTCATAGTGAAGTCTTATGCAGATTCTACGGTTCAGGTAACTGTTATTTCAGGCAAAGTCAACGTGCAATTCAACAATCAAGAGACAGCGCTTGTCCCTGGTGAGAAATCCTTAACAACACATTCCGGGACATTGACAAAGTCTGTTAATGATGACCCCAACTTCAATTCGTGGTACACACGCAAATTGGAGTTTAAGAATACTGAGCTAGAGACAGTGCTCAAACTCGTGGAAGAACTATATCAGGTAAGCTTCCGGGTCAACGAGAAAAAAATACTGGGCTGTCGCTTTACTGGAAAATTTGATAACACCCGACTGGAGGATGTTTTGAAAACACTTGCCTTTAGTCTGGATATAAAATTCACTTCACAGCTTGGAAACTACTACCAGGTTTCCGGCTCTGGTTGTGTGCCATGAAAACCATTTACCTATGCGGATACTTTTACTGACACTCTCGCTTTCCGGAACATTGACATTGTATGCACAGGTTGACCTTACAAAAAGAATCTCACTTGACGTCAACCATGTACGGCTGGACAAACTTTTCGAGATGCTGGAAACCCAGCACGGAGTGATCATTTCTTTTGGTATCGATAACCTGCCCTCAAACCTTACCATAAGTCTATCCGCAAAGGACAAATCCATCTATGAAATATTGCAAATGATCTGTACGCAAGCAGGACTCATTTATCAGATCATCGACAATGCCATTGTATTTAAATATGCACGGCCTACGAACGTATCGAGAACAGGACGTGGTTCGGATTCCAGCAGCATATCCTTTACACCAAACAGAGATTCAACTATTCATTCACCAGTTGAGAGCGTGACGGAAGTTATCTTGAATGAATCTTCGACTCCACACCCTGTGGACTCGTCTGAGTATTCTATAGAATCCTCACCTCAAACAAAATCTCAAGAAGCCAACGACACTATATTTCAAATTGTCAACCAATTCAAGCCAGTTGAACTCTCTCCGGTCCCTTCACTATTTTCAACGGCTAAAAAGAAATCTCGGGTCGGCTTGTATGGAGCAGGTGTATTTTTCAGTTATGCTGTGGATTATAACCGTTTTCAATTCTTAGATCGGGACATCGCCTTTCAAAAATATGAAGTGGATTGGAATCACAGCGTAAGCACAGGCGGTTATGTTATCATCTCATCAAAGCTTTATGTTTCACTGGGCGTTGGGTATGCGACAAAAGACTTTATGTTGAACTACCATTATCGTGTGCTTGACCCGAATGATCCCTTTCCAATACCTGACAAGACCAAAGTAGAAATTCGGTACCTGGAAGTCCCCCTGACCATTGGTTACGGGATACTCAACAAAAGAAAATACTCGCTATGCATTGCTGCTGGTTTCTATCCATCCTATTTGGTGGAGAAAAGTGAACGCACCACCTACCTAAACAACGGCAATCCATCAACAAGTTATTTCGTCAACGCAAACCGCTCTACCATATACAGCGGTACGATTGGATTTATTGCACACTATTCGATTGGCAATAGCTGCGGAATCTTTATTGAACCTGGATACTTGTACTTCATCGGTGCCGTCAATAAAAATGCAATGCAACCAAACTCATCCCTTTACAGGATAAAGACCGGAATTCAATTCTCCTTGTTTCGAAAAAAATAACCCCCGTTCCTATGAAAACAATTTTACTATGGCTGGTTCTGCAATCTGTTTCGTTCATTCAAAGTATGGCGCTAAGTGTTACGATCAATCAGACCGGCACAGGTGCAAATTCATGTTCGCGTTCACTCACTGCAGTGGTTAGCGGTGGTTCCGGCAGTTATGCTTACACATGGTCCATCGTAACGCCAGCCATCGCCTGGCCTACTACCAATGGTGTTGCCAATGTTAGTCTCGCGCTGAGCCAAACTGCGGACGTGAACGTGTCCGTGCAAGACTTGAATACTAATCAGATGACTTCAACCACCGTAACGGTGTACCGTGTGTTAACAGGAAGTTTCGATACGTTTATACCTAATCTTATTACACCGAATGGCGATGGCTATAATGACAACTGGATCGTCACCGATTCAGGTAAAAACTATAGCCCGATTAATGCATACAGTTACACGCTCACCATCAAGAATGCCAGTAACGTTCAGGTGTTTGCGGCCAGTGCCACAGTCACTGCAAATCATTTGGGAGTCATCGGTGGCGATATAAACTGGAACGCGAGGGTGAATGGATCGGGTAGCATTGTTCCCATTGGAGTCTATACTTATCAGTTGACGTTGGTGAATTGTTCCCAGTCAACGCTCTTCAGTGGACAGTTAAACATTCTGTACTAGTTGGGCCAGAAATTCTGTCGGTACCCAATCTAACGGCCAAGAAAATTTCTGTAGACAATTCACTTGACCTTTTGCAACTGGCTAATAGCTAACGGCAGCAACTTTTTGATTGTTGTATCGGTGGGCACTTTACTGTGCCATATGAACAGAACACGCAACAATCTCCTTGCTTTGGCTTTAAAAGAGTCTTACAGTTCTCGCATTCATAAAAGTATTGACAGGCGTCTGTAGGCATTTCCTCACTCTTGGAAAACCCACACGTTGGACAAGTTATGACTGACTCTATTATTATGGTCTCGTTCATTGTAATAAAAATTAAAGGGTGGTGACTATCTCGTCCAATCTTTTTGTAAGTTCTTGGCCGCAAAAGTATTTCGTTTTGTCAACCCATGGATGAACTTCGGAACTTAGCTGATGTACGTAGTCAAATGGTCTTGGAAAATCTTTGTTCCACTGGGTATCCTTGTCAAAGAACATATAGATGTCCCACGCCTTTTTGCCTTTCGGATTTAATCTTTGAGCTACTAAATCCCCAAATCTATTCTCCGAGTCAAAGAATTGTACAATACTTGCGTCTTTGAATAAGGAAGCTGCTTTGTAGGCACTGTTTTGGTCATCCGTTCTCAGCATGTTTGTCCAGATAATAATTACACTAAGATCCTTACCCTTCATGTTTTCAACAATTGTTTTTTGAACTGATTCGGCTCCCTGTAAACACCAACCACATGTCGATGATAAGATAGCCACGAATTTAGTCTTGCCTTTTTCCTGATTAAAGGCGTTTTGAATTTCGGTTGTGCTTGACAGAATTTTCAAATTCTTATTTATTTCTTTCGGCAAAGCACTTACATGATTTTTACAAGTTCCGTTGGCGCAACAATTTTCGCCTTTGTCTTGTAGCGTTATTGGATTTTGTTTTTGCTGGACTTTGTAACCCGTTCCATTAATTGCTGCGATGATCTTTTCCGCTTCCACTTTCTGGTCATCAAACTCCACGGTTGTCAAGCCTTTTTCATATGATGCTTTGACAAATGAAACTCCTTGCAATTTCTTGACCTCACTTTCAATATGAAGTTCGCAAGAAGTGCAGGTCATTCCGGAAACCTTCAGCTCAATCTTTTTATTCTTGTTTTGGTCTTGTGCAAGTTGAGTGTCTGAATTTTGAAAAAGGAATTTAGAGTATGACGGAAAAGTGATTAGTAAGAATGAAATTATCGTCACTACACTTAAGAATGTCCTTGATTGAAAGAAAGACTTCTTCTTTGGGGTTCCACAATTACAATCGTCTTCTTTCTTATTGCGAAATGATTGAAACCATGCTAAGCCTAATACTAAAACAGATGCTGAAATGAAATATGGTCTGAATGGTTCAACCCAATGGAATGATGTAGCTAAACTACTTGTCCCAGCTGCAATAGCCAGAACCGGAGTTATACAACACATTGACGCGCTCAATGCTGTAAATACACTTAATGCGATTTCCGTTTTCATATCATTTCTAAAATTTTGTTGTCACTAATTAATTTAAAGATCGGCTTAAAAATATTGGCATACGAGGTACTCATTGAATAGAAAATAGTCTGCCCTGTTTTCTTGAAGGTAATAATTTTACTGTCTTTAAGTTTTCTCAGGTGCTGAGAGATTGCTGAAATATTCATTCCTAAAATGTCACTTAAATCGCAAACACAAAGTTGCCCTTCTTCTTGGAGGAGAAAAAGAATTTTTAGCCGAACCGCATTACCAGCTAAACTAAGGGAATTTGCAAGGTGTTCTGCTGATTCGTCAATATGGCTTACCTTTTCTTTACAAGCCTTAATCTGATTCACGTCCGCAAAAACCCTGATACAAGTATTTTTCATACTTTCTTATTTAAGCAAACGCTAAAATAAGCATTAATGTTTATTTTACAACTGAATTTATTGAAGTGCGGCCATTTTTGCCATCTATTGTGTGTGCTGCAATAGCATCTTTCCAAAATCGCCTGCTCGGTGAAAATTATCTGGGGTGGTGACAAAAAGAATAGACTGTTTGGTAGGGTAATCCCTCAAGGCCAGTGTAATAGAGTTGCAAGAACCGCCTTAAAGGCAGCGTGGCGCAGTTATTCACTATGCATGAATGCAGTGTTAAAATATGAACTGGAGAAGTTGGAGCATGTCATTACCAACGAACTACTCGCTGTACGTGAGCAAGGAGTTCATATCACGCCTGATCAGTTGGATTCATGTAAAAATATCCTACGTGATGAGACGGACAGAATTAAAAAGAAGTTGGTTCACGAGATATATGCTTTCGAGGATGAACGCCACTTAGAGCGGCACATTCAGTTACATCAGCAGGAATTGATTCGTATAATGGATCAGTTGGCAAAGGTCATGGATAGCACCAATGATGACCAATACTATCACGAACTCCATAGGCTTGCATGTACGGTTGTTGAAGAACTACTGACCTTCATTGAACGGCACTTCACTAAATACTTTGATCAGGACACGAAGGCACCAGAAAGCTATATCATATTGGCCGGTAGCGACATTGTCAAAACATATGGAGAGCTTCAGGATCATCTCACTCAATTGAAGGCTGACGCTCTCCTTATTGACCTGGTCTTATATCCGATGAAGAAATTCATCGAAGCCATCCCCACCGGACAGATCACTTACCGGAAGATTATTTACATAAAGGAAATTCAAAAGGAGATCCAACGCATAGTCAACTTCAGGAAGGATGAAAATAATATTGATGATTCCCTTCGCGCTGAATTGCTTTACCTGAACTATAACACCATTAAATACTTCCGCTACTATACCAATTATGTTGTTGCTCAGTTGGAAACGGTCGATTCATCATCCGGTAGAATTGAACGCCTTTCCTATTTTCTAAAGATGGTCAACCAGACTCAGGTGAAACCAGGTGTAGGTTATAACAGAACGATACACTCGTTAAAAGAACAATTAGCAGAATGGATTGCTGAAGAAGTATTTTATCTGGAAAAGATGCATAAGCTCAACGAGAAAAATGCTGCGGGCACGGCACTGGCTGAAGACTTTAAATTGAAAACCGAGATGTCTGTTTCCCAACTCGCTTACCTACTGCGGGTGTTTATCGAAACGAAAGTCATCAACAACAAGAACGTATCGGATCTGATCCGCTTCTTTTCACGATTCTTCCAAACTAAAAGACTGGAAAGTATTTCGTATGAAAGTTTCCGCGTACGCTATTACAACACAGAGGATGGAACCAAGCGGAGCGTTCGAAATATGCTCTTGCTAATGGTTGATTACATAAACAAGAACTAACATGACACAACAGATTTTCTTATCAATTGTACTGATCATTCTTTTTCAAGCCTGTTCAAAAAAAGAAGTGACGCGAGAACAGATCGTTGGGCGATATGTCAAAGAGGTGGAGTTTGAAGTATCGCACCCATTCACTGATCGCAAGTTGGGTATGGGCAAGATACGCGATACCATTTTCATTTTCCCCAAACAGAACGGATACGAGATCGTCAATAACAAGTGGCGGCAGAATGATTACGATACGCTGGGGTGGCAAAATCTGCAACTGGAGGACAATCAACCAATGCCAACTTATAGGGCAACGTTTGACCCTACGGACAGCACCCTCAACCCTGAGTTATCCGGTTTATTTTTAACTTTGAACCTTGATCTGGTGAATAATCGCCTTCGAAAGGGAAAAAGTGAACGCAATGTTTATGTGAAGGTCAATTAAAGGCGATATTAAAAAGTAAGATTCAGGGGAGCCCAAACTTGGATAAGGCAGGATGATCGAAAGATTTCCTGCCTGTTTTTTTTGCAACAAGTTCGGCCTTTCCGCTGACTCCTGTTGGGAGACTACGGCATAAACGCTCAACTCCTTCCCGCATCTCCATTTATTCCGTTTCCTCCCACCAGGAGCGCACAAGGATTTCATTCCTTGTGCTGTCATCGTAAAGACCGGTGTAGTCGCGCATAAAAAATGTTCAACTTAAACATGATGCGTTATGACAGACTACATCGA
>JAHEZH010000204.1 GCA_023251155.1 Flammeovirgaceae bacterium | reverse complement strand
TGGAACCTATGGAAAACAAGTTTGCTGCCACTTCTTTCGGCATGCCCACTCCGCTGTCAGATACTGCTATCTCAACAGCTTCCTCAGGAAGTGATTTTGCAGATAGTTTGACCGTCCCACCTGTGTTAGTGAATTTAATCGCGTTGTTTACCAGATTTCTAATTACAAATTCGATTTGATTCTTATCTCCATTAACGGACAATGAATCTTCAAGTGTGCAGGCAACGTTGATACCTTTATCATTTGCTACGGCTTTATAAACGGCACAGATATTAGTAACGATTTCTGTAACATCGATAACCTCGGCACTATAACCAATTTCGTTCATTTGAACCCTCGCCCAAGTAATCAGATTGTCGGCCATCTTGATAGCGTTGCCAACTGAGCTACTCAACTGCTTCCCCATGTCGAGAATTTCTTCTTTGCTTAAGTGTTCAGAATGATCAACTAGCAGATCGGAAAATGCCTTCAGGGAATTTAGAGGGCTTTTCAAATCGTGCGCTACAATGCTGAAGAACTTGTCTTTTGTTTTATTTAGATCTTCAAGGTCTAACCGCTGCGCCTCGATTATGGATTGTTGCTCTTTCAATTGCGTAATGTCAGTGGCAATACCAAGAAAGCCTTGGATGGTGTTATCCTGGCTTCTTATGGCTGTTACCACAAGTTGAACAGGAAACCTGGTTCCATCTTTTCGAACATAGGTCCATTCCCGTGACTCATGCTTGCCTTGCCGGGCAAACTCAACGAAAACATCAAACCCTGAGATTCCTTTATTGTACTTTACGCTCAATTCTTGTCCCCTCGCCACCACCTCTTCTTCCAAGTGAAATATTGATGGTGTATGGTTGCCCACTATCTCGTTAACGCTGTAGCCCAGTAGCAATTCGGCACCTCGATTAAAGTGAACAACGATGCCAGTCGGATCAGTTTCGATAATAGAGACCAGAGCAGAGTTAAATATGGCTTTAAGATTAGCTTCAGCTCTCTTTTGCTCAGTGATGTCAGTAGCGATAACACCGATAGCGTATACGCTATTGTTCTCATCAAGCAATGGAAACTTGTTGGTAAGCATAGTTGAGTTTGCGCCATTAATGGATGGTATGGTAGTTTGACCTATTGTTGAACTTGCGGATTGAAATATGTTTGTTTCATCACTGATGAGCTGATCGGCCATATCTTTTGGAAACAGATCATAAGCCGTTTTCATGCGGATACTTTCAGGCGTGAGTCCGAACGCTTTGGTAAATCTATCGTTCGCCAGAATGTATCTTCCCAATTTGTCTTTTACGAAGATGGAAGAGTCAGCATTATCGATAATCCCTTTTGTCAAAGCCTGACTGCGCTGTAGCGTCAGTTCACTTTCTTGAAGCCTGGTTAGTGATTCCAACAAATCGCGGGTACGTTCAGCCACAAGGCTTTCCAAATTTTTGTTAACCGCTTTTATTTCATCTTCTGCCAGGGCTCGTTTCTGATCAATGGCGTTTAATTTTCTCGAAGTATCCCAAATGAGGCCAAGTCCGACAAGTAGAAATGAAATGCCAAACAGGGCTATGCCAAATTCAACATCAATCAGATTCAGGCGGTGAGACTTAATTCTAAGAAAACTAAGAAGAACCAAGGCCAATATCATACGGGGAAACAATGTTCTGGCCATGCGGTTCCCAATTCCTGAACCAGTAAAAATTCCCGTTAAACCTAATTGAGGATTTAAGAGGGAAGTGGCTATAGAAAGAACAAATAGCGCAACAGAAGTATGAACCGACATCGATGACAAAAAGGACAACCTGTACAGTGTGGGTACTTTGAAAAAATAACCGAGCAACGCAATGAACGAAACCAATGTAACAGAATGACAGAGGTATTGGGAAAACTTTTTCAGACCTTCCTTTCTTGCAAACAAAAAGGAAAGTCCCATCAGGGAAAAAGATAATGAAGTTGTTGTGGCCATGCGTCCGGGAACACCCTCTACTGCGTCTCTATCAGAAATCAAAAATTCATCGATACCAAGACTATATCCAAACACATCTTGCGAGAGCGAACTTGCGCTTAAAAGGGTAACGAATAGTGCAGCCCAAGAATAGGCTTTACGGCTGGGAGTTTCTGTAAATCCATAAAGAATGATTCCCGATATCAGCATACAAATCGCTGAATTCAGTTTCATGCTGTTATATCCAGGGATTATGGATTTCAAGACCGGAATATCAAATAGCCACCCCGCAATGACCATTCCACCAAGAAAAATGGAAAAAACTCCAGCCGCTTTGATAACGCCTCTATATTCCATTCTCTCCTTATTCAATTAAAACTGAATGTACTCAAAAATGGATCAAAACTGCTCCCGACTTGGTTCAATATGAAGATAGTTTGAAAATCACCATCAGACTGACCTTCTTAAAGGCTTTTGCGACAAAACGAGTTCCAGGATTCACTACGTAGCTGTAGATCCGCCAAGTGTACCCAATTTTTCCCACCTCAATTCTCACTGAATTGTGAACGTCACATCGTAGCCATCCCACACTAGGCTCCTTAAAGCAAGAAGCCCATGATCGATCCCTCAAACGATTCACCTGGAATAGTTAAATCCAGAATTCCTACAAAATCATTTCTGTGCTTGGCACATGTTTCTCCTGGAAAACAAAATTCGGAAAGAAAGAACCGGCTTATGGTTGCTTCTTTGCATCATTCTTATTGTAATATCCACCTTCACAAGAATAGTGTTAAATGCCAAGTCATTTTCAGACGTTGACTTTACAATAATTAACGAAATCGGAATTTTTATATGGGGCTTTGTCTATGACTTGATAAACGCCATATATTTTACAGTTCCGCTTATGCTTTACTTATGGCTTATACCGGATAAAATTTACCAAAAGAAATGGCATCGGTATGTACTTTATACTTTGTTCTTCATCTTTTCATTTCTTCTATTGTTTAACGGAATCGCGGAGTGGCTCTTCTGGGATGAGTTTAACGTACGATTCAACTTTATCGCTGTTGATTACCTTGTTTATACAACAGAAGTGATGGGAAACATTCAACAATCCTATCCACTGGAATGGATTATCGTTGCAGTGATTATTCTGTCGGGATTGGTCGTTTTTCTCGTTCGATCAAGAATAACCGAATCTTCTACACAGTCCCTTCATTTTAAACAAAGAACCAGATATGTTGGTATTTACATGGTATTGCTTTTTATCACTGCCTTTACTGTAACTAGCAAGCATCATCGCTTCAGCAATAATTCGTATGTAAATGAATTGGCCGGAAATGGACTTTATGAATTATTTGCTGCCTACCGTAATAACGAATTAGATTACGAGCAGTTTTATAAAAGCGTTAAAATTGACGAAGCTTTTGATCTCATTCGCAGTGTGGTTAAAACAAAGGAAGCTGAATTTGTAAATAGTGACCGATATAGTATAGAACGAAACATTGTTAGTCATGACGTAGAGAAGAGGTTGAATGTAGTACTGATCAGTGTCGAAAGCTTCAGTGCGGACTTTATGAAATTGTTCGGTAATACTGATGGTATAACCCCGTTTCTGGATTCCTTATCAAACCATAGCCTAGTATTTACTGATCTCTATGCCACAGGTACTCGCACCGTTCGTGGCCTGGAGGCTTTATCGCTTTGTGTGCCACCTACACCGGGTCAGTCCATTGTGAGGCGTCCTAATAATGAAGAGCTATTCTCCTTGGGGAAAGTATTTAAAGAAAAGGGATATGAGAGCAAATACATTTACGGTGGATATGGCTATTTCGATAATATGAACTACTTCTTTGGTAACAATGGATATACCGTTGTAGACAGGTCCGCCATTGCCGAAGAAGATATTGATTATGAAAACATTTGGGGCGTTGCGGATGAAAATCTCTTTGAGTTAGCCCTGAAAGAAATGGAAAAGAGTACAACTGAAAAACCTGTCTTTGCTCACATCATGACCACCTCTAACCATCGGCCATATACCTATCCGGAGGAGAGGATAGATATACCCTCACATACCAGCAGGCAAGGTGCTGTTAAATACACTGATTACTCGATTGGAAAATTCATCAAAGAGTCCTCCAGAAAACCCTGGTTCAACAATACGCTGTTTGTTATTGTTGCCGACCATTGTGCATCAAGTGCAGGTAAAACAGAACTACCGGTGAACAAATATCACATTCCAATGCTTATTTACTCTCCGTCTCATATTGCTCCGGGAAGAATGGAAAGACTGATGAGTCAAATTGATATTGGTCCAACCGTGTTGGGTCTCTTAAATTTCTCATATGCCAGTAAGTTTTATGGATATGATATGTTTAAACTGGAACCAGGGCGCGAACGGGCTTTTATTAGCACATACCAAAGTCTTGGATATATAAAGGGTGATAAACTAATTGTTTTGTCACCACAACTAAAAGTTGAATCCTTTACTGTTTCCGGCAAAGAACAGATCAAGGCAAAACCGGACCAAAATACGATTAATGAAGCCATTGCCTGGTACCAAACTGCCAGTTATTCATTTACTCATGGCTTAATGAAATAGTTTTGAGTATCTTCTGGCAATAAAATCATGAAAATTCTAATCATCGAAGATGAAAAGCAGCTGGTAAAGAGCATGGCGCAATTCCTGCGTCAGGAAAGTTATGTGTGCGAGGTGGCGTATACAGCCAGTGACGCCAACGAGAAAATTCTCCTTTTCGATTACGATTGCATCTTGCTGGACATATCGCTACCCGATGGGAATGGGTTGAAAATATTGGAAAAGCTTAGAGCCAATAATAAGGCGGATGGAGTAATTATGATAACAGCCAAAGGTTCCTTTGATGATCGTATAGCAGGACTGAACCTCGGAGCTGACGATTACCTTCCGAAGCCGTTCTATCTTCCCGAACTCAGTGCCCGCATATCGGCAGTCATTAGAAGGAAACGATTTGACGGAAACAACAAAATATCCTTCCATGAAATTGAAGTCGATCTATTAGGAAAAACGGTGAGTGTGAATGGAAAGGAAATTGAACTAACTCGAAAGGAATACGACTTGCTCGTATTCGTGATTGCGAACAAAAACCGGGTTGTATCCAAGAATGCAATTGCCGAGCACCTGTCGGGAGACGATGCCGAACTGATGGATAAATTTGATTTCATCTATTCACATATAAAAAACCTGAAGAAGAAACTAACGGAAGCAGGATGTGAGGACTATATCAAAACTGTATATGGGCTAGGTTATAAATTTACCGCATGAGATTACTACAGGTTAGTTTACGCAGTTTGCTTCTGTATTCGTTAATACTTGTGCTTATCAGTATTCCTATTTCAATTTTTTCTATCCGTCAAATAATCAACGAGGAATTGGATGAGTCATTGGCGCTGCATACAAATCAGTTTGTCAAGCACATTAAAAGTTATGAGTACCTGGAAGACCTGGAAATGGATTTAAAAATCTGGGATCAGCTTTCTTATGACATCATACTTATCCCATCTAATGTAACATCTGCCGAACAAAAGTACGAGACCTTATCCATGTATGATAGTATTGAACATGAGTCACATCCATTTCGAACATTATCTACCAGTGTAGTGATTAAGGATAAGGCTTATTTGCTTACTATAAGAATGTCATTGGTGGATAATGATGAGCTTGTAATAGCACTCGGTATCGTACAGGTAATCCTCATTCTCCTCCTTGCTGTGGGGCTGCTCTTGCTAAATCGCTCGTTAACGAGAAAGTTGTGGAAACCATTTTACAACACACTTAATCAGTTGAAAGCCTATCAACTTGACAAGTGCGAATCCATTCAGCCGGAGAAAACAAACATCGTTGAGTTTGATGATTTGAATAGAACGGTGAGCCATTTAACAGATCGGAACAGAAAAGTGTATCTGGAGCAAAAAGAGTTTATTGAGAATGCATCGCATGAGTTGCAAACTCCCCTATCCATTTTTCAATCTAAACTGGATAACCTGATGCAGATACCCGGACTTACAGAAGCGGACGCAGCAACCATACTTGATCTGGAAGAAACAGCGCAACGAATGGCAAGGCTAAATAAGAATTTACTCCTGCTTAGTAAGATTGAAAATGACCAATTCAATGAAGTCGAGGAAATCGATTTATCTGCGTTGGCAAACAAACTATTGTCGAATTTGCAACCAATGGCTGATATTGATAATATATCCGTTCAAACAGTCATTAATCCGTTGTCAATAATAGCCAACTCTACATTACTCGAAGTTCTGTTTACAAACCTTTTTCATAATGCAATCCGGCACACGAACGCAAATGGGAACGTCAGGGTTGAGATCACAGACCGAGTGCTCATAGTTGCCAATACAGGGAATCCATTGAAAATGAGTCCTGAAAAAATATTTGAGCGTTTTAGTAAGGAAGGCAGAAGTGAGAACAGTTCCGGACTTGGCCTGGCAATAGTTAAAAAGATATGCGATACTTCGTTGTATCACTTAAGCTACAATTTTCAGTCAGGTGTGCATACTTTCTCAGTAACGTTCTAAAAAAGTCTTCCACAGAATGCTTTTGTTTTTGAAAATAGTATTGCTACTTCTGGCTACAGTTATAGCGTTTTGGCTTAGTGCCATTTCAGGTGGTGGTTCAAGTCTGATTTTAATACCTGTTCTTAACTGGCTATTGCCTGTAACCCAAGTTCCATTTGCACTCACTATAGGGACTTTTAGTAGTTCTGCATCCAGAGTAATTATTTTTAAAGAACACATACATTGGAAAATATTTGCATGGTTCGTGCCCTTTTCAATACCAGCAGTATTGTTAGGGGCGTGGCTGATCAAGTACGTCAACCCTCTCTACCTGCAAATTGTAGTTGCAGTGTTTCTTGTCAGCAATTTGCCGGAATTATTTAGGAATAAAATGGCGCTTGCTTCTGAAGAGAAGTCATATCCTAAATTCATTTTGTCGATAGTTGGATTTTTGGCTGGCTTCGTTTCGGGTATAGCCGGTGCCATAGGGTTGCTATTTAACAGATTTTATTTGCGTTACGGCCTAAGCAAAGAACAGATCGTTGCTACAAGAGCAGCTAATGAGATTTTTCTTCATGGTATCAAATTGATCATTTACATTGTATTGGGACTTTCGTCAACGAATGCATTGCTTTTCGGGTTGGCGATTGCTGCTGGTTCTGTTATCTCATCGATGTCAGTCAAGTACATTCTTCCACTCATTAGTGAGTTGTTATTTAGAAAAATTGGTTATGGTGCAATGGTATTTTCCGGATTCATCCTGATGGGAGAAACTGGTCAAAAAATAGTCAGACAGGACAATTTGGCCTTATCCACCAAATTCCTCAATGAGAGTGCGGAAACTACGGTTAACTGGCGCAATAGTAATCTGGTATTGGAGTTCAATTTCGATGACGGTTTTGAGATAGAACGTCCTTTGTTACCGAGTGATTTGCCACTGGAATTAACAAAAAAATATAATGAATTGGAGAAGGAATTTGATCGCATCATGATTGAAAAGGTGTTTCGGTTTAGGAAACCGAAAGCAATCGAGTTTTATTGTTTTAAAAATCAAACCTTAACAAAGCTGGAATTTGAAATTCATGAATCCAATTAAAATTGGACGGGAATAAAACAAATTACAAATCCAGCTTTTATCCAGAATTGACAACGAATTTTGAGGTTTATGATTAAGCTATGAAAAGATTGGGTGTTCTGTTTCTGTTAATGTCATTTACAAGTGTCTCCTTCTCCCAGGTTAAGAGCGTCACACTGTCGGGCGTTCTGAAGGACAAAGCATCGAAGAGTATTTTGCCGTATGTAAATGTGGTATTGAAACTCGAACAAGACAGTTCATTCGTATCTGGAGCGGTGACCGATGATGAAGGTCGTTACACATTGAGCAACGTAAAGCCGGAAAACTACATTTTGGAAACCTCCCTTGTGGGGTATCGCACATATAAAACTTCCATACTGGTTGGAAAGCTAAGTGAATTTCTCGATTTAGGCATCATAGAGATTGAAGAGGATGTTACTGCTCTTAATGAGATCGTTGTAACTGGAACTCAGGATGCCGTTGCTGAAACCCTTGATAAGAAAACCTTTTCGGTAGCAGATAACGTCAATCAGAGTGGGGGTTCGCTAATGCAAGTGATGTCAAATTTACCAGGAGTCACAGTAAGCAACGAAGGAACAGTGCGACTCAGGGGAAGCGATAAGGTAGTCGTGCTCATCGATGGAAAGCAAACTGCTTTAACTGGCTTTGGCAATCAACGCGCATTAGATAATATTCCGGCTTCTGCTATCGAACGCATTGAAGTTATAAACAATCCATCAGCAAAGTACGATGCCAATGGGAATGCCGGAATCATCAATATCATTTATAAGAAAGAAGTAAAAAAAGGGTTTAATGGAAAGGTGGGTATGGCAGCCGGCTTGGGAGCGTTGTGGGTAAAGAAAGAAAGCTATCCGACAATACGTCCTCAGTACCAGGCAACACCTAAGTTAAATCCTTCGGTTTCAATCAACTATAGGAAGAAAAAAATAAATCTATTTCTTCAGGTTGATGACCTCTACACAAAGACATTAAACAAGAATGAGTTTGTAGACAGGTACTATGATAATGGCGACACCGTCAGGCAACAAACCGTACGAAACAGGACTACCAACATCGTAACAGGAAAGGGTGGATTCGACTGGTACATCAACGAAAACAATACCGTAACAGTGTCAGGATTATTCAGCAGTGAAAAGATTCTTGATGAAGGAGATGAACCGTTTTTTAATGCCGATTTATCCGAGCGTCTTCGGCTATGGAGTTTTTTGGAAGACGAACTAAAAACAACCGTTACTGAAGTAGCTACCTGGCAGCATAAATTCAAGCAGCCCGGGCGATTATTAAACGTAGGCTTTAACTATACCTTTCACAGGGAAGATGAGAAATACTTTTTTAAGAATGTCATGCCTACTTATACGGGTCTGGATTCTTTCAAACTGATTTCAGACGAACATGTCGGAGATTTTAATATTGACTACGTGCAACCCCTTAAGTATGGAAGGTTTGAAACCGGAATTAAATTCAGAAACCGCTATATCCCTACAAACATGCTTTTCATTCCAGGTATCAATTCACCCCTGGATGTTGATGCCGGTGGTTGGGCTAACTACAGCGAAGTTATTCCGGCAGTTTACGGAAATTACCTCCTTGAAAACAAATACGTTGAGATTGAAGCCGGTCTTCGGGTTGAGTACGTAGAAATTTACTACAAGGTAAATCCTGATCATAATAACTATAAGAGTGATGGGTATAATTACACGCAACCTTTTCCAAATCTTCGCCTCGCGTATAAAGTGAACGACAACAACACGCTGTCAATATTTTATAATCGCAGAGTTGATAGGCCGAATGAAGTTGATATACGCATATTCCCCAAGTACGATGATGCCGAAATTATCAAAGTCGGAAATCCCGGTCTTCGTCCACAGTTTACCAATTCGTTTGAGCTTGGCTACAAAACAAATTGGAGTGAGGGCTACCTGTACTCAGCAGCATACCATAAGCGCATGGAGTCAACCATTACCCGCATTGGCAGCATAGAACCTGGGAGCACGCTTATCTACAATATCTTTCAAAATGCCGGACGGAGTTATTCTACCGGAATAGAAATCATACTTTCACAGAATGCAGGGAAATGGGCAACCTTTAATTTGAACCTTAACGGATATCAGAATATTATAGAACCTTTCAGTGTAGTCAATCAATATCCGCAAGAGAATACCTTTACAGCAGGCAGACAGGAAATATTTTCAGGGAGCATTAAGTTCAACGGTCTCTTTCATTTACAAGCTAAATATGACGTGCAGTTAACCAGTGTGTATATAGCACCTGATGTTGTGCCGCAGGGGAAAACCTATTCACGTTTCTACATTGATCTTGGTATTAAAAAATCGTTGC
>JAHEZH010000203.1 GCA_023251155.1 Flammeovirgaceae bacterium | reverse complement strand
ACTCGAAGACGTTCCCGGTGTTACGTTCGGTTTTCAACAACCTATTCAAATGAGATTTAATGAGCTAATGACCGGAGTGCGGCAGGATATTGCAATCAAGATTTTTGGTGAAGATCTGGATGTACTCACTGATCTTTCTGAGCAAATAGGGAAAGTTGTAGATAAGGTTGATGGTGCTCGCGATTTGTACATTGAAGAAGTCACAGGGCTTCCTCAAATCGTAGTCAATATTAATCGGGATGAAGTTGCCAAATATGGTCTGGCAATTGAAACCATTAACCAGGTAATTAATACCGCATTTGCCGGACAAGCTGCGGGTCTTGTCTTCGAAGGTGAAAAAAGATACGACCTCACATTAAGGCTAGCTACTCAAAATCGTCAAAGTATTGAGGATGTGCGAAATCTCTTTATCACATCACCTAAGGGAGAGCAGATACCACTGAAACAATTGGCAGATGTAGACTTTATAATCGGACCCAACCAGATTCAACGTGAAGATGCCAAACGCAGAATCATTGTTGGATTTAATGTGTCAGGTAGAGACATAGCCACTGTTGTAAAAGAGGTTCAGCAAAAGATTGAGCAGAAAATTAAATTTCCTCCTGGGTACTATCCAACGTATGGTGGACAATTTGAAAATCTGGAGAAAGCAAAAGCTCGGTTGTCTGTCGCTGTTCCAGTTGCATTGTTGCTTATCTTCTTATTACTCTATCTGACTTTTCACTCCATGAAACAGTCGCTATTAATTTTTACTGCGATTCCAATGTCGGCTATTGGTGGTGTGTTTGCACTACTCTTGCGTGGTATGCCATTCAGTATTTCCGCAGGTGTCGGATTCATTGCTTTATTCGGTGTAGCTGTACTAAATGGTATTGTTCTCATTGCAGAGTTCAACAGGTTAAAGAAAGAAGGCATGACCGATTTGCATGACATTATACTCAAAGCAACCTCAGTACGTCTGCGTCCTGTATTGATGACTGCCGCTGTTGCATCGCTTGGATTCTTACCAATGGCTTTAGCTACAAGCGCTGGTGCAGAAGTTCAAAAACCATTGGCAACAGTTGTGATTGGCGGATTGATCAGTTCAACACTTTTAACACTGATCGTGCTGCCTTGTATTTATATCTACTTTGAAAAGATCGGTTCTTCTAAAATTAAAAACTCTTCGATATGAGAATAGTGATCATAATATTATTCGTTTTATTATCCGTTGCCGGATTTGCACAATCCTCTAAGCTTTCAGTTCAGCAAGCTATCGACATTGCATTAAAAAACAATGGAAGTATCAAGGCTGCTACTTCTGAAGTAGAGCAGCAAAAGCAATTGAAGAAAACTTCTTTTGATTTGCCAAAGACAGATGTGTCTCTTCAGTACGGCCAATATAATAGCTATAGAAAAGACAACAACTTTACTGTTTCACAAACTATCCCATTCACAGCGTTGGGAAGTCAGGCTTCCTATAGCCGCTCTTTGGTTGCTTCTTCAGAAATGAAGAAAGCGATTACAGAGAACGAGTTAGTGTACCAGGTAAAACAGGTTTACTACCAACTTGCTTTCATGCAAGCCAGGTATAGTTTATTACTTGAACAAGACAGCATTTATGCAGGCTTTCTTAAATCGGCTTCGCTTCGCTATAAGACAGGTGAAACAAATTTACTTGAGAAGGCTACAGCCGAGACTCAACGCAACGAAGTAATGAATCAACTTCAGAAGAGCAAATCGGATGTGGTGATTTTACAAACGCAATTGAAGACACTACTTAATAGTGAGACACTTCCCGAAATATCAGAAACAACACTGGTTGAAATTGAATCAAAGCAATTACACGATACCTCTTCTGTTTCTTCCAATCCTTCATTGGCTTACATGCGCCAACAGGTAGAGGTGGCACAACGTTTTAAGAAAGTAGAAGCAGCCAAGTTTGCACCTGATTTTAAAGTGGGATTCTTTACTCAAACGCTTATTGATGTACCCAATCTTGAAAACGGAAGGCTGGCAACAATTGGTGATCGCTTCACAGGTATTCAGGTGGGTCTTTCTCTTCCCTTGTGGTTTGTTCCTCATCAGGCAAGATTAAAAGCGGCAGAGTTTGGGAAGCAAACTGCACAGAGTAATTATCAATATCATAACCTGACGATGCAGGGACAATTTCAACAAGCAGCTCAACAGTACGAGAAAAACAAAAACAGTTTGAGTTACTATCATACATCAGCCTTGCCAAATGCAGAGCTTATTCTGAAACAGTCTCAGACTTCCTTTAAAGCGGGTGAGATCGGCTACGCAGAATACCTATTGGGTTTGCGCAGTGCCATTGGTATAAAGGAAGGATACCTGCAAACGCTGAACGATTACAATCAAAGTATTATTTACATCGAATTTTTGTCCGGTAACAAATGAAAATCATTATGAAAAATATAAATAGATCCCTTTACCTACTCCTGATTTTAACCGCAACCAGTCTTTGCATTTCGTGCGGAAGCAAGACCAATGAATCGGAAGAAGCAACAAATAAAGAAGAAGAGAATGTTGTCGAATTTACTCAGGCGCAATACAAGACAGCGGGTATTGAATTGGGAAAAGCAGAAGACAGGCAAATTAGTGGTACAGTGAGGGCGAGTGGTGTGCTGGATGTTCCACCTCAGCAACTGGTTAGCATATCGATTCCGCTTGGCGGATTTTTGAAAAGTACAGAATTACTTCAGGGGTTTCGCGTTAAGAAAGGACAAATTATTGCTACACTTGAGAGCATGGATTTTGTTCAAATGCAGCAGGAATACCTGGAAGCCAAAAACCAGTTTGCTTTGGCTAAAGCGGAGTATGAACGTCAGCAGGAATTAGGCAAGGAAAATGTAAATGCACAAAAGACACTTCAGCAATCTCAATCTAATTATTCAGTCTTGCAGGTTAAGATGAAAGGTCTTCTTTCAAAACTGAAAATGCTGGATGTTAATTTGACCTCATTGGAAGACGGCAACATTACTAATACCATCAGTGTGTATTCACCCATCAACGGATATGTGACAGAGGTTAATGTTAATATCGGAAAGTTTGTAAATCCAAGCGATGTACTTTTTGAAATTGTGAACACCGAGCATCTTCACGCTGAACTTACCATTTTTGAAAAAGATATACCAAAAATAAAATTTGGACAGAAAGTTCGTTTCACCCTGGCCAATGAAAAGAATGAAAGGATTTCTACAGTTTACCTGATTGGTCGGAAGATTTCGACTGACCGAACTATCCGCATTCATTGTCATATCGACACTACAGATACACAATTACTTCCGGGAATGTATCTGAAGGCGATGGTAGAAACAGGTGGTGTGCAGGTTACTGCCCTTCCCGATGAAGCTGTGATCGATTACCAGGGAAAGAAATATATTTTTGTAACTACTGAAGAACCTAAGCACAAGGATGTTTATCATTTTGCAATAGTTGAAGTGGAAGCCGGGCTGAGCGAACTCGGTTATACAGAAATCACTCCTCCCAAAGATTTTGATCTTAGCAAGTCTAATGTAGTTATTAAAGGAGCTTATGCTCTTTTATCAAAAATGAAGAATACGGAGGAAGAGGAATAACAGAATTCGGGTGATATGGAGCAATTGATTATTGGGACGTTAACGTTAAGCATATTACATGCGCTCATACCGAGTCATTGGTTGCCATTAGTGACCATTGGTAGACGGGAAAACTGGACACCATCCAAAGTGATGAACATTACCGTATTGGCAGCAGCAGGTCATATACTTAGTACTTTGTTGATTGGTGTTTTGATTGGCCTGCTCGGTTGGCAACTTTCATCCTGGGTTAACCACTTCACGCATATCATTGCTCCATCACTACTAATTATTCTTGGCTTCTTTTTTATCTATCGTCATCACAAGCACAAACATTTTCATCTTCAAGAACCCACAGGCAAAATCACCGACAAGCAAATTATTCTAACATTGGTAGCAACTATGTTCCTATCGCCATGCCTGGAAATTGAGGCTTATTTCCTGATGGCAGGAATTCATGGAAGTCAGGCCGTATTGCTGATCGGACTGATTTATGCTGTGATTACTATTGCAGGTATGCTGATCTGGGTAGGCGTGATGTACAGAGGGCTAATCAATTTTAACTGGCACTTGCTGGATCACAATGCCGGAATGATTACAGGAGCCACACTTATATTAACAGGTTTAATCTCATTTTTTATTCAATAATCGTATGAAAGATCACAAACAATCGGAGCAACAGAGTGATGAGGAAAATAAAATTGCAACTTCAAACACAGAAGAGCATGATCATGATGATCACAATCATGATGGTAAGGAGACTTCTGGATGGAAGAGCCATTGGCAATTATTGGTTTCTCTTTCCATTTTGATAATCATGCTTACGTTGGAGTTTGGATTTAAATATAAAACAGCCTTTCCAATTGATTTGATTATTTATTTGACTGCTTTCCTTTTAGGAGGTTATAATGTTTTATTCATGGCCTTTACCAAGGCAAAACATTTTGATTTCTTCAATGAATTCTTTTTGATGAGTGTAGCTACTATCGGAGCGTTTACGATCGGTTCCTACAGTGAAGGGGTCGCGGTAATGATTTTTTATTCTATTGGTGAATGGTTTCAGGACTCCGCAGTGAACAGGGCAAAGCGAAGTATCAAAGCATTACTTGATATTCGTCCCGATGAGGTGACGGTGATCAGAAATGGAAACACGCAAGTCGTTAACCCAAAAGACATAGTGGTTGATGAGATTATTCAGGTGAAGCCGGGCGAAAAAGTGGCATTGGATGGGGAATTAGTTTCTACATCTGCCTCATTTAATACCGCAGCGCTTACCGGTGAGAGCAGACCGGATACGAAATCAAAGGGTGAAAAAGTATTTGCCGGAATGATTAACCTCAATACTGTAACAGAGATACAAGTAAAGTCTCTGTTCAAAGACAGTAAGCTCAGTAAAATTCTGGAAATGGTTCAGGATGCTACTGCGCGTAAATCACAGACTCAATTATTTATTAGCAGGTTTGCGAAAGTATATACCCCTATCGTCTTCGTTCTGGCAATAGGTGTATGCTTGTTACCGTACTTTTTTGTATCTGATTATGTTTTCAATGATTGGTTTTATAGAGCATTAGTATTTCTGGTGATCAGTTGCCCGTGTGCTCTGGTAGTATCAATTCCTCTAGGATATTTTGGAGGCATAGGATTAGCTTCACGCAATGGGATATTATTCAAAGGATCAAATTATCTGGATGTGGTGACAAAAGTGAATTCCGTTGTCATGGACAAAACAGGAACACTTACCAAAGGAGTGTTTAAAGTTCAGCAAGTAGTTACCAATGACATAGAAGAAAAGGAATTAATCCGGATTACGTCCGTGATAGAAAAGAACTCTACTCACCCTGTTGCTAAGGCAGTAGTAGAACATGCAGGGGAGAATGCAAATGGCAAAGCAGATAACATTGAAGAGATAGCGGGGCACGGATTAAAAGGAGTTGTTGAAGGTAAAACGGTATTAGCAGGAAATGCTAAGCTCCTGAAGAAATTTAATGTGGCTTATCCTGCTGAAATTGAAGCATTGATTGATACGGTGGTGGTTGTGGCTGTCAATGAAAAATATGCCGGATACATCACAATCGCTGATGAGATAAAGGAGGATGCTAAACAGGCTATTGAGAGTCTTCACAAGCTCAATATTAAAACCGTCATGCTTTCGGGTGATAAGCAGAGCGTAGTAGATAAAGTATCAAAGGCTTTGGGGATTGACAACGCCTTCGGTGATTTACTGCCAGAAGGAAAAGTAGAAAAAGTTCAGGCTCTTAAAAATGAGAAACGAATCATTGCCTTTGTTGGTGATGGTGTAAATGATGCGCCTGTAGTCGCGCTAGCCGATGCAGGTATCGCGATGGGCGGGCTAGGTAGCGATGCAACCATTGAAACTGCTGATATAGTTATTCAAAACGATCAGCCTTCAAAGATTGTATCGGCTATTAAAATTGGAAAGATTACACGAAGCATTGTATGGCAAAATATTACACTTGCTATGGTGGTTAAAGTAGCGGTGTTGGTTCTTGGCGCAGGAGGCATTGCTACCTTATGGGAAGCCGTTATTGCCGATGTAGGTGTGGCGTTGCTTGCTATTTTAAACGCGGTAAGAATTCAGCGAATGAAGCTTTAAAACTGGTGCCAGTTGAGGTATTTCAAATAGAATTAGTATATTAGCATATTCTAAAATACTAAAATGATCGAAACTACTTGTATTCGCGTGTTGGCTGATGTAAATCAGATTAAAGCTTGCCGCGAAAGAATTAAAACTATCGATGGATCGTTGAATGTTTTAGGCAATGTTTTCAGCTTGGCAGGTAATGATGTGCGCCTTAAAATTCTATTTCTTCTTCAGGAAGAAGGGCAACTTTGCCCCTGCGATTTGAGTGATATTCTCGGAATGAATACATCTCCGATATCGCAACATCTCCGGAAATTGAAGGATGGTAAAATTGTAGTTTCTAAGAAAACCGGACAAACTATATTCTATTCTATTAATCCGGATTACGCAGGCATTTTTAAGCCAATATTCAAATTACTTAATAGTAACAAAGTATTAGAAATGGTATGAAACCACCCATCTTACTTAGCATTTTCACAGCGGCCAGTGCATCGCTGTGCTGTATCACTCCTGTACTTGCCATTGTAGCGGGAACCAGTAGTCTGGCTTCCTCTTTTTCATGGCTAGATCCATTAAGACCCTATTTCATAGGAGCTACTTTTCTAGTCTTAGGCACAACATGGTATGGCGTTATGAAACCTCAGAAGAAAGACGATTGTGGTTGTGAGCCGGAAAAGAGATCATTTTTTAAATCGAAGGGATTTCTTAGTACTATCACCATTTTGTCTTTACTATTAACTGCATTTCCTTCTTATTCAAGATTCTTTTTTCAGAAAAGTGAATCTATTACCGCATTGCAGGATCAAACGAAAAACAAGAAAATTGAATTGACTGTAAACGGAATGACTTGTTCAAGCTGTGAACTTCACATTGAAAGTGAAGTGAAAAAGTTACCAGGGGTTTCTTTTATAAAGGTTTCATACGAAAAGAAATCAGCCACGATTGAATACGATGAACAGAAAGTTGATATTGAGAAGATCATCGCTTCAATAAATAGCACCGGTTATAAAATTGACCAGTCAAAATGATGAGCAACAGTTCAGCAATAAATGTCAATGTTATTATACAATCTACAATAACATGTCCTGGCTGTGGTTTCAAAAAGGAAGAGACCATGCCGACAGATGCCTGTCAGTATTTCTACGAGTGCGAAAATTGTAAAACCATCCTTAAACCCATTTCAGGCGATTGCTGTGTTTTCTGTTCATACGGTACGGTAAAGTGCCCACCTATTCAAATGCAGAAATCCTGCTGTTCATAGCTGTTGTTGTACGATGCCTAGGGAAATGTCTTCGTGAGTGGCAGATTTTTATAGGAAAATGATTATGATCGCGGTGCATAATAAATAATACTCACTCCAAGCAGTACGATAAGTGCTCCAACAATGTCATACTTATCTGGACTATAGTTTTCAAATCGATACGCCCAGAGAAGTGACATCACCACGAAAAAGCCACCATAAGTTGCATATACCCTTCCAAAATTCGATGTCTGAAAAGTGGCGATTACTCCATACAATACCATAATAACTGCACCTGCTATCCCGTACCAATACGATTTTTCTTCTCTCAGATATAGCAAAATCAAATAACCACCTCCAATCTCACATATACCCGCCAGAACAAAAATGATTATTGATTTAATTATCTCCATTATCTAGTGTTAGAACTCGATCTCGTGCTTTATAAAATCCTTTGTTCCCTCAGGCCCCGATAGTTCGAGCCACGCGAAACTATTATCGCTTGAAGCTGTCAAATTAAAAACAAAGAAACTGCAACACAAACGTTCAGTCTTGATAAAGCTATTAAGAAGGTCGAGCATCTTATCCGACCCATTGAACTTGTATTTAAATCCTTTATCCGTTTCCGTTTTTTCCAATACCTGATTCTTAAGTTCACCAATAACTGTCTTCTTGCGTTGCTGCAATTCCGGAGTAGTTAGTTTGCAGCTTAGTTTCGTTTCTTCCATCAACGTTTTCATTTCCTTAGTTTTTTCCTGAGCCATTACAGTGAGCGGTAATGTGAATGCTGCAATCCATATCAATAGTGTCTTCATTTTAATTCTTTTTTAGGTCAGAGTTAGAACTCAATTCAGCCCCTTCTTTACAATCACAATCCATGGAGCAGACGGGAGGTGCTTGTTTCTTCTTGTATTGCCAAATTGCAAACGAGGCGACAGAAATGATGAGAAGTACAATCGCAATCCTCTCCGCATAGAGGGCTACAGTGGCCAGAATTCCTGCTCCACCAACAATACCAATAAGGGGTAATGCACAGCAAAGCGCACATAGCCCAATACCCAATAAACCCATGTTTTTAGCCAGTTTTCCAGGCTCTTTTGTAGTAGTTTCCATATTCGTTTCTTTGTATTTTTCGTTTAATATTCAATTATACGACATGGACTATAGTCCACGGTCAAGGGAAATTTTCAAAAAAGTTGAAATATGTTGATAGGAGAACTTTCAAAGCGCACCGGCTTTTCGCATGATACCATCCGCTTCTATGAGAAAAAAGGGCTTATAGATGTTAATAAGAAAGAGAGACGGGATAATAACTATAAAGAATACCCGGAGCATGTTTACGAACGGCTCATGCTCATTAAAACGGTCAAAGCACTAGGCTTTACCCTCAATGAAATAGATGAATTTATAGAAGCCTGGGGTGAAGAGTCGGCATCATGCAGTAATCTGACCACTCATTTAACCGACAAGATCAGTCACGTGGATGAACAAATAAAACTTCTACAGGAAATCAGATCGAAGCTCAACGGCTCACTGGCTAAATGTTTATCTGCTAATTGTGAGTTTGAGAAAATGGTTCCAAGTTGTATTAATGGAAAGTGTTAGTGGGTTATTATTAAATGCATTTACGAATTCGCTAGCAACAAGGTAAACTGCTGCTTGTTTTTGTTCGTACGGGTTACCAGGATAAACAATCTAGTAAAAAGGTGCAAGCATCAGGTAATTTAGTTTATGAGGCTATCCTCTTTGGACTATTTCAAAAGGAATGATCACATCAAACCAATAAGGTATAATTTGAGATGGTATGAAAAATGCGCACACTATATATTAAGAACATGGTCTGCAACCGCTGCATAACGGTAGTGAGGCAAGAATTAGAAAGGCAGGGACTACACCCGCTAAGAATAACGCTTGGTGAAGTAACACTCGCAGAAGATCACCTTGGCGATGAGCTTTTAAAAAAACTGGATGCTTCATTGGTGGAATCCGGATTTGAACGCATGGATGACAGAAAGGCTCAACTCATTGAAGCAATCAAAAACAAAGTGATCCAGTTGATTCATTACACCGAAAATCCGGATCGAAAATTCAATTGGTCAACGGTTTTATCAGAGGAGTTAAAATATGAATATAACTATCTCAGTAATCTCTTCTCTTCCGTGGAAGGCATCACATTGGAACAGTTTATCATCCGACAAAAAATTGAAAGAGTAAAGGAACTTCTTTTTTATGATGAGTTAAGCTTGAGTGAAATTTCGAATAAACTTGGGTACAGCAGTGTGGCACACTTGTCGGCACAATTTAAAAAAGTAACTGGCCTTACGCCTTCCGAACTAAAGAAGTCAAGAGATATTGACAAGAATAGAAAACCGCTCGACAACATCTCCTGAAAACTAAATCCCTTTACGTTTGGTCTTCCGATAATTCATCAAAAATGTTTTCAATGACCATCTTCGTTTGTTGGTCATCAGTAATTCCGGTGAGATATTTTGATGGGTATGTGCCGAATTCAATTCGGGTTGTTTCCAACAACGTTTCAA
>JAHEZH010000319.1:1932-3540 GCA_023251155.1 Flammeovirgaceae bacterium | reverse complement strand
GGAAAGGCATTCAATACCGTTGTAGTTTTGTAATGCGTTAAATTCACTACTGGCATATTTATCTGCCATGGGAAAGGTGAATTCCAGAGCACCTTTGAACGCCAGGACAGGCAAACATCCCATTACTGCGAAACAAAAAAACAATTAAAACGCCTCTTATCACAAATCTTCAATGGAATCAATTATCACTGAAAGAGATACCGATTTGAGGATATAAAAACAATATCGCAATACATACGTCTTATTTTGATTCAATTAATGACCAGCTAGAAGTACTGAAGAGTGGTGTTTTTACTGGAAGCAGGTTTCGATGATATCTGCCTCCCATGAAGAAATCACGATCAGTTCGTGGATTTGCGACAGGGCAATCACTACCAAAGGTTGTATTCCAGCTTACCCCAACTCTGTTCTGAAAAAATCTCTACGTGTCTATTTATGAAAACCGAAATCAGTCGGACTTTCGAAATTGTTCCTTACCTGATAAGCCATTTCATTGATTAAACTGGCGGTGGTTCATCCAGTGTCTCTGAAAGAGTACACGCCCACCAGCATGCAACTGACATACAATGAAAACGGACAAAAATGTTCGTCACCGACCAACTGTGATTTCTATATGATCTAATAATCACCTTCTGAGAAGTATTTTACTCCATGGCATAGATCTTGCCCGCATTTTGATTTCAAACCCCTTGACCTATGTTGCTAAAAACCTTTCTTCGTAGTTTCAAAAGAATACATTCTTCTCTACGCTCAATGTACTGGGTCTTTCGCTGGGCATGGCAGTGTTTCTGCTTATTGCACAATACGTTCACTTCGAAACCAGCTACGAAGATTTCAATAGCAATGCATCCAACATTTATCGTGTTACACTAACCTCTTATCAGGATGGTGAGCGCCTGGTGGGTAGTGCCGAAAATTATCCGGCCTTGGGTGCAGCATTGATGGAGCTACCCGAAGTGAACAGCTTTGCTCGACTTTACAATCTGGGTTATAAAAATAATATAGTTGTCACCAATGAAGAGGCGTTTCCTAACCCTATTGCTGTAAAAACTCATCATCTCCTTTATGCCGATTCTTCTTTCCTTCCTATGATGGGCTACACGCTTTCGCAGGGAGACATACGCACCGCGTTGGCAGTGCCTAATACTGCTGTGATTACCGAAGAATATGCACGTAGGTATTTTGGAGAGGGTGATGCCATCGGTAAAACACTGCACATGCAGGACGATGATCGTAACAATGAGTTGGTAAAAATTACCGGTGTAGTAAAGAAAGTGCCAGCTAATACCCATCTCAAATTTGATATTCTCTTTTCCTACAAAACATTATTCACCCGTCAGAATAATCTTCCGGCTGACCTGATTGCCCGCTTTGAAAATAGCTGGCAACGCAATGATATGTACACGTACATTGCTGTAGCACCCGGCACCGATCAAGACCTGCTGGAAAGTAAACTACCTGGTATCATTGAGAAAAATAAACCTGACTTGAAAGGAAGCGGACAGAATGATGTGCTTGCGTTACAACCTTTGAAACAAATACATCTCACTTCACAGCTCAGCGATGAAGCTGAACCCAATGGTGATCAGCGCCTCGTTTATTTTCTGG
>JAHEZH010000319.1:0-1922 GCA_023251155.1 Flammeovirgaceae bacterium | reverse complement strand
TTGTATTAGCCATTGCGTTGATCAACTATGTGAACCTCGCCACTGCACAAGCCATGGAGCGTGCCAAAGAAGTAGGTGTGCGTAAAGTGATGGGTGCAGAGCAACGCCAGCTCATACGGCAGTTTATTACCGAAGCAGCCTGTGTAAATCTTGCCGCTTTGCTCCTGGCTTATGCGCTGGTAGGTATCGCCTTGCCAGGCTTGAATACATTATCAGGCCTGTCGCTCAACGTGGGTTATATTTTGCAGTCGTGGTTCTTTGCCTTGCTTCTGGGGTTATGGATAACTGGCACGCTGCTATCCGGATTCTATCCGGCATTAGTGCTGTCTTCATTCAAACCACTTTCCATTGTAAAAGGTAAACTCAAAAGCAGCAGTGGTGGCAATCTGCTGCGCAAGTCTTTGGTGATGTTTCAATTTACTGCATCGGTAGGGTTGATTGCCGGTACACTCATTGTGTTCAAGCAAATCAACTTTATGCTAAAGGGAGATATTGGTATGAACATCGACCAAGTGCTTGTGATCGAGCGCCCCGGTATCCGTCAGCAAGGAGAGCAATACGGGGATGCTATTCAACTCTTTCGCAATACATTAAAAGAGAGCTCATCCATTACTTCGGTGAGTTTATCAGGAACAATACCCGGTAAGCTACGCGAGTTTAAAGTAACGGCCAAACGTTACGATGCTCCGGCTGATGAAAAGATCATTGCCCGCATCAATAGTATGGATTATGGTTTTATCGATGTATTCAAAATGAAACTCCTTGCCGGCAGAGTGTTCTCGGAAGATTTTGTAGCTGATCAGGACACCTCTGCGGTGATCACCGCTTCGGCAGCCAGGTCACTGGGCTTTGCTACGCCCGAAGAAGCCATCGGCCAGACAATTACTCTTCCTGATTTCACCAACTTCATAGTGATGGGAGTGGTAAATGATTATCATCAGGTATCATTGAAGAGCCCGCTGGAGCCTACTATTTTCTATTGCGATTTGTACGGTGGCGAGTTCTACTCCATACGCATTGCAACCAGCGATATGGCTTCTACATTAAGTACCGTAAAGACAGCGTGGGACAAAGCTTTTCCGGGCAACCCCTTCGATTATTTCTTTCTCGATGACTACTTCAACGAACAGTATAAAAATGAGCAACGCTTCGGATTGCTGTTCAGCACCTTTGCTATACTTGCTGTAGTGATTGGGTGCATAGGGTTGCTGGGTTTGTCCTCCTACACCGCAGTACAGCGCACTAAAGAAATCGGTATTCGTAAAGTACTCGGCTCTACCAACACTGGTATTATCACTTTACTTTCACGGGAGTATGTAATGCTGATCGGCATTGCTACCTTAATAGCCATACCATTGATCTACCTGATCATGAGCCAATGGATACAAAACTTTACCTACCACACTGAGATAGGAATACTTGAATTCATAGTGGCAGGCGGAGCTGTACTTTTTGTAGCGCTACTTACTGTAAGTTTTCAAACACTACGCGCAGCCAGAGCTAATCCGGTGAATTCGCTCAGGTATGAGTAAGCGATAAGCAGTCTGAATACTTAAGCTGAAAATCGGGTTCAAAATTTACCGCGCTGGCAGTACTAAGCGCAAAAATGAAGTTGAACAGTACCGCTTCGCCAGTACTCAGTGTTTCAGACTCCTGATCATAAAGCACCGAAGACACACGGCCAAAAGAGGTGCTCTCTGAGCAATCTATTTTTATCCTCTTATTTGCGTTTCCGAGAAAGCGCTCGAATTTTCCATTGATACTCGTCTCCAGATTAATAATCTGGTCCGTAAACTGCTTACTTGAATAAAAATCTCTCAGCCGATTTCGGATAAGAGGTCCACCGCATCAATGGAGGTCTTCCTCATTTCGTGGGCTCCGTTTTGCATTGCTAACGAAAGCAGCTTGAAGCTGCCGGGTAT
>JAHEZH010000318.1 GCA_023251155.1 Flammeovirgaceae bacterium | reverse complement strand
GACACCAGCGATTACAAAGAGCGCGTTTATCTGCTGCACATTTTTCAGCTTACTTTCTCCAGTCAGAAGCATCGAAACAAAATTTACCACATCATGGCGAACTGGGAGGAAGAACAAAAGCGATTACCTGATGATCTGAACAGTTTTGAATGGCGCACGTTCCAGCAAGAGTACAGGGATTACATTGATCTGGCCAAGCTGCTTCAGCTGGTACCTGGTATTGGCGCAGTCGTGGGCGCCTATGTCAATCACCGGCTCACCACCAAACTGGGCAAGTATGCGATGAATGCGTACCGAATGCGCCTTGCCTCTTGGGGAGAATTTCATCTGAATCTGCCCGCAGCTGATTTGTAATCTTGATGACTTACTGATAATTTGAAGTCGTCTATGCGAGTGGTATTACTGTTTGCTTTATTTACTTCCTTCTGTATTTCTGCACAGAAAAAAGAGGTCCTACGCGACACTTCTTTTACCGTCCACAGCTCTTTTATTAAAGAGCGTAAGAAATATCCTTTTATCCGGATAGTAAAACCTGAATTAGTCAAAGGAATCAACTTCAACACCAATGTCATCTATACTTCGTATGAGAACCGGTCGCTTTCATTGGATGTTTTTCATCCCTCCCGGAACAGCAGGAAGGGATATCCAGCAGTGCTGCTCATTCATGGTGGCGGATGGAAATCAGGAGACAAATCACAATGTATTCCTTTCGCTCAGCAGTTAGCGAAGAACGGCTATGTGGCTGTCACCGCAGAATACCGGCTTTCACCCGAAGCCGCTTATCCGGCCGCAGTTATTGACCTGAGAGCTGCTCTGCAGTGGATAAAAGCACACGCTCATTCTTATGCGGTGGATACTGCACGTATTGCGGTATTGGGATTTTCCGCTGGTGGTCAGTTAGCGGCATTGATAGGAACAGATTGTACTTCTCCTCCTAACCCTGTTCATGCCATTGTCGATATTGATGGCATCCTGGCCTTCCAACATCCGGAATCAGCAGAAGGAGCAACGGCTGCATTATGGTTGGGCGGCACCGACGAAGAAATCCCTGAAGTATGGAAAGCAGCATCGCCACTCAGTCACGTGAACACGTTCACTCCTCCTGCTTTATTCATCAATAGTTCGTTACCCCGATTTCATGCCGGACGCGATGATATGATTACCCGGATGAATGATTTAAAAATCTACTCCGAAGTACATACCTTACCCGATACGCCTCATACGTTCTGGCTGTTTCATCCCTGGTTTGACAGCACCGTTAAATTGACCGTTGCCTTTCTCGACCGGATATTCAAGTAATTTTACAATGAATCAGGAAGCGATATCTTCCCGATTAAGATGACCACCGTGCTGTAATGTATCGGTAATTCTGTGAACCACGGTATCCAGCTCCGTGCCCGATCGGCGCAGTAAATCCACAATATCTTCATGTTTCATCGTGCGATCATGCTCCATTAAATTAATCAAACCTAGTATCCGCGAAAGCGGGCCGCGCAACAGGTGCGAATTGATAAATGCATACTCTGCCAGTTTCAGGTTCTGCACCTCAAGCTCTTCTGTGCGCTCCCTCACCCTATCTTCCAGCAATTCATTCATGCGTTCAATCTGCCTGCTGTGCAATTTGATTTGCTTCTCATACTCCAGTCGTTGTGCAGTGCGGAAGGCCAGCGATATGATATCCGACACCGAACTCACAAAGATGATGTCCTCTGCCGACCAGTTACGCGGCTCATGTTGTTGCTCACAGCAAATCAACCCCTTCAGCTCTCCATCCAAAAAGAAAGTCGCGTCAAGCATCGATTGAATATGGAGCGGCTCCAGGTACGTATCTTTAAATTCTTTAGTAAACTCATTGGTCATGGCATCATACGCAACGATCATTTTTTCCTTTTTCAATGCATTGAAATATCCAGGTGCATCATTAAGATGGATAGTCATTGGCGGCAGTTGCGACTGACTATCCAATTCATAGCCCACCATCAGGTTGATGCACGTACAAGTATCATCATAGGTCCAGATACTGACACGGCTTAGCTGCAGATTTTTAGCGGTAGTCATGACAATATCGCGCGCAGCCAGCATCAGATCGCCCACCACAATATTCCTGTTCTTTGAAAACTCCAGCAATGTACTGATATGATTTTCCAGTGTGGTGTTTTTCAAATTAAGTAACTCATTGATCTTCTTAATGTCATTATTTCGTTCTTCCAGTCTTCCGCTGAAGCGCTGAATCCGTTTACGGTGCTTCCATTGCGCATACAGCAACCAGCTGGCTGAAAAAAGCATCACGATCAATACCAGGATAATTGCATTTTGTCGTTCTTCCGCAGCTTTCAGTAATTCATTCTCTTTCTCCTGCCGCTCGATTTGCATTTCAAAATTGAACTTCTGTTCCTTTTGTATCATCTCCAGCGATTTCAAAGAGTCCTTCACCACAAGGTATTCATTATGGCTGATCAGTTCTTCGTGCACATTCCTTTGCTGGCGATAGGTCTGCCACAAAAAGAAATGTGCTTCGAGGCGCGAGTTTAAATCTTTTCGCATAGCCGAAATCTCCAGCGCTTTTTCAAAATAGTGCTTTGCCTCGACCCAGTTTCCCTTTTCAAACTGAATGCGCCCCATGGTGAGGTAGGCACCGGGCAATAATCGGATGTTGGACGAATGAAGAATATAGTCCAATCCTTCTTTACCGATTTTTTCTGCGCGTGCCAGCTCTCCTTTGCTGATGAGGCATTCGGCCATCAGCGTCTTCACTTCCGCTATTCCTATTCCATCGTGTATTGCTTTACCTGTTGAATCGGCCAACCCAAAATAATGAATGGCCTTATCGGTGATATTCTGGTCCATATACAATTTTCCAAGCTGAATCATGGCCGACAATGTCTCGCGATGGCTTTTCAGTTTGAGCCGTATCGTATAGGCGTTGAGGTAGTTGACTTCGGCATCTGAAAATTCGTTTTGAAGTTTGTCCAATGCACCGATGCTCTGATAGGTATAAGCTACGCCCGATGAATCTTTTATTCCGGAAAACAAGGTCAGCGACTTGGAAAAATAAGGTCGTGCTTTTTGAAACAACCCTTGCTCGGTAAACAAGCGGCCAATGTTATTATAGGCATGTGCCAGTTGCAATGAATCATTCTGTCGGGAAGCAACAGCTACGGCTTCATTATACGACTCAAAGGCATCCAGGTGATCACCACTATGGCTGCTCGCCAACCCGATAAAATTCAATGGCCGTGCCAATCCCTTCTTTACATTGATGGATTGCCCCAGTGCATAGGCCTTTGTTGCATAAAAGATAGAGCTATCCGGATGGGAGGACCTGTACTCCCAGGCAATATCTGAAAGCAGCCGGAACTTCTCCCCTTCTTTTGCCGTTGCCAGCTCCTGCTTCATTTTTTTCAGCAGTTCTTCATTCTGGCTTACGCTGCGAACGCTATATGACAGAAAAACAAAAAGCAGGAGATACTTTAGGGTCACAGCTAATGAGTTTGGGCGTTAATAAGGTAATTAATTTAAGGATTTAAAATGAGATAAATAAATA
>JAHEZH010000075.1 GCA_023251155.1 Flammeovirgaceae bacterium | reverse complement strand
AGGCCGGATCATATTGATCAATTGTCCACTCACTCACATTGCCCAGCATATCATAGATACCAAATGCGTTGGGTGTTTTTTGTTTTACTTTATGAAATTTGCTGTCGCTGTTATCTTTAAAGTAGGCGGCATCCTTTAGCGTGACAGGATTGTTTTCAACGGGCGTGTTTGCCTTGCAGGCATATTCCCACTCCGCTTCGGTGGGCAGGCGATAGAAGAATCCGGTTTTGCTGTAGAGCCACTTGCAATACATCATGGCGGCCTGCTGGCTCATGCTGTTGGTTGGTTGCCTGGCATCGCGGCCCATGCCCCAGGTGAGGTCAATGTATTGCGGTGTGGCGCGCGTTACGCCATCAATTACTTTGCTTTGGGGAAGGGTGACGTCTTTAAAGTACAAGTCCCACTCTTCAAAGGTCACTTCATGATCACACATCCAGAAAGGGGAGAGGGTGATTTCTTTTGTTGGGGTTTCATCGGCAGCAGCGTTGCTGCTCTTATTGCCGATCTGGAATTTGCCAGCAGGAATGGCTACCATCTTAAAACTAACAGATGTGCCATCGATCATTTGATCGTAGGTTTTCAGATTTTGTGAAAGGCAAAGAAGAGAAGAGACCAGTAACGAAGTAACAAGTATTGATTTTATCATATCGACGAAGCAAGTTGATGGCTTCAAGATACAATTTGTTTGCGGAGATACAATTGCTATGGAATAGCTACCTGATTACTGCTTTTTTCGGTTGAACTTTACCTCTTTGGCTCCGAAGTTAGAGATTTCAAACCCGGTTACCTTGTGCCTGGTTCTTATGAATTTAAGTTGGAAGGAAAATGTATTTACTCCGGAGAAGGTATCCTCCCCTTCCGGTTGGAGAATCATGTCACTGCATCTGTTGTGGGTCATTATCAGTTGATCACCTTTCTTTTTTATCATGTAAGTGGTTGCTAATTCATCACTGGTATATATCCCTGTAAAATCAAGGAGTTCATTTTTGAAAGAAGCAATGTTAGGGTCGATGTGATTTGAGTTGAAATTCGGAGTTGCTACAGCGGGCTCTTTAATCTGATCTTTTAAATAAATATCAACGACCGGATTAGCTTTGGCCAACATGGTATAATGTTCATTGTTACTCAGGGTAATTACGGCCAGATTCTCTTCCGGGAAGCGCAGGAGTACCGCACGAAATCCAGCATCATGCCCGCCATGACTGGTGCGTTGAAGTCCTTTGTAATACAGATTGAGTTGACCTTTGGCATGATACACGGTATCACCCGGGCTGGCTGACCATACTACCGGCTTTCCATTATCAAGTAACGAATTTTGATTGAACTCATTGATCAGCTTTACATCACCAACAACAGGATGGCGGAAGTTGTTTACCCATAGGGCCAGGTCTTCTGCTGTAGTGACTAAGCTGGTAGCACCAACCGTGGCATAATTTAATCTTCTTTCAATAAATTGATCCTGCCTGAGCTCGTAAGAGTGGGCACTGTTTCTGATGACATTGTGAAAATCATCATTGAAGCGAGTGTTTGTCATACCCAGTGGCTGGAAAATATGATGTGTCGTAAAATCGGCAAAAGAGTGTTGCGTAACACGGCTTACGATTTCGGCAAGTAATGTATAACCCGTATTGCAATAGCCAAATTGTGTTCCTGTTTCAAAGTTGAGTGATTTTTGCCTGCAGGCCAATTTAATAATTTGTTCTGTAGTGATGATGTCTTCCATTTGCCACCCTGCAAGAGTTAAGGTGGCCCACTGGTCGCGAAGTCCGCTGGTGTGAGCAAGCAGGTGTTTGATGCGGATGATTTTATTGTATACAGGTAATTCCGGAATGTACTTACGTACATCGTCTTCTAATGAAATTTTTCCCTGTTGCTTTAATAAGTAAATAGCAAATGCGGTGAACTGCTTGGATACCGATGCAACATGAAATCCGGTTTGTGTTGTAATGGGTATATTATATTCCAGATTGGCCATTCCATAACCTTTCTTAAATACCACTGTACCGTTCTGCACTACTACAACCGCTACACCAGGAGTGGTTGGCGTATTGTATTCGGCAAAGAGGCTGTCTATTTTTTGTTCCATGATCTGGGCCTGAGCGTAGTCATGGATGAAAGCGAAGAATAGAAGCAGAGAAGTAATCAGGAATAATCTTCGCATGAGGTTTGTTGTTTAGTGAGTTCACAGAACAACGACACCACCTGGAATAGGTTATCTTTTTAAACAATTTTTAACAATAAAGTTTTTAAGGAGAGTGATGAGAAAGAAAGTTACAACATCGTTCCTTTCTCATCAACGCACGCTGTCCTTAGTAATAGTAGTAGCTTACTTTTTCCGAAGTATTGCCTGAGCGGGCAGTGCGGCGGATAGGTTTTCCCTCTTCATCCAATTCATACGAAAGTTCGTAGAGCGTATTGGTGCCGTTGGCCTCGATACGATAAGTCGTGGCCAGATTGGGTTGCGAATTTACATTCGGCAAAATGTTCACCATGGTGAATGGGTTACTTATGTTAATATAGTGTTCATACGTTTTAGTGGAGATCAGCACATACTCTTCATCTTTGCCTTCTATTGGTTGATAGGTCAATTGTTTGTAAAGATTACCATCGTTATAATAGAGATAAACAAACCTAAATGACATGGGCATGCTTCCATCTTTCTGCACATAGTAATCAGACACCTCACCAATGTTGCCTGCCTGATCGTATCCATACAATGAATATTCCTTCAAAACATTCTCGCGGAAACGTTCTTTCTTTACGATGCGGTTTTCTTCCCAGGTAAACACAACCTGATCTACTGCATTTAGCTTCATACCAATCAGCTTGCCACTGTTGTCATACTGATAGTGGTCCACCCCTTTCAGCGTGCCGGGTGTATTCTGCTCCCAGTGTACTTCTTTTATTCTTCCGCTCACTTCATCATATACATACTCGCGTTTCACCGACCAGAATCCATCTCCACTGGTGTATCCTTTTGGTTTTGAGGAGAGTTCATCATCGGTAATTGTAAGGGTGTGTTCTTTATTCAAGCCGCGACTTACGGCTCCTTCTGCTGTAGTTAAGGAGAGTTTCAATTCACGGCTTCCATTGAAGCGGGCATCGTCAACAGGAAGTATCCGGAAAGATAGTTGAGTGTCTCCTTCCTTCACCGGTAAAGTAAGAATGCCGTTTTCGGCCGCAGGTTGTGTTATGTAGTTATGATTGTAGACAAGCAGATCAGATTGCGCTGATACGTTCAATGTGCCAGTGCCAGGTGCTGGTGCCGATAGTGTGATACTTAACTCAATGCCGTTAGTGACTGTTTCTTTGATTGATGTTTTATCAATACTAAAGTTGGCTGTTGTAGGAATTTCGTTGTCGGTAATGGTGAGCTTCAGCGATTTCTTGTCACCCAACACAATGCCTTCACTGGTTTGTGCGATGGTAAATTCCACCACCACATCTCCATCTATAATAGTATTGTCTTTGGGGGTAATGCTGAACTGAACGGACTCATCGTTAACAGCCACGGGTAAATGCAGGTTGTCTTCCGGGGCAGCTGGTTTTAAATCAAACGCAGACTTGGCTGCATTAACGCGAATAATAATCTCACCCGCTTTGGTGGCTTTGCCTGCGAGTGGAAGTTTTATGATGTAATCTTTAACATTTTCAGCGATAGCAAGTTCGACAGATTGAAACTGAACGGAAGAGGTCTTGCCTTTTACCGCGGGTTCATCAGTAATGGTATCATCATGACATGCCATAACGAATGTAGCCAGCAGCAATGCAGATAATAAATACGGCTTTTTTATCTTTTTCATTTCACTAAAAGTTAATCGTGTGGTAGCGCAATTCATGAGAATTACTTCCGGTATACTAGTACGCAGATAAACACCGGGGCAGGTCTCAAAAAGTGGCTGTACAAACGGGGAGTCTTACCGTAGGTTTCAGAAAAAATAGCTATTGTTAAAATAATTTTTATGTCCTCTTTTTCTGAATGGCATCGTCCATGTGACTATGATAGATCAATCGATAGTTGTGGTGGAGTATAAAAAAAGCACCGGAGTGTATCGCTACGGTGCTTTTAGTAGTGGAGCCCTTCCGGGAGGAATCTCCATCAGGAAGAATAAAAATTTTATTTCTTTTTCAGGCGTGCCATAAAGAATCCATCAAATCCTTCGCTGGGCAGCATGGTACGTTGTTCCTGTAATTCAAACTTGCCTTCCTGCTTTTGCAGAAACTGTTCTACCTGCTTTTCATTTTCGCTGGGCAATACGCTACAGGTAGAGTACACCATCACCCCCCCCGCTTTCAGCATCACACTATAGTCGTTGATGATTTTTTGCTGCGTCGCTTTCACGTCTTCGATAAAGGCAGGTGAAAGTTTCCACTTTGCATCCGGGTTTCTTTTCAATACTCCCAGACCGGAGCATGGCACATCCAGCAGCAGGCGATCAGCGGTCTCGGCCAGTCGTTTGATGGTTTTCGATGATTCGATTACGCGGGTCTCTATGTTTCCAGCTCCTGCCCTGCGTGCACGCTTCTTCAGCTCTTCCAGCTTCCAGTCTTCGGTGTCCATGGCGATGATGCGTCCTTTGTTTTGCATCAGTGCCGCCAGGTGCAATGTTTTGCCACCCCCGCCGGCACATGCATCGATCACCCGCATGCCTGGTTCTACCTGCAGATATGGAGCGATGGTCTGCGATCCGGCATCCTGTACTTCAAACAGTCCGTCACGAAACTGCGGACGTGTAAAAATATTCTGTCGTTGCTCCAGGATCAGTGCATCCGGATAGTTCAGAGGAGCTTCGGTAAGGATTCCTTCTTCTTCCTTTAACTGGCGTTGCAGTTCTCTGCGCGATTCCTTCAGTGTATTGGCCCGCAGTACGACCACAGCCGGTTCATTGAGTGCATGTAGCTCGGTTTCCCACTTTGCACCCAGTTCTTTTTCCCCCAATTCATCCATCCAGTCGGGTATTGACTCGCGCACCACGCGGTTGCTTTTTATTTCATTGTAGGCTGCCTGAAAGCTATCCAGATTTATGCTTCTGAATTCATTCCATGGCGGCAGTTTGATGTTGTTCCACAGGCACCATGCGCCCAGCAGTTTCCAGAAATCATGCTCATCCGCATCGGTGAGGTAGATGAATAGCCGGTACCAGCGCACAATGTCATAGGTGGTCTCGGCAATAAAACGCCTGTCGCGCGCCCCCCACTTCGGGTTTTGTTTCAGTATTTTTTCAATCACCTTATCGGCATAGCGATCATCGATAAAGATTTGTTCAAGACCCAGAACAACGGCTTCGGATAGATTATGGAACAGTTTCACAGTGCGAAGTTATAAACCCCCGGCATCAGAAAGAATTTTTGCGGCACTGTTTGAACAGAATACATCCGTTTCTTGTCAAAAAGAGCGGGGCGGCCGTCCGTTACACTCTTTTGGAGACAAAAATGATCCACTTCGAATCCCTCACGCAGATTTTTAGTTACGATTGGCGAAGTGATTTTGCCATTTTCACTTTACAGGAACTTCTTCAATCGTACCTTGTACATCTAAAATCGTAATTCAAACAGCGCGGAAGAGTAGCCGTGAAATAGTACATTTGTCTACCCCGGGAATTAGGTTTAACCTTTGATCATTCGAATCGCTGATTTTTTAACCTCTAACATCTCATCTTCTACTTATGAACAGAAAAGATTTTCTCGCACGTACATTATTGGCATCGGCATCACTGGCTGCTGCACCGGCATTTGCTTCTTCTGGAAAAGAAAGCACCACTGCGGCATCACCCACGTTCAAGCTTAACTATGCACCACACGATGGTATGTTTAAAAACCACGCGGGGGCTGACTTTGTAGATCAGATCAAATGGATGCACGATCAGGGCTTTCGTGGTATTGAAGACAACGGTATGCTGGGCCGCTCTGTAGCTGATCAGGAAAAAATTGGCAAGACACTTGCTCAGCTGGGCATGACCATGGGCGTGTTTGTGATTGACGGAGGCGAAAACTGGAAAGTAGGATTAACCACAGGCAAGCCAGAGTTCAAAGAAGTATTCCTCAAAACCTGTAAACAAAGCGTGGAAGTAGCCAAGCGGGTGAATGCCAAATGGATGACGGTAGTGCCTGGCTTCTATGAGCGCAAGACACCGATTGGCATACAAACCGCCAACGTCATAGATGCTTACCGAAGGGGTGCTGAAATTCTGGAGCCCCATGGACTAATCATGGTGATGGAGCCCCTGAGCGATACACCCGAATTATTTTTGCGTGGCTCCGATCAGTCGTACGAAATATGCAAAGCCGTCAACAGCCCTTCGGTAAAGATATTGTATGACATCTACCACATGCAGCGCAACGAAGGAGACCTGATCAATAACATGGACCGTTGCTGGGATGAAATTGCCTACATCCAGATAGGCGATAACCCAGGTCGCAATGAGCCTACCTCGGGCGAGATCAATTACAAAAACATTTTCAAGCACATTTACGATAAAGGATACAAAGGCATCATGGGTATGGAGCACGGCAATGCCAAGCCGGGCAAAGAAGGAGAGCTGGCATTGATCAAAGCCTATCGTGAAGTCGATAATTTTTAAAAGAAGCGAAAGCACACAAACCCTCGAACGATAATTTATGAAGAAGTATTTTTTACTCACCGCGCTGAGTGCTGCACTTTGCTTCGCAGCACAGGCACAGTTTGGAGCATTGAAAGATAAGGCACTTAAGCTAGGAAAAGAAAAAGGTGCTGAAGCAGTAGATAAGAACCGCGATAGATTAGATTCAACGGATTTTAACTTTGCTATTTCTGTGATCGATAACTCCAGCATGAAGGACATCAGTAGTATTGGAGAGGTAGGTTCAAAAGTTGCTTCCGCTAAATTTGGTTCCGATACCCCGGAAAAAAAGAACAGAGAGATGCTCGACCTGGGTGAGGTCTATTATCAGAGACGTTGGTTTAATATGGCCGTAGCGCAATTTCTGGCGACAAAAATTTCGTATGAAGCAGACGGACTTACGGCAAATATAAATTACAGCAAGGTGCAGGCAGATCTCGGTTTGCTCTACGCTACTATGGGACGCTATAGCACGGCAGAGACCTATACGTCTGAAGCGCTCTCTATTCGCGAGAAAACATTGGGTGTGGATAGTAAAGCCTATGCTTCTTCACTGAATAACATCGCAGTACTTTATATGGAGACGGCGCGGTTCAATGAATCCCTGAATTCTTTTGAACAAGCCTTGAAAATCACAGGTAAGCAATACGGTAATGAAAGTGAGGAGTATGCCATTGTACTGAATAATCAAGCCATTCTCTTTGCAGAAATAGGCCGTACAGATCAGGCCATCAGCAATCTCAACTCATGCATTGCTATTCTTGAAAAACTTAAAAAGACATCTGAACGTAATCAGAAAGATTTCAAATCCAACCTGGCGATGCTCTATCAGCAAACCGGAAAGTATGCTGAAGCGGAAGCCATCTATTTGAAAATGGAGAAATTACTTGGTGCAAATAATCCCTACTACGCAGGAGTCGAAAATAGTTTAGGTCTTTTATATATCCAGATGGACAAGATGGATAAAGTAGAAGCCTACCTGAAAAAGGCATTGGCTATCTATGACAAGAAATTTGGAAAAGAGAGTCCTCATTACGCGAAAGTCCTCAATGATCTTGGCAATTTCTATCGACTGCAGGGGCGCTTTGATGAAGCCGAAAAAAACCTGACGGAGTCATTGACCATTCGCAGCAAAGCATTGGACTCTAACCATCCCGATTATGTGAAGTCGCAGGAAGATCTGGCTATTCTTTACTGGAAGAAAGGTGATCTGGAAAAAGCCGCATCGGGCTTTCAGATCGCGATGGATAAATCACTGGACTTCATCAATCGCCATTTCCCTCCGATGAGCGAAGCAGAGAAAACGAAATACTGGGATGTATTGCAGCCCCGCTTTCAGCGCTACTATAATTATTGTCTGGAAGCCAGTGCCGCCAATCCGGCCATTGTGCAAAACATGTATGATTACCAGATGGCAACCAAAGGGTTGTTGCTGAACTCCACCAACAAAATAAAGAAGGCCATCCTGGCCAGTGGCAACCCGGAGCTGATCAAAGACTATGTAGCCTGGCTCGATAAAAAAGAAACGCTGGCACGCTTCTACTCCTTGTCCAAAGCAGAATTGACGGAACAGAAAATAGATCTGGCAGGAATGGAAAAAGAAGCCAATGATATGGAGCGTTCATTGTCACAGCGATCTGCCGATTTCTCGCAGGGATATTCGGCTGAGAAAACAGATTATAAACAAGTCGCTGCATTGCTTGCCGATAATGAAGCAGCCGTAGAATTTGTTCGCATTGCCTCGTTCGATACGAAATTCAACGGAGAGTCGAAGTATGCGGTACTGGTGTTGACGAAAGGAGCTACGCAACCTAAGCTGGTGGTACTGGATAATGGCAACCAGCTGGAAACACGCTATGCTAAATTCTATCGCAACGCGATACAGCAAAAGGGAGCCGATCAGTATTCGTATGATCAGTTCTGGGCACGCATCGAGCCTTCATTGGCAGGAAAAAAAGTGATCTATGTTTCACCGGATGGCGTGTATAACCAGATCAGCTTGAATACCCTGAAGAAGACGGATGGTGATTATGTCCTCAACCGTTACGATCTGATTACCATTGGTAACTCCAAAGACCTGATCGAGTTGAAAAAGAGAAAAGCAGGCGTTCCTAAAAAGGCAGCTTTTCTTCTGGGCTTCCCCGACTATGGTGGTGATGCGGTTGCTGCACTTCCCGGCACAAAAGCAGAAGTGGATAATATCGGAAAGATTTTGAAAGCCAGTGGCTACCAGGTTACTCCTTATTTGCAAAAGACAGCAACGGAAGCACTGCTAAAAGCACTGAAAGGTCCGTCCATTGTACATATTGCCACGCACGGATATTTTTTACAGGATGTGGAACAGAGTGCAGCAGGTATTCATGAAGAGAATGCTAAAAATAATCCACTGTTACGATCCGGTATTTTATTAGCAGGTGCATCTCCCACATTGAAAGGTGATGCACTGCCTAACCTGGAAAGCAATGATAATGGTGTGCTGACGGCCTATGAAGCCATGAACTTAAATCTCGATAATACTGATCTTATTGTACTGAGTGCATGTGAAACCGGATTAGGTGATGTGCGCTCCGGAGAGGGAGTGTATGGTCTGCAACGTGCCTTTCAGGTGGCCGGTGCGAAAGCACTGGTGATGAGTTTATGGAAAGTAGATGATGCTGCCACCCAGGCACTGATGACTCACTTCTATACGTTTTTATCGAAAGGAGTTTCCAAACAGAAAGCATTCAAACAGGCACAGATACAATTGATGACCAAATTCAAGGATCCGTACTACTGGGGTGCATTTGTAATGACGGGGATGTAATGGTGGTCTGATCATTCGTTAACTTATCTATGACAATGCACTTGTTAAAAATAGGGAGAAGAATAAGTACACTGCTTTTCTTCTCCGCCCTGTTTCTTGCGTGTGAGCAGAACAAAGACTTTACCGTAGCCGATATTCCTGATCCGAAGAAATCAGGCGGTGGCTATGTCAGTAATCCGGATGCTATCCTGTCTGCCAGCGCAGTGGAACAGATCAATTCTTCTTTATCAGCTCTGGATCAATCGGGCAAAGCGCAGGTAGGTGTAGTGGTGTTAAATACCATTGGTGAGCAGGTACCTAAAGCTTTTGCTGTTGAATTGTTTAACTATTGGGGTATTGGTCAGCGAGGGGTAGACAACGGACTATTGATTTTAGTAGTGCAGGATCAACATCGCGTGGAGTTTGAAACCGGTTATGGACTGGAGGGTGAACTCACGGATCTGATCTGCTATCGCATACAGCAGGATTATATCGTGCCGTATGCCAAAATCAATGATTTTGATCGCGCGTTGATGGAGGGTGTAAATGCAGTAGTGCGTCAGTTGAACAACTCACCGGCACCACCGCAGGATATAGTAGCAGATGATTCACTCACCCTCACCGCTGATACCACCACGGTGGTGCCCGCGCCCGTGTATGACGACTATTCTTTTCAGGAGCAGGATTCCGGATTTTCGGTGAGTGATGGCCTTGAAGCCATTGTTAACTCCTTCTTTAGTTTTATTTTTTTCACGATTCTTTCCCTGGCCTTTACCGGTTTGGATCTGCCAAAGAAAGAGAAGCAGGCCGATGCAACGACCTTATTCCGGAATGACTATTATAACAGTTTTGCATTTTCGTTTTTATTCATCCTGCTGGGTGCGATGGTATTTTTCGAATGGATGTCCTTTCTTTTCAAGCAAACGGACCTTCCGTTTTACGCCACTCTTATTGCTTTCTATCTGAGTTGGTGTTTGTTTGTTCATGTTTATTATTTAGTGATTCTTCCGCTGCGGACTTCATCTGTTGCTGCGCTGGCAGACCATCACGCGCAGCATGAGCAATTGGCGCAGGCGTATAAATATTTGAAAAGGTTTTCATGGGTATTTCCGGTTCCGTTTTTGGCGCTGGCATCTTACCTGCACCAGCGAAAGTTAGCGAAACTCAGAAACCGTATTCCTCAATGTGATTGCGGAAAAGAAATGCAGCGGCTAAATGAGATGGATGATGACCGTTTTCTGAACCGGCCGCAGATCGTGGAAGAACAAATGCGCTCGGTGGATTATGACGTATGGGTCTGCGCTTCCTGCAATAAAGACCGGGTGTTGCGCTATGAAGATTATACCTCGGGTATATTAAAGTGCGAAAAGTGTTCGGCCAAGACATTGAAGAAAACAGGCAATGAAGTAGTGTCTGAGGCAACGTACTCTTCCAGCGGTTATGGCTACCGTATATATGATTGCCAGCATTGCCATCATCAAAGCCGTATAAAATATACTATCCCTAAAAAGACGAAGTCCGGGAGCAGTTCGGGAGGAAGCTCATCGGGAAGCAGTAGCTGGGGAGGTGGTTCATCGGGAGGCGGTGGAGCAGGAAGCAGTTGGTAAATGGATGCAAATCCGGGATTACGGTTTCGGGGTATCTCAATAGCTTCCTAAAAAAACGAAGCGTTGTCTTTTGCAGGTCGCTGATTGCTATTTCGTTACCTGTTGCGGGAATCAAAAGCAGTGAGACGTCCACCCATTCATCGTCTTTATTCAAAGCCATGGTGTTTTAGTCGCATGTAAGGAATGATCTCATTTACGATTTAATGGAGTTCGTGAAGAGAAACACAGGTTGTAATTTTGGCTTCGAACTTTAATTATTTACTCACCTCAAAAACCATTTCATTAGTATGAAACAGTTACGATTATTTTTATTTTTTGCTTTATCGGTCATTATTTTCTCCTGCTCGAAAGACGAAGATCCCACACCCGCCAACTCCAGTCTTGAAACGGCCACTTTAAGTCTCTCCTCCAACACCACCGTGGTTGCTGCTCCTGCCGCCATGAAGGCATCCACGAATGAGTATGCGCAAATGGCAACCGGCTATGTAGAAGGAGTGAATGCGATGACCAGCTATCTTTCTTACTTCACACCTCCGGCTGGTGCTGTTAAAAGTTCCACTTCGATTACTGCTTCCAATGCCAGGGTAGCTTCTACGCAAAAGGAGTACCTGGTGTATATCTGGACTGATGCCAATAACGGATCGGTTGCCTATCAGGTAAGTGAAGAATCAGATAAATATGTATTTGAGCTTTTCTTTAAGGCGAAATCGGGGAGCAACTGGTTGCGTTACCTGTATGCCGAAGAGAAGAAAGACAGGTCATCCGGTTTGATGAAGGTGTATGATGTGTTTACCGGTGGTCCTTCCACGACTGTTTTGTTTAGTTATAACTGGGCAAGAACGGGCGATCAGCTGGATGTAACGATGGAAATACCGGATGAAGACCCTCAATTTGTATTTAAAACGGTGATTTCAATCAACGTGAAAACCAAGGCGGGTTCAGTAAGCTATTATATTGGAAATGTTAAAGAATACAACATGACGTGGGATGCAGCCGGAAACGGAACCTGGACCTGGTACGAAGAAGATGGTAAGACCGTGAATGAGTCAGGTACCTGGAAAGTATAAATAAAAATCAGGCTGCCTTTGCGCGCTAGAACAATCTGGAATTCCTTTCAGACGGTAATGCTTAATACAAGGGCGAGCCTGATTAATGGGTAATGAAAGAGGCGGTTAAGAACTAGATCTTAATCGCTTCTTTTATTGTTTCCAAGGAAGACTTGCCATTCTTTGCGTAAGCTTCTACTTTCTTGTTATAGTCTTTTTTAAGATCGTCAATGTATTCAGCAGCAGCATCCAATGCCTGACGTGAATATTTCTTTGATTTTTTAGTGATGAAATCACGGTTTCGTTTGCCACTTGATGGAGCAACAAGTAAACCGATACCTGCCCCGATAGCTGCTCCTAACAAAACTCCTCCTACCACTTTTAATGTGCTGTTCATAACTTTAATTTTTTATTTGTACTGGTTTATATCTATCGAACTGGAGCATTGCTCTCAGTCTTTTACTCCTGTTGTTGAAATAATAGTGCCACCGTTTAATCAGGCTTTAAATCGATGTGGAAGAGTGCATAAGGGAAAAAATTCTACAAGGTGTAGCAGCTATGTGGGGGAAATAACCGGTTTTGGTCTGAGAGGTGAACGTCCGGAGAAATAATAGGCAAATGGCAATAGGCAGTTAGCGCATTTTTGTCAACTGTAATATGTCAACTGTTGATGATGCAGTAATTCGTATAGCCACACTACTTACCAGGTATCAACTTTAGTCTGCCTGATTGCTTTTCAATTTCTTTTCTGTTCATGAGCATTTTTCTGAACTGGCCGGTGGCGAATAGTGCTGCCTGGTCATCGTAATGGTTGCTCATCACGTTGCCGGACTGGCCGGTGGGTGAGCAGGTGATTCCATTTTCGATGTCTGCAAAGTCCATGATCTTGCGCAAGGCCGGGCCGCCGGTAACCGGGAAGTAGCCGGTGGTATCCAACTTGAAATGAAGGTTGTTGATAACTTCACTTCCTCCGTCAACGGTAAATGGACCCACATTAAAAATTTTATCCAGAGGTTTCACCACACTTAACGGATGTGCATGGGTGAGGGTATGAATTTTTCCCCACGTCCAGTCGCTGCTTGATTCACCACTTGTTCTGGTGAGTAGTGCAATTGTTTTTTCAGCTGCCGCTTCAATAATCTGTTGACGTGTTTCTTTATCACGGGTGTTGACATTGTCCCACCAGGGTGACTGATCATTCCGGATTAACTGCAGGTACGAATTTTTAGGAAGTGATGTGGCCATGATGGAGTTGAATGCTTCCTGGCCCAATTCATCTTTCATCATTAATGACATGATCTGGGATACGATATTATAGTACACGGAAGGTGCGATGTCGGTAATGAGATGATCGCCATTCCAGTTTTGCAGAAGTGTAATGAGTGGCTGGTTTTCTTTTTTGTTGGCTTGACTCAATACGTTGCTTATCTCTTTGGCGACAGCCGGATGCGCAATAGAAACCACATCCAGATTTACTTTCTTAATCTCTGCGTTCGACCATTTTTTATTTTCATTGAGCAATTCAACGATGCGACCTGCTCTTGCTTTGGGATAATAATAGCCCGGATACAACACGCCATCGACCGTATCGGGCTGATTGTTGGCCGAGTAAACAAAGCCGGAGGGAGGGTTGATGGACTGAGGGTTGTTTGCGAAAGGATAGAACCCCGTGTATTCGTCATTGCCCGATGCTCCATCGAGGAATAGTTTTGACTGTACGTGCCCGGGCCGGATGGGTAACTTCGCTACGGCCCACCACGCAATGTTGCCCGCTTTATCGCCATACATCACATTGAGGCCGGGTGCAGAGAAACGTGATGCGGCCTTTACGGCATCATCAAAACTGGTGACGTGATTCAGTCCATAGGCTGCCTGCAATGCTTCGTTGGTTTGTTGGGTCAATGTCCATGACAATGCTACCGGTGCAGCATCTTCGTTCACCTCCAGCAATCCATTCATAATGTTGCCATGACGTGTGGATTTTACGATCAGCTCTACATCGGGCTGACCTTTAACCCTGATGATTTCTTTTCTGGATTTTATCTCTTCCCATTGCTCCCTGAACTTTACCTGGTTGTTGTTTTCAGGATTGACTGTTTCAATGAAGAAATCGGTGTCATCATTTTCAAACATGGTAAGTCCCCATCCGCTGAAGCGGTTGTTGCCCAGTAAACCAAACGGAATACCGGCCAGGTGATGTCCGTAAAAGCTGAAGCCCGGATACTCGATGTGGGCTTCGTACCAGACAGCCGGTTGTGAAAAACCAATGTGTGTATCGTTGGCGAGTATTGGAAAGCCGGAAGTAGTGCGATCCCCTGCAATGACCCAGCCGTTGCTTCCCTGCCAGAGCGGAACAGGAAGTTGAGCCAATGCCTGATCGATGGCTACAATTAATGAATCGGTAGAAAATCTTTTGATGGGGCCTTTATAACTCTTAATAAGTACCGCATCGGCCGGAGTCTGTATGGCGAAGTCGCGCAGGTAGTGTTCACCCAGTTCGGTTTTTATTTTTTGCAGCACAGGGTCGGTGCGCAGACCTTCGGCAAATCCAAACGACATAAACCCAACGGCATTGTAAATGTCTTCGGGTTGAAATTCGGTTTTAGGAATACCCATGAGGGTGAACTCAAGGGGTGTCTTGCCTGTGCGGATGTATTCATTCACCCCCTTCTGGTAGGCCAGTGCTGCTTTTTGAAATGCAGCGGTATCGGTGCTGAGAAATTTTTGTGCGTGCTCTTTGGCAAACTGATTGATGCCCAGGGTGCGAAACAGTTTATCTACTTTCAATACATCAGGACCAAGTACTTCGGCCAGTCTGCCGGAAGCCGCGCGTCTCAGCATTTCCATTTGAAACAAACGATCCTGGGCATGAGCATACCCCAATGCGAAATAGGCATCCTCCGCATTCAAGGCATAGATGTGCGGCACGCCAAAGTCATCATAGAGAATTTCTACTTCAGATTGAAGTCCTTTCAACTTTACCTCGCCCGAGTAAGAAGGTTTTGTGGTGTGAAGGAAAATGAAAACGCCAGCTACAAGTAGTAGAAGTAGCACGGCAAGTCCGATAAGAATTCTTTTTATTACTTTCATGTTGTCAATATCGTCTTGAGAGGTGTTGCGTCTTGAGATGTTAGTCTGACCTTGACTTTTAGATCAACGGTTAGTCAATGGAAAGTTAAAACAACATGATATGAAAAAAAACCTGCTGGTCTTCTTTTTACTTCCGCTTATGCTGGCGGCACAGAATAAGTATGGATTGAATCCTGCTACGTATGAACACTACCAGGCCACGTTAAAAACCGCTCCACAAAAGGAACTGGTTGACCTGGAGAAGGTGGTGCCCGGAATTGTGCTGGACATCCGGTATGCCACAGCGAATAATTTTACAGGTGAAGTAATTTATAATATGGCTAAAGCGTATGCGCGCAAGCCGGTAGCAGAAGCATTAAAGAAAGCACAGGCAGAGTTTAAGACCATGGGCTATGGCGTGAAGATGTACGATGCGTATCGTCCGTACAAGGCAACGGTGAAATTTTATGAAGTGTATAAGGATACTACCTATGTGGCATCCCCTTACAAGGGTTCACGTCACAATCGCGGTTGCGCACTGGATATGACCCTCATTGATCTGAAGACCGGAAAAGAGCTGGAGATGCCTACGGAGTTTGATTCATTTAAAAAAGAAGCATGGCCTTACTCACCGGTGAGTGATCCGGTCATCCGAAAGAATCGCGAGACATTGATCAACGTAATGCATAAACATGGCTTCAAAGTAACAGGTTCGGAATGGTGGCATTTTGATTTTATAGGCTGGCAGAAATTTGAAGTAATGGATATTGATTTTGAACAGTTAGAGAAAAAATGATTCGTTCAATAGTGCTGCCATCTGAAAGGTAGCTGTGTGTATCATCATGGATGAGTGGATAACGGAGATGCGCAAAAGGACCACTCATCACGGTAATGTATTCAGCTTTTATAATCGGCGACTGCAAGTAAAATAACGAAGTGCTTATGTTCTCTCGCCCCCACCTGGTACAAAACGTACCAGGAAAGAAATCACTTTCGATCACTACATGAGAAATGGATAATAGGGTATTAGTTCATGCGAACGGATTCCTTTCTGTTGGTATTCTTGATCATAGAAAAAATAATTGTCGATTTAACACCAACACAGCGGATACCTGCATCAACACGATATTACTTTCATTCACTTTTATCTAACTTGAAGCCGATTTGGATGATAACCAGGTATGAGGGTGAAGTGGTTTCTAAGCTTGGTCTTTTGTGGTATTGCTTTTTCGGTTGCATTTGCGCAGCCGGATAGCTATCAATTCACACGCCTGGATGCCGAAGACGGACTGTCGCACAACCGGGTGAGCAGTTTTCTTAAAGACAGCCGAGGATTTATGTGGATCGGTACGATCTCTGGTCTCAATCGTTTTGATGGCTATACTTTTAACGTCTTTCGTTTCGATCCCGCGGATACGACATCGATCATTAGCAATAGTGTACTGTCACTCTTTGAAGGTCCGGAAGGAGAGATCTGGGTGAATACGTCTGAGGGATTGGTCATTTACAATCCGTCTACCGAATCGTTCAGCCGGAATACCGCCAGGCAGTTTAAAAAATATGCGTTGCCGGCCGGAGTGATTGATTACATTCATAAAGATACCGCTGGTAACTTCTGGTTTCTTCACCAGTCACTGGGATTGTTCCGGTTGGATATGACTACGGGTGCTACGGTGCATGTGGAGCACCGGCCTGCGGACAGCACTTCCATTGTGGCCAGCCCGATTACTTCTTTCAAAGAGCTGAATAACGGCAACCTCTGGATCATGCATCGAAATGGTGTGCTGGAAGAGATGCATGCTGAAAAACGGAATGTGATTTATCGGACAGATGAACTATCAGATCTGTACCAGCAAAAGGAGTTTGATTACTCCCTTACGGTGGATAACGACAACGATCTCTGGATTTACGTGACCAACACCCAGCAAGGTGTTTTTTATTTTGATACATCGCGCAAGCAACTGCGATCGATTAATACAATGACTTCCGGTGGGCGTTTGAATACCAACCTGGTGACCGGCGTGGCACAGGATAATAAAGGGAAAATATGGATCGGTACCGACCATGGCGGGGTCAACCTGCTGGACAAAAACGATTTTTCCATTCGCTATCTGCTCCACGAAACGGAAGATGAAAAGAGTCTGAGCCAGAATAGTGTTACTTCGATTTATAAAGACAACGAGGGCATCATCTGGATTGGTACCTACAAGAAGGGAGTAAACTATTATCATGAAAACGTACAGAAGTTTCGCGTATACCGGCATTCGGCCGCCGATGCCAGCGGGCTCAGCTATGATGATGTCAACCGCTTTGCCGAAGATGACAAGGGTAATCTCTGGATTGGTACCAATGGGGGTGGTTTGATTTATTTTGATCGTGCGAAAAATACATTTAAGACCTATCATCATGAACCCGGTAATTCGAACAGCCTGAGCAACGATGTGATCGTGAGTCTGTGGATCGATCATGAAAAGAAATTATGGATCGGTACTTTCCTGGGCGGATTGAATTCATTTGATGGCAAGACCTTTACTCATTACAAACACAATGCGGCCGATGTTGGGAGTTTGTCGAATGACAGTGTGTGGGAAATCTTTGAAGATGCTCAGCACAATCTCTGGATCGGTACATTGAGTGGCGGACTTGATTTGTTTGATCGCAAGCGGCAGCTGTTCTGGCATTATACCAGTGGCGAACAAAACGCGCTGAAGTCGAACGCTATCTTTGCCTTGCTGGAAGATCGTCATCAGAACCTGTGGATAGGCACCACCAAAGGTATTGACCTGCTGGAAAAAAAGACGGGCAGGTTTATTCATTACGAACAAAACAATTCACGTAAGGGAAGCCTGAGTAATAACAGTGTGCTTTCTTTACTGGAAGACAGCCGTGGCCGGATATGGATTGGTACCCAGGAAGGCCTCAACTGTTTCAATCCGGAGAAAAATACATTCCGGACTTTTCGTAAAGAAGACGGTCTGCCTCACAATACCATCCTCACTTTGCTGGAAGATGATGATCACCATTTGTGGATCGGTACGCCCAATGGGTTGTCTCACCTCACGGAGGGAAAAATACCGGGCGAGTTCACCTTTAAAAATTATGATGAGCTGGATGGATTGCAGGGAAGAGAGTTCAATGAAAATGCCGCACTGAAGACACGAAAAGGGGAATTGATTTTTGGTGGCGCAAATGGGTTTAGTATTTTCAATCCACGCGAGATCGGTTTCAACAAACAACTGCCCCGGGTTGTGCTTACCGATTTTGAAATATTCAACCAGGAAGTAAAGATTGGAGAAAAAGTAAATGGCGATGTTATTATCCGTCAATCCATCTCCGAAACAAAGGAGATACAGCTGAAGCACAAAGACAATGTATTCTCTATTGAATTTGCAGCGCTCAACTTCCTGCATCCACAGAAGAACAAGTATAAATATAAGCTGGAGAATTTCGACCAGGACTGGACGGAAGCCGGAGGCACATCGCGCAGGGTCACCTATACCAATCTTAATCCGGGTGAGTATACTTTTCGGGTGATGGCTTCCAATAATGACGGCTACTGGAATGAAGAAGGAGTACGTCTTCAGATTACCATCTTACCTCCGTTCTGGAAATCATCGGCAGCGATGTTTATTTATGTACTGCTCATTATTGCCGGACTGATTATCTCACAGCAAATCATTCTGCAGCGTGAGCGAATGAACGTGCGCCTGGAGCAGGAACACCAGGAAGCCCAGCGCATGAAGGAGCTGGATATCATGAAGACAAAATTCTTCACCAACGTGAGTCATGAGTTTCGTACTCCGCTCAGTCTTATTCTGACTCCGATAGAAAAGATGTTGAAGAGCGCCACTGATGATGAGCAGAAGAACCAGTTTCAGGTGATTCACCGCAATGCCAGAAGATTGCTTACGCTGGTCAATCAGCTTCTTGATTTCCGGAGGCTCGAAGTGCAGGAGATCAAATACAATCCCTCTGAGGGGGATGTGATTCAATTCATTCACGATACGGTTTTTTCCTTTTCGGATATTTCGGAAAAGAAACACATCCGTTTGGAGTTTCATTCCGCTCTTACTGCATTGGAAACCCTTTTTGATCAGGACAAGCTGGAAAAGATTTTGTTCAACCTTCTTTCCAATGCATTCAAGTTTACACCGGAAGGTGGCTTTGTGATTGTAGAAGCAGGGATCATCACGGTGGATTCCGGAAATACATCCCTGGCGATCAGCGTAAAGGATTCCGGCATTGGTATACCCAAGGAAAAACAAGAGAAGGTATTCGAGCGTTTCTTTCAGCACGATATACCCGGCACGATGATGAACCAGGGAAGTGGTATCGGCTTATCGATTACAAAAGAGTTTGTGCGCATTCATGGAGGTACCATCCGTATTGAAAGCGAACCGGAGAAAGGAAGTTGCTTTACCGTAACGCTTCCGGTTACAGAAATTAAAGTAGAAGCAGGAGAGAAGGACGCTGTTCTTTCGGTGGAAGAGTTCGGCCAGTATGAAAGTGATATGGTGGCGGAATCGAAACAACCGCTGTTATTGCTGGTAGAAGACAATGAAGACTTTCGTTTTTACCTGAAGGATAACCTGAAACAAACGTACCAGATTGCCGAAGCGCGAAATGGTGCCGCTGCTTTTGAGATGGCGTTGAGTGTCGTTCCGGATCTGATCGTGAGTGATGTGATGATGCCGGGCATGAATGGCATCGAGCTGTGCCGCAAAGTGAAGACCGATCCCCGTACGTCACACATTGCGGTGATCTTACTGACGGCCCGCGCATCCGAAGAGCAAAAGATGGAAGGCTTTGATGCCGGAGCAAATGATTACATCACCAAGCCATTCAATTTTGAGCTTCTGCAATCACGCATCAAAAACCTGATTCGCCAGCAGGAGCAACAGCGCAAAACCTTCCAGAACCAATGGATAGAAGTAGAACCGGGCCACGTGGAGGTCACTTCACTGGATGAGAAGCTGATTCAGAAAGCGATGGAAGTGGTAGAGCGAAATATCTCTAACCCCGACTTCTCGGTGGAAGAACTGAGCCGTGAACTGAGTATGAGCCGGGTGAATCTGTACAAGAAATTACTGTCGATTACAGGTCATGCCCCGATGGAATTCATCCGCATTATCCGGTTAAAACGTGCTGCGCAGCTCCTGGAGAAGAGCCAACTCACGGTGGCCGAGGTGGCGTACCAGGTGGGCTTTAATAACCCGAAGTATTTTACCAAGTATTTCAAGAACATGTTCAAAATCCTGCCGTCCGCTTACGCAGAAAGTAAAAAATAAGCTCCTTTTCTTTGTTTTTGACCTGAAAAAGCGGCCTCTGGGTGTAGTGTTTACATGAACAGTCGGCAGGAGTGACTGCCGGAAAATATTCCGGGTTTAACAAAATATCCCCTGCTTTGAAACATTTTATACCTGTCTTTTAACTTTTCATCCGCCATTCCATAACATTTTCATACCCTTCTGCAGCTCGTTAGCAGTCTACATTTACGCAACCGTTTGCAACAATTCTGTTCATGCAGTCGGTTGTGGTTAATCCTTAAGCTAAAAAGCTAAAAATGAGAAAAGGTCTTTATGGGTTGGTACTCGCTGTTGTCGTAACGGCCTGTGCACAAAAGTCAGCATTTGAAAAACAAGAGGATGGAGTAATCGTTCATCTGACTAAAGCCGAAGCAGGAAAGCCAAAAGCCATCCGCCTGCAGGTGATTTCAGATAAGATCATTCACGTCGTCTCATCGCCTGCCGATACGTTTTCTACGGCAGCAAGTCTCATCACACTGCCCGGCCTGAAAGGATCGTCCGACTGGAAACTTGCCGAAGAGCACGGGCAACTCATTCTTTCTACCCAATCATTAAAAGCAAAAGTATCACTCGCTACAGGCGAAGTGGTTTTCACGGATACTACGGGCCAGGTCATCTTGCAGGAAAAGCGCGGTGGGGGGCAAACATTCCAAGCCATCACCGTGGATAATGAAAAGATGTATACCCTTCGCCAGGAGTTTGAGTCACCTGCCGATGAAGCATTCTATGGTTTGGGGCAGCACCAGGAAGGCCAGATGAACTATAAAGGAAAAGATGTTTCTCTTTTTCAATACAATACCAAAGTGGCGGTGCCTTTCCTGGTATCGAATAAGAACTACGGTATTCTGTGGGACAATTATTCCTTGACAAAGTTTGGCGACCCGCGCGATTACCAATCCATTTCCAGGCTGAAGTTGTATGATAAGGAAGGAAAAGAAGGTGGCCTCTCTGCACGCTATGGTTCTAAGACCGATGCTGCCAAAGTATACCTGACCAGGCAGGATAGCGTAATCAATTATGCATTTCTTACGGATCTGAAAAAGTATCCAAAAGAATTTCCGCTCAATGATGGATTGGTAAACTGGGAGGGAAGTGTGGAATCGAATGAAGAAGGGGTTCATAAGTTTCTGTTGTACTATGCGGGGTATATAAAAGTATGGCTGGATAACAAACCCGTTGCCGATCATTGGCGACAGGCGTGGAATCCGGGTACGGTGGGGTTTGAGCTGGTGATGGAGAAAGGAAAAAAATACCCCGTTAAGATCGAATGGTATCCGGATGGAGGTGAATCGTACCTCTCCTTAAAATGGTTGCATACACCTGCTGAAGAGCAAAACCGGTTGTCTCTTTTTTCTGAAGCAGGCGATCAGATTGATTACTACTTCATCGCGGGAAATAACATGGATGATGTCATCAGTGGCTATCGTAGTGTTACGGGTAAAGCAGAGATCTTTCCGAAGTGGGCATTGGGTTTCTGGCAAAGCCGTGAACGTTATAAAACACAAAAGGAACTTCTGGATGTAGCGGCAGAATTCCGCAAGCGCAAAATACCGCTGGATAATATTGTGCTGGATTGGTCGTACTGGAAAGTAGACGAATGGGGAAGTCAGCAGTTTGATCCGGAGCGTTTCCCTGATGCCACTGCGATGATCAAACAACTTCACGATCAGCATTTGCACTTCATGATTTCGGCCTGGCCCAAGTTTTATGAAGGCATTGAAAACTACAAGACCTTTGATGCAAAAGGATGGCTCTACAAGCAAGCCATTGTTAATCGCCAGCGCGACTGGATTGGTAAAGGATATGTGGGTACCTTCTACGATCCCTATAATGAAGAGGCGCGTAATGCCTTCTGGGAATTGCTTCACACCAACCTGCACAGCAAGGGAGTAGATGCGTGGTGGATGGATGCCACTGAGCCGGATATCTTATCCAATGCTTCCATAGAAGAACGCAAGAAATTGATGAACCCGACCGCGTTAGGTTCATCGACCAAATACTTCAATGCTTTCCCGCTGATGAACGAGAAAGGAATTTACGAAGGCCTGAAAAAGGCTGATCCGGACAAGCGTGTATTCATTCTTACCCGTTCTGCTTTTGCAGGGTCGCAACGCTATGCGGCGGCTACGTGGAGTGGTGACATTGGTGCCAACTGGCAGGATTTCAAAACGCAATTGTCGGCAGGTTTGAATTTCTCTCTTTCCGGTATTCCTTACTGGACTACCGACATCGGTGGCTTTTCTGTAGAAAGAAAATTTGAAACGGCACAAGGTGCAGACCTGGAAGAATGGCGTGAGCGCATGACACGGTGGTTTCAGTTTGGTGCCTTCAGTCCGCTGTTCCGTGCGCATGGTCAGTATCCGTTCCGCGAAATGTTTAACGTAGCTCCGGATAATCACCCGGCTTATAAAACCATGTTGTATTATGATAAGCTGCGCTATCGCCTGCTGCCCTATATCTATTCACTGTCGGGTAAAGTTTACCTGGATGACTACACCCTCATGCGGGCATTGGTGATGGATTTCGGTGACGATAAGAATGTGTTGAATATCGGTACGGAGTTTATGTATGGCCCTTCGCTGCTGGTAGCGCCGGTAACGGAGCACAAGGCCAGGACCTGGCCTGTGTATCTTCCTGCCGGCACCGGATGGTATGATTTCCATACCGGGAAATATTTCGAAGGTGGTGCTACCATCAAAGCCGATGCGCCACTGGAGCACATGCCTCTCTTTGTAAAGGCGGGTGCCATCCTACCTACAGGACCAGAGTTACAGTACACCTCCGAGAAGAAGGCAGATCCACTGACACTGTATGTGTACACCGGAGCCAATGGAGCATTTGATCTCTACGAAGATGAAGGACTTACTAATGATTATCAGAAAGGTCAATACACGATAATCCCCTTCTCTTACGATGACGCATCACAGACCTTGAAGATCGGTGAACGCAAAGGAACGTATGCGGGCATGCCGGAGCGCAGGACTATTGAAATTGTTTGGGTGAGCAAAGAGCAGCCGGTGGGCATCAGCTTATCAGCGAAGGCACCACGGGTGGTGAAGTACGAAGGAAAAGAAGTAAGTGTAACACAATGAATCAGCGCTGCGCAGGCAGATTGAGATAAACTAACTAATCAAACCAAATAAACTATGTTGAAAAACCTACGGAAAAACTTATGGGGCGTTTTCATAGCAGTACTGCTAAGTCCTTTAAGTGTATTAGGGCAAAGTGTGGTCACGGGGACCATCGTGGATAAGGACAGTACTCCGCTGCCAGGAGTGAATGTTCTTGTGAAGGGGACATCAAGAGGTACGGCTACCGATGTGGACGGAAAATTTTCATTACAAGTGAGTCCTGATAATGTGCTGGTGTTTTCGTTCATCGGATATAAAAACCAGGAAGTGGTAGTGGGTGCACAGACATCCATTAATATAACACTGCAAGATGATGTGACAGCGCTGAGTGAAGTAGTGGTCATCGGTTATGGTGTTCAGAAGAAGGTATTGAATACAGGAGCCAACCTGCAGGTAGAAGGTGATGCGTTGCAAAAGCAAAGTTCGACCAATGCGCTTCAGGCTTTGCAAGGCCAGGCGCCAGGTGTTCAGATTACTTCTACCTCTGGCCAGCCCGGTTCATCGATGAACGTAACGGTTCGTGGTATCGGATCGACCATTGGCAACTCTCCATTGTATGTGGTGGATGGTGTGATTGTAAGCGATATTTCTTATTTGAATAACGCTGACATTGCTACGCTGACGGTATTAAAAGATGCGGCATCAGCTGCTATCTACGGATCACAGGCAGCCAGTGGTGTTGTACTTGTGACTACCAGGAAAGGAAAAGCAGGACATGCACAGGTGACCTTCGATGCCTTTTACGGGGTGCAGAACAGGGCCAGAAAAGTAGACTTGCTCAATGCACAGGAATATGCTACGCTACGAAATGAATCAGCGGTTAACTCTGGGGCTGCACCTGTTTACACCAACGAGCAAATTGCTGCTATGGGTACAGGTACTGACTGGATGAATGAAATGTTTGTGAAGAATGCACCCACTCAGAATTATTCATTAGGTGTCAGCGGTGGTACACAGGCTTCTACTTTCTCCACTTCATTATCTTATCTGACTCAGGAAGGTATTGTTGGAGGAAAGGATCTTTCCGATTATAAGCGTTATAACTTCCGGTTTAATTCTGATCATAAGTTATTTAATGAGCGGGTTACGGTAGGTCAGAATTTAAGTTTTGCTCTTACTGATAACCTGGGTATTCAGGTAGGGAATCAATATAACAACTCGTTAAGAGCTGCTTTTTATACTACTCCACTGTTAGCGAATGACCCTACCGATACGGTTGGTATTTTTAGCGGTAACCAATCGAACCCCTACCGGGCGATGGTGTACAACAATCAGAACAAGAACAGTACACAGAAGTTGGTGGGTAATGTCTTTGCGCAGGTGGAGATCATAAGGAATCTGAAATTCAGAACCAGCCTTGGTATCGACTACACCTCTTACGATGGACAAGGCTACAAACCCGCTTATACATTATCGGCATTTACGTTCAACACTACTCCGCAGGTTAGTCAAACCATGAACAAGTCGAAGACGATCATGTTTGATAATTTGCTCACCTACGGATTTACCGTTGCATCCAAACACAACATTGATGTGATGTTGGGATCTTCGTTATATCGCTTTGACGGAAGCTCGCTGTATGCCAGCAAGACAGGATCGGTTTTCAATGACGTAGATCATGCTTATGTATCCAACGGTACAAGCAATACAGCACAGGCAACGGGTGCAGCGTATGACCCCGATCATCGCTTGTCGTATTTCGGACGTCTAAGTTATAATTTTGAAGAAACGTATTTGTTCAACGCTACTTTCCGCGCGGATGGCTCCTCCAAATTTGCCAAAGGCAATCAATGGGGATACTTTCCTTCCGTATCTGCCGGATGGGTGTTGACGAATGAAGAGTTTTTGCAAAACACATCGGATTGGCTGAACTCGTTTAAACTAAGAGCAAGCTGGGGCCAGGTGGGTAGTCAGAATGCATCGGCTTTCCAATATCAGGCTCCAATCACATCGGTGAATTCGTATTATAACTTTGGAAGCGATCAGGCCATCCTTGCACCGGGTGTTTATCCAAGTCGTATATCCAATGCTAACCTGAAATGGGAAACATCAGAGCAAACAGACATTGGATTTGATGCCCAGTTTCTCAATGGTCATTTGATTGCCAATTTTGACTACTATATAAAAACCAATAAAAACTGGTTGATCAAGGCACCCATCCTTGCTTCAGCAGGAGCAGATGCGCCCTATATCAATGGTGGTAGCGTAACTAATAAAGGTATTGAGCTTGCCCTGGCTTATAACAATACAATCGGCCAGCTTAACTACAGATTGAGTGCGAATGGTTCCTACAATAAGAACAGAGTTGGTTCTATTCCGAATGCCGATGGAATCATTCACGGAGAGACTGCTCAGTTGTACGATAATGCTCCTGAATTTAACAGAGCGTCCAACGGGAATCCGATTGGCTACTTCTGGGGATATAAGACCAATGGAATTTTCCAAAACCAGGCAGAGATCGATGGCTATATATCTAAAGGAAATGTGCTTCAGCCTGCTGCCAAACCAGGCGATGTGAAATATGTGGATACGAATAATGATGGAGTCATTGATGCGAATGATAAAACCAATATCGGTAAGCCAAACCCTGATTACACATTTGGATTTTCTATCGCTGCGGACTACAAAGGTTTTGATCTTTCCGTGCAGGCAAGCGGTGTAGTGGGAAACCAGATCGTACAGTCGTACCGTAATCTGTCTAACGGGTATAGCAACTATACAACGGCTATTTTGGATCGATGGCATGGTGAAGGCACCTCCAATACGATGCCACGTGTGACCGATACCAATGAAAACTGGACTAACTTCTCTGATCTGTTTATTCACGATGGCGATTATTTGCGGATCAACAACGTGACACTGGGGTATGATTTCAAAAGAGTAATGAAGACTCCGCTTATCAACCAGTTCAGGTTCTATGTATCTGCACTTAACCTGGCCACCTTTACCAAATACAATGGTATGGATCCTGAAATCGGGTATGGCCCGGCAGCCGCTGGCACGAGCGGATTTACTTCAGGTGTAGACTTAGGATACTATCCTCGCCCAAGAACATTCATGGTTGGGTTGAATGTTAAATTTTAAAATATAGACACATGAAAAAAATCAGTATATATATCATTGCCCTGAGTTTGTTTGCAATGTGTTCCTGCAATGACTTCCTGGAGACACAATCACTCGGGCAAAATACCGTTGAAAATTATTACAAGACACCGGCAGAAGCCTACTCTGCTTTGGTAGGATGTTACGATGGATTGCAAGCTGTATGGACAGGGGGTGTTGCCTTTCCGGTCGCTTCAGAAGTATTATCCGATAATGCATTTGGTGGTACGGGAAGCAGCGATGGGTTCGGGTATCAGATGCTCGATGAGTTTGATAAGTCTAGATCACCTTCAGATATCAGCCTTTTTGATGCCAACTGGGCCAACTATTACAAAGCCATCTACCGTTGTAATCTGCTTCTGCAGAATTTAGACAAGGTGGATTGGGGAACGGCTCAGGCTCAGAGAAATGCTTATGAAGCCGAAGCGCGTTTCATTCGTGCCTTCATTTATTTTGATATGGCCAGGTTATGGGGTAATGTGCCTTTGTTAACTGCGCCATCTATTGAAAACCTGCC
>JAHEZH010000202.1 GCA_023251155.1 Flammeovirgaceae bacterium | reverse complement strand
ATTATTTTTTATTTATATTTCTAATCAATTACATAACGTTTATTTATGAATTACACCTTACACCAGCTTCAGATATTTCTGAAAATCACCCAGACACAAAGCGTGACCAAGGCGTCCGAAGAGTTACACTTAACCCAGCCTGCGGTGTCGATTCAATTGAGAAACTTTCAGGAACAATTTGAAATTCCCTTAACGGAAGTAGTTGGCCGAAAAATATACATCACCGATTTTGGGAAGGAGATTGCCGAATCGGTGGAAGGCATCCTGAACCAGGTACAGACCATCAATCATAAAACGTTACAGTACAAAGGGCAACTGGCTGGCCGGTTAAAGCTCTCGGTTGTATCCACCGGAAAGTACGTGATGCCTTATTTTCTGTCTGCTTTTATTAAACAGCATTCGGGTATAGACCTTTTAATGGATGTGACGAACAAAAGCCAGGTCGTTAAAAGTTTAGAAAACAACGAAGTGGATTTTTCCTTGGTGTCCGTTCTTCCTGATAACCTCACGATCGAAAAACTGGATCTCCTTCAGAATAAATTGTATCTGGTGGGAAATACGGAACAGAAGTTTAAAAAATCAGTTTACAGCAAAGACATATTTAAAGATTTACCACTCATCTACAGGGAGAAGGGATCAGGCACCAGACGAACGATGGAATCCTTTATCGAGCGCAACAAGATTCCCGTATTAAAGAAAATGGAACTCACCTCCAATGAAGCGGTCAAACAAGCGGTGCTGGCTGGTTTGGGGTATTCCATCATGCCATTGATCGGCATCAAGAATGAATTGCATAACAACGAACTACAAATTGTGCCCGTGAACGGACTTCCGATAAAAACAGTCTGGCGTTTGATCTGGCTAAAAGAAAAAAAGCATTCCCCTGTTGCTACTGCGTTCCTCCATCATGTAAAAAAAGAAAAAGCAATCATCGTCCAAAACAGCTTTTCGTGGTATGAGGAGTATTGACCGTGGGATTTTTTATGTGAACGCGGAAACACCTTAAATTTTTCCTATAATTATTTTAAAGTCATGCCTATATAATTGGCAACGGGAATAGAAATTTGGACAACAATAACTGCATCGCTGTAAGCGAAATGCCACAGAAGATTTTTTAAAGAAATGGAATGGGTGATCCGACGATAACGGCATCACCACTAAGTAAATGTACTTTCAATCTCCCGTTCAAGAACGTAGAGAAAGGGAACGACTAAGTAACTGTGTAAAGGCCCGGTTCGGCCTTGATGAAGCTAAAGCTCAAAAGCTATTCTTCCAGCCGAATCTCCAGAGGCCAAACTGGGCCAACCTCACTCATTTCTTTGATTAAGAAAATCCTTTTTTCTTTTTTGATTAGTTACATGATGAACTATATTTTTTCTTCATGCCTTAATTTTAACGCTGCCTGGCCAGTTTTTCAATTAGATAGCCGATTTTCACTACTAGATCACCATAAGACCGTCGTTGTTAAAACATCTATATTTTCTGAAAGATTTTTGATTCGATATCCATTACTCTAAACTTGGTTTCATCTACCAGTGGCAACACGGCATCATAAAATCCGATCACAAATAAACCGCCCGGGTTTAACGATCCATGAAACTTCTCAAAAAGTTTTAGTTTGGCATTATTATCAAAATAGATCATTACGTTGCGACAAAAAATAATATCGTATTTCCTGGTAAACGGATCAGTGATCAAGTTATGATACTCAAAGTTTACGTGTTGGATCAGTGAGGTATCAAAACCGGCTGTATCATGATTAACGGTGTAATACTTTAGTAAAGTAGAAAGCGGATTAAATACTTGATAATTTTTATCATACTCTTGCATTTTTAACAGGTGATATTCTCCGCTTCTGGCAATGGTCATGGCCTGATTGCTAATGTCTGTGGCCCGTGCTTCTACCGGCTTCTTAAAGTTTGATTCCCTTAATACAATTCCCATGGTGTACACTTCTTCTCCGGAGGAGCATCCTGCATGCCATATGGATAAGTTACTTTTAGCGATAAAGCTTTCATTCAACAATTGAAGCATCTTTTTCCACAAAACAGGATCGCGAAACATGGCGGTGAGGCCCACGCTGATCTCATCCATGAATGGATAGATGAACGTGCGGTCTTTTAAGATTTTAATCCACAATTCGTGCACTGCATTTAGTTTGAAAATATGGAGTGATCTGATCACTCTTCGCTTTAGGGATTTGGGCTCATAGCAACTGAAATCAATTCCATGTCGCTGATGGATGGCGTCTGTCAACGATTTCAACTCCTCGTCAGAGATTGAAATTGATTCTACGGGTTGTTCGGCTTCCATTTTATTCAAGTTTATTTTTTAATATGAACAGACTTCTGTGCTGGCGATCACGGTTTCCGTTGACCTTGATGAGTGTTGCACTGAAACGTGCAGCACCTCCGTTTTTGTTTTGCAGGTCGATATCGAAGTGGTCGGCCTGCTCTACGCTACTGCATTGGTATTGCGTTATTTGTTTGAATGAAGCGGCCGACAGTACGTTTTTCGGCTGGACGTCCTTTAACTCCAAACGCTTTATGCCCAATTCTTTTAAGAACAGATCATTGGCTGATTTGAAAGTCATGTCTGCCGTTAACTCTGCCATTGGGAACCCTGATTTCAGAGCCGTGATGGTTTCCTGCATGTCGTGCATTTTCTCCCTATCCTGGGTAACAAACTGGGCGAGCATTAACATCTTCTCTGCCTTTCCTGTTATATCGAAGATGGGGTTGTACGTGCCCGACAGCCACTGCACTTTGTTGGCAGCATCGATGTATCTAAACTCACCCGTAAAGGCCTGACCTAACAAAATATTCTGCCACATGATCGCATGCTGTGGTTTAGTTTTATCCTCTTCGGGGATGAGCACCTCGAACGATTTGCCCACGATTTGTTCGCTTTGAAATCCGGTTACTTTATAAAACAAATCATTGGCTTCCAGAATTTTTCCATCCATGTTAAATTCGATCACGGCATTGGTTCTTGAAATGGATTGAAATTTGGAGAGATTATCGAGTGAAATCTTTTTTGTGTTGGTAATTTCCGCCTGTATGGAAACAAATTTTTTCACGACACCATGTTCATCCTTTATTGGATTGATCACCAACGAAATCCAATAAATCTGTCCGCTACTGGAATAGTTTAGAATCTCTTCATAGACGGGCTCACCTTGCCTTAATCTGGCTGATATTCGGGCGACTGTTCCGCGATCAGTTAATGGTCCCTGAAGAAACGAGCCGGGTTTCTTACCAACTACTTCATCAAATTCATACCCTGATAATTTGGTGAACCCGGGATTGGTATAAATGATTCGCCCGTTTGCATCGGCAATCAAAACGGAATTATTCGTGTGATCTGCCACCAGCGATAGTGTTTCCAATTTCTCCCTTTCACGCACCATCTGCTCTTGTGTAGCCTTTAATTCCTCCATATTTTGACGCAACTCTTCCTCTTGCGATTTCACTTCCTGCGCCATCTTCTGCGACTCTTCCAATAACCGCTTGGTACGTGCCTGTGTTTCGATGGTACTCAGGCTATAACCGATACTCTCTGCTATTTTCTTCAGATACTCCAACTGGAAAGGGTTCAACACATTGAAAGAAGCGATTTCAATCACACCATGTATTTCTCCTTCGGTGATCAACGGCACAATACAAACGCATCTCGGCAAAGCTTCCCCCAAGCCAGAAGTAATTTTTATATAATCTTTAGGAACGTCTGTCAGGTAGACGATTTCTTTCTCGTAATACACCTGTCCGATCAAACCCTGCCCAGGATTAATGCGTTGCTCGATGTATTTTCTCTTTCCGTAGGCATAAGAGGCGGACAATTCAAAGTACGGTTCATCCCCGCTTTGCTGTAATAAATAGAAGCCACCTTGGTTGGCCTGCAAATATTTCACGATGTTGGAAATGGCCTGAAAGGAATATTCCACCATATCATTTCCCTTATGCTTCAACTCAGCAATCGACGCTACGCCTAGTGTAACCCAATTGCTCTGTTCCTCTTTTTTTCGCAAGTCCACGATCTTGGCATGTGCCGATTCCAGTGATGCCCGGATACTTGCATCTTTTATCTTTCGTAATACGGCTATAAAATTTTCGCGGCCAATTTCGTTAATACTTTCGATGGCGAGTCGCGAATCGGCCATCGCTGCTTGCGTCGATGCCAGATGCTCTTTTATAAAAAGTTTTCGGTCTGACTTTACGTCCTCTTTGTTGGATAGTGCTACTAATTCGCTGACGAAACGGTTGGAGGCACCATGCATCCACAGTAGAAAAGAAAGAGTGCTAAGTAGTGTAAATGCAGCCCAGCCAAAACCTTGCTGCCAAACGACTATAAATAAACTCACTGCATTCCATGTCAGAAAAAACCAGAAGACGTATTTACTTTTCATGTGTTACTAGCTATCCTTTTTAGGTCACATGTATGGCCCTGATCATCATACCGACAGGTGTTAAATTTCATAATGGCCATTTCAGGTTTACTATAAAATCCATTTAATCTTGCCGGATTAAAATGCGCTGCTATCCAACACCCAAACAAAACCAGGCTTCATTTCAGGATGCCCCTCGATGAAAAAGGAAATCGCATTAATATAAATCGCTTCCGTTTGCTCGCTGAAATCGTCCTCGATAGTATCTTCTATCTTTGCCAATGTCTTTCCTTGCAACAGCGGTATGTTGCCGTACATTTTTACTTTTAATTCATTGGAAAGTTTGGTGATGACCGAAGCAGAAAGGATGTTGTCAAGTTCTTTCAGAAATTCTTCTTTCAAATTAATACTTGCATCTTTCCCCACCGGAATGCCGACCGTGAGCAAATCCATTTCTTTGTCGGAAAGAAACAAATAACTTTTCCCCGTGATGTCGCCAAATATCTCCGTTGTCAGCAGCAGACTACCTTGATTTAAAAAGGTGGGATCATCCACCCGTGCTTCGCCCACGCGATGAAAGCCCGAGTGGAACTTATTAAATCCAATTTGCAGCCCGGTCATGCGCGCGAGTGCCGTCGTGGCGTTGGCGTATCCGGCATCAAACGAGTTATTCAATTTATCTGCCGTATTTTGATTCAATGTTTTGAGCATACATGTTATGCATTTATGGTTCTGGATACCTGATTACCTACTAAGGCATTGAGTATGCCAGGGATGCTCAATGCCAGGCACACATTGCCATTGCCCAAAATGGTCACGCCGCTCAAATAGGAAATAGAGTCAAATGGCTTGCGTAGTGGTTTCTCTACAATTTCCTTTTGTTGTAATAACTTGTCTACGATGAAGCCAATTCGCTTTCCGTTGAATGATACCACCACGATTTCCAATTTTTGTTCCGGATGCAGTTGATCAAAGGACCCATACTTCTCTTTCGACTTGCCGATGCTTTGTGCAAACAAATCGGACAGAAATACAATGTGAATGGTATTGCCCAGATGTACGGCAATTAACCCGTTGGCGGCTTTGTGTATTTCTGTTTTATAAATGGAAATGACTGACTCGGTGTACGACAGCGGAATGGCGTAGGTCTGATTATCCAAATCAAAAAGCAATGTAGACTTCACCGCCATGGAAGATGGAAGGCTGAGCGTAAAAATCGACCCCTCGTCCAACATGGTATCTACTTGTACAGTGCCACCAATGGAATCGAGTGCCTTCTTCACTACATCCATTCCTACACCACGGCCTGAAATAGCCGATACTGAATCCATCGTGGAAAAGCCCGGTTCAAAAATGAGCATGATCAAATCGCGTTCGCTCATCTGGCTGGCATCTTGCGTTGTGATTAATCCCTTCTCGATTGCCTTTTGCTTAATTCGCTCGGAGTTAATGCCTACGCCATCGTCCTTTATTTTGATAATGACCGTGTCCGACTCGCTGCTTGCGGAAAGTGTTACGGTTCCTTCTTCTACCTTTCCTTTTTGTTTGCGCACCTCCGGCTTTTCAATGCCGTGCCCTACTGAGTTTCGAATGAGGTGAATGAGTGAATCACTGATCACCTGCAAGATATTGCGATCAATTTCGGTTTCCGTTCCTTCCAGCTTAAGCGATACTTTCTTTCCTTCTTTCGAAGATGCATCGCGCACAATGCGATGAAATTTATTGAACAAAAAACCTACTTGCACCAAACGCACATCCATGACGGAGTACTGCAAGTCAGATGAAATACGATTTAGCCTGGAATATTCATTGGAGGAGTGAGCTCCGCCGGCGATGATTCGGTCTCGCTCGATGATGAGCTCGCCCACTAAATTTAACAGGTTATCGAGTTTTTTTACCGGCACTTGCACCAGGTCAGAAAAAGAAACATTGGTAGTCTCTACTTCCGATTGATCATGGTCTTCATCTCCCGGCCATTCAACAGGTGCGGGATTGGATGTGAGTGCGTGTACGCCTTTAGCCTCCTGGCCTGTGGACTGTTGTGGTGCTTGCCCTGCGGCCGGGGCCTGTTTGGCATTTCTGATAAAAACTTCGAGCTTGGTTTTGATACCCCGATACTTTACGTCTTTAGGTGTTTTGATGGCTTCAATCAATCCTCCTAAAACATCGACTGCCTTAAAGACGGATGTGAATATTTCATTGCCCATCTCCAATCTGCCTTCTCTTACTTCACCAAAGAAATCTTCAAGCACGTGTGCCATCTCGGCAATTTTATCGAAGCCCATTCCTGTGGCGTTGCCTTTGAGAGTATGTGTAATTCTGAACAACGCCTGCACGGTTTTGCTATCATTCACATTTTTTTCTAACACGGTCAGCAACCGATTCATTTCAGTATAATTCTCCAGTGCTTCTGCTAAAAATATTTCGCGGTATTCATTGTCTTTCTCGTTACTCATAATGCGCTGATTATAAAGTTTGGAATTTCTGTTAAAGGTAGTTGATGCTTAGCGGCACCTGATTCAAAAGCGATCGAGGGCATTCCATACACCACGCTGGAAAGTTTATCTTGCGCGATGGTAAGGCCACCTGCTTCGCAAATTTTGCCCAGCCCCATAGCTCCATCTTTGCCCATTCCAGTTAGAATAACCCCGATGGACCTTCTGCCATAAATGTTCGACACCGATTCAAACAAACAATCGATGGAAGGATGATTAAATTCTTTGTATGATTCAAATACATATCTTGCTACCGGGCTTGATCCCGAATAGTCAATGCGCATGTTGGCCGTTCCAGGGGCGAGGTAAATATGATTACCTAATAAATGTTCACCATCCCTGGCTACGCTTACATTAAGCCCCAACGCTGCAAGGCGTGCTGAAAATGATTCGATGAAGCGTTCGGGCATGTGTTGGGCGATGACCACAGGGATGCTTAAGTTAGCCGGCAAGTTGGTCACTATGAGTTCAACTGCGCTGGGGCCACCGGTAGAAGCACCGATCACCAGAATATCATAATTGAGTCGCGCCTCAAATGTATGCTCAGAAGTATTTCTGCCTTTTACTTTTTGGCGCAGCTTTAAGTAATCGGTAAGTGATGCCTCGCGCACCATGCTGGTCAACGGAAGATATCCCTGCGCAACTTCTTTTTCTTGCGGCTTGTCTACAAAATCAAAAGCTCCCTCTCGCAAGGCATCAAATATTTTTGGATCGGCCCGATCCAGTGAACTTAACAAGATGATGGGTAGAGGCATTTCTTTCATCAGGTGTTGTACCACATAGAGGCCATCATATTGAGGCATCACCATATCGGTGATTACCACATCGGGCTTAAACGTCTTTACCTTTTCCACACCTTCCAATCCATTCATGGCGGTTGCCACCAGTTCAATGTTTTCGTCTTTGCGTAAAAGATCAGACAATAGAATTCTCATAAACCCCGAATCCTCAATCAACAGAGTTTTGATTTTAGGTTTTACCATGATGAGAAGTGATTACAGTTTATTCACTTCTGATAAAAGCTGATCGGAAGTAAAGGGTTTTACAATGTATGCTTTCGCTCCTAATGTGAGCCCTTCCTGAATGACCGACTCTTGCCCCACGGCACTGATCATGATCACTTTCGATAGAAGTCCTTCTTGTGTGTATACTTTTAAAATATCGGTTCCGATCATATCGGGTAAGATATTATCGAGGGTGATGATATCGGGCTGCAATTCAAAGGCGAGGTCGATCGCTTCTTCTCCATTGGCTGCCTGTCCTACCACTTTGAACCCATTTGATTCCAGGGCATCTTTAATGACCGTGCGCATGTACAATGAATCATCTACGATTAAAACATTTTTTGCCATATTATTCTCTTTAAATACTATACTTTATTTGCTCGGATGTGGAAATTTCCAATTCACCAGATGGGCTGTGATAGCGTGCGGTGCGTGAGATGGTGCCGCCTACATCGGTAGCAGCTATATAAATTTTTCGATCTGTCAATTGCTTTAACACGGCTTCCGCATTTTGAGCGCCAATACCGTAAAGACTTCCATACACCTGTGCACCGCCTGTTACTTTAGCGCGAAGCGTTCTTAAATCACTACCCCAGGCTTGAAAGGAGTGCAACAATTCACTGATCAGGTACGTGGCATCTTTCCATTCGCTTGGCCCGGAGGTGTGTGGCAATGGAATATGCACACCGCCTGAAATACCATTGGTTCGGTCGGTTACAAAGAGCCCAATACAAGACCCCAATCCGTAGCACGTGAATACCACCGGTTGATCGGACACCTCCATTTCATTGATATTGAGCACTCTTATTTTAACGCTTTGCTTCATGCGACCGAGTCTTGTACTTCCTGTTTTTTGAAAAGCTGTTGTGCTTCTTTTTCATTGATTACTTTGAAAATATCAATCATAATGATGAGGCGCTTTTCTAACTTCACAATGCCGGTGATATAGGATTGCTCGGATTGACTATCACCGGTAAAGACGGAGTCTTCTACATTTGCAGAAGAAATAGAAAGTGTGTTGGGCACCTCTCTCACCAGTATACCCATTTTGTAATCTTCGCTCTCAATCACCAGTGTAAAATGATTCCCGTTGCTGATGGTATCTTGGTTTCGCAACAGACCAAACTTTTCTTCCAGATCCAGTATGGCAATGACGTTGCCTCTGACATTGGCCACACCTCTCACAAAAGCCGGTGTCTGTGGCATGCGGGTAATAGTGGGTGTAATGACCACTTCTTTGATCTGATCAATGTGCAGTCCATATTCTTCTTGCCCTAACTTGAAAACCACTATTTGCATGTTATGCGCTTGTGCTGTGGTGTCCTTTTTATGCTGTTTTGTTTCGCTCATGATTGTTTCATTAATCGTTGTTGGTTGCCCATGACTTGCTAATGGCACTTGCCTTGTGCAGGTGCCATCCTCGTCCCATTTCCACTACTTGCCTCCTATCCTATCTGAAATGGATTTTCAAGTTCATTTAGTGAGAAACCTGATTACTTTTTCAATTTAAATTGAGTAACGCCTGCCTGCAACTCGGCTGCCACCGCTGAAAGTTCGTCCCCTGCTTTGGCAATTTCGAGCATACCTCCATTCATTTGCTGGCTGGAACTTGCTACTTGCTGAGTTCCCGCGGCGGTTTCTTCGGAAACAACTACGATCTGTTCAATATTCTTTACTACACTGCCGATCGATTCTTTTTGAGAAATTGTTGCCAACTGAATTTCTTTGGAGGCCCCAAAAGTTTCTTCCGTTGATTTCGAAATCTCCTGAAATATTTTCTCGGCTTCGATGCTCGACTTGTTACCTTCTTTTACGCTCGCCTCCATGGTATCGATGGCTTTGCCTGCCGCGGTAGTATCCTTTTGCACATCTCCAATAATCTTTTCAATTTCTACGGCCGATTTTCTTGAATCTTCGGCCAGCTTACGAATCTCTTCAGCCACCACCGCGAAACCTCTTCCAGCATCGCCTGCACGGGCTGCTTCAATGGCTGCATTCAAAGCCAACAAGTTGGTTTGGCTGGCAATGTCGGTAATTACCTTCAATGTGCGTCCTATTTCTTCGGTGCGTTTGGTCAACACTTCAATGGATTGGGAAGTCTGACTTGCGGAATCTTTAATCCCTG
>JAHEZH010000317.1 GCA_023251155.1 Flammeovirgaceae bacterium | reverse complement strand
TAAACCGTAGACCCGTTGATGATGAGTGTGACATTGTCATCGTGCGTAGGGATGTCAATCTGGTAATATCCACAAGCGAAATTGGTGCGTTTATGTACGAAGGAATAGGGAACATTGAAAGTGATAGCGCAACCGGAGTAGGCAAGACCGCTGCTGCCATCTGCATTGGATGGACTCGTCGCTACTCCCCATCGTGTTGTAGTATTAAAATTGAGATTGTTTTCAGTGTAAAACCCGGCATAGTTGGTAAAGTTGCTACTGGTATAGGCGTATACGTTCCATACCCCGTTGCCAAATACAGCGGGATCTCCGGGAGGAGATACAATCGTAAGGTTCGTTCCGTTATCCGGACCCGTAATAACAGGGTTAGAGCTTTTTATACGGATGCGATAGCCAGTTCCGGCAGGTGTACCTCCGGGGATAGTGGCCGTGATTGTTCCGGCATTGACCGATGTCAGTGTTCCGATTACAGTAGGTGTTGCTGGGAAAACGCCAAACTCATCGGAGAGTTCTGCTGAAAAAACATTGTTGGATGGCGTATTATAAAAATTACATGTCTTGGTGAAGGTAATGTTGAAGGTATTGTTCTGGCAAAAGGAGGTTCCTGTGAAGGAAGGTGCAGATAGCGTGGGCGCAGTAATGGAAATGTCTGACCCATTATTAGAACCGGTTATCGCAGGGGCAGAGCTTACTATACGAAGGCGATAAGTAGTACCCGTAGGCGTATTGGATGGAATAACAACGTTATTTAAAGTTCCGGAACTGGCAGTAGTGGAGTAAGTGGGGGCTAAATCAATAAAAGAAGTAAAAGAGGCATCCGTAGCTAGTTGCACCTTAAACACGTTTCCGGCTGTAAATGTGCTTCCACTGGAATAGCCGACATTGATGGAGGCACCGGCACAAAATGGTCCACTTGTAATTGAGCTGATTGATATGGTTTGAGATGAAGCCGCAAAATAGCTTCCCAGTAAACCGGTCAGAACAATTGGCCTGGTTAAACCTTGAATCATACTACGAATACCCGGCAAAAATTCCAGCCAAGCCAGTACAGTATTTTTACTAAAGTTATGAAACATAACAAGCTGATTAAACAGCAGCAATACTCGTAACTAACAATGACTCCCTTCCTAAGTATTTATACGGAGAACATCATTGCTATAGTACAGAGATCTTTATGAAAGACAATCACAGCCATGAAAATCATATCCGTTCTTATTATTGAACCAGAGCAGATTCTTCAATATGTCAATGATCGTTTTTTAACTGCTGGTACCTCTATACAAGTAAAACAAACAGCGGCCATTGAAAATGCAATATGCTTAGCCGAAAAAAAATACTTTGATATGATTCTCTTTGACTATTCATGGGAGTATTATGAGTCCATAAAAAAACAGATTGCTACAGCCAAAGAAGTTTCGATGAATAAAAATATAATATGTGCCTGGCAATATACTTTTATCACCGAAATACAATTGGATTCTTTAATAAAGAATAATGAACTGGCCGTGAGTAAGCCGTTGACTCCAACGGGTATTTACAGATTATACGGCCAAGCTACTGATCCTGTCCAGCCAGAGTAGGATTTATTACCAATTGGTAATGTCAACAAAGATACTGGTTTCTTTGTTGGGTTTTGGGTCAACTTGAGTCTCACTATGCCGTTTTTTTTTATTGGTTGGTTTAATAGAAATAAAGCATAAACCGGTGCCGTTGAATAGTTCGTTGCGCCAGTAAAAAACAGCCAGGTGTTTTTCTGCCCAGCGGATTCGAAGCGCCATTGCTCGCTGCAAAAATCACGATCGGTGGAACAAGGGGTCAAAACCTAATCTTCTGTTCCATCATTCGTTTTATTAGTTCGGCCGTGTTCTTTAAATTGAATTTATTCAAAACATTAGCGCGATGTGATTCTACAGTGCGCGGACTGCAGTCTAACTTATCCGCAATTTCCTTACTGGAAAATCCATCCATTAAATATTGAACTACCTCCTTTTCTTTCTGAGTAAGAATTGAAAAGGTTCCTTTTCGTCTACGATAGATCGTGTTAATTAATAGTTTGGAGATGGCCGATGAAAAGAATTTTTTGCCTTTCATGACATTTTTCACTCCGCTGATTAATTCGGTAGGATCTATATCTTTATGAATATACCCGTCCACTCCTGATTCGATCGCGCTTAAAACATAGAATTCCTCTTTGTACGAGCTCAAAATAACTACCTTTAATCTGGGGTTAGTATTCTTAATATATTTTGCAACTTCAAGCCCGTGATCTTCTTCCAAAGACAGATCTACAAAAACCAGATCTGCAGCAAGTGTTGGTACTAAGGATTTGAAACTTGCAAATGTGCGGTATCCTCCTACAACAGCAAAGCTCTTTTCTTCCTTTAGAATGGCAGTCACACCTACTCTGAATAATTCATGTTCAACTAAGAGAATAATTTTGGTCATAAAAAAAGTTACTACGTTAAGATCAGACGCATTAGTAATAGAAGTCCTAACTTTTTTTATTTATGTAAAAAGTCTAAAAGCAATAGATTCAACTTCAATCGAGTGTGAGGAATTCCAATAGACATAATAGCAGTAAAATTGATTTAACTGAGAGATCCCCAAATCTATTCCATTTGCATCAAGTCCTGTTTTATTTTAGTTCGGTATTATAATTATTTGGCCGGGAAATGGATTCATCTCTTCGAATTGATGTTTTTCTTCGCTGGAAAGAAAACCACAAGTGAAAAACGCAATTCCATTTTGGCATAAATACATAAACTTCCGACGTCTATAAACATCACCTGATTATGATGATAAGTACGTCAGTGTAAGTAATAACACGTAGTTCCTCAACCGTATTTTTTGCAATTTATTTAACGGGCAATTAGCTCACCTTTATACTTAATAGGTAGTCAATGTGTTCTGCTAATAGAGAGCTAATGACAATTGTGTGAAATGAGGAATTTGTAACGATGATTTTTTTCTTTACCGGTTATTTTTTTCTTTCATCAATCTCCATTAGCCTCTATTACCTAGTCAAGCAAATAATAAATGATGTTTTAGAATCGGCGGCGCGATGAGCAACAATAGATTTAGCACTATGTCCACGGAGGAATTGGAAGAGAAATTGAAAGCGCTACGCTTAATGATTCAAATACTGCTTGGTATTTTTATATCCCTTACTTTATTTGTTGTTTTTCTTATTTTTCAGGATGTGAAGTTCGTTCTTTATTTGTTTATTCCTTCAGCACTTTTGCCTGTCATATTATTTAGCCAGGGCAATCTGAGAGAGATTCGATACGAATTAAACAATCGCAAGTAAATATGTTGATGGAAGTGACTACACTTATTTTTACTGCTGCATGTTCAGTATTATAAAATGTCGATTTGAACACGGTTTGATGTAATTTTTATAAATACACTTATTTTGAAATAACGAATACGATCATGTTCAAGGAGTATGTAAGCTCCCCTGAAGTTCGGCCATTTGAAAGTTGAATACAAATTTTCAATTTTAAAATGGTTATTATGAAAAAGTCAAAATTCACAGAAACACAAATCGTAAAAGCGATCCAGGAA
>JAHEZH010000201.1 GCA_023251155.1 Flammeovirgaceae bacterium | reverse complement strand
AGGGAACGTGGCGTCACTTCCGACCAGATAGCCCGTGTTATTAAATACCACACCGTTTGCCGTGGAATAGGTGGCGATATTAGCAATGTTTTGATTGACATGTACTCCGTTACCCGATTTGTCCTTCCAGCTCGATATGGTGGCCCCATTGGTAACGGTGCTTTTGTCGCCATTGACATCACGGCTATCGAGCCAGAACTCCAGATTTCCGGTGCCATCCGTTTTATCAATTCCGCCCGGGCCGGTATTGCCGAGCGAAGTAGCGCCCGTACCGGTAACCGGGAAGCCGCTGCAGCCCGATCCGGAACAGGCTACCGTAAAGGCGGTGCAGATCTGTGCAACGGTAGCACCATTGGCATAGGTAATCGTACTTCCGGAGCCATTTTGCAAGGTGGCCACGCCTGTACCACATAAGGTAGCGCTGGTAAAGCTGATAATAAGGTCATCATTGGAGATAGCACTGGTATTGATGATGGTGGAGCTGTTTCCGGCCAGGATAAGGTCGTCTGCTATGCTTAACACCGCTGACGAATTCGCCTCCAGAAATCCCAGATTCACGTAGCTGGAAGTAAGGCTGAAGGTCTTACCCGAGTTGATATTCGTGTACCCTTCAGTCATCATTTCAATACCTGTAACGGTAAGGGTTCCATCAATAAGAATATCGCCCGTTTGGTAAAACATTGCCAGATTGGAGGCGGCAAACGGACCTACGTTACTTCTTCCCAGGCCATCCGGTGAGATTCCTGCGGAGTGGTTGGCACTGATGGAATTAATCGTGATGGTATGCCCTGGAAGAATGACCACATTATCGCTGCTGGCAGGCCACATGCCTGCTGCCAGTGGACCTCCCGAGCCGTCTGAAATGGTAGTCCATGAAGTGTTACTGTTCCAGGCTCCACCCGAGGTGGCATTCCTTGAATAATAGGTGACCGCTTCGAAGACTACACCATAAAAATACGTAGTTACACTGGCCGGAAAATCGGGAGCAGTGGAGTTGTTACTTTGATTCCCGGCACCATCTTCGATGATCCAGTTGGAAGTGGTAGCGATAACGGTGGCACAGGCAGCAATCGTAGAGGTACAATTAGTAGAACCGGAATAGGTCATTACATCCCGGTTTCCTGTAATACCGATAGCATTTGTTCCATTGGTTAAACCCGTGTTGGTGAGACGGCCATTGGCATTACTAAATCCTCCGTTGGCGATCGCAGAGATAAACTGGGTGGGAGTAGTTGCATTACTTCCTTTATACATGTAAAGTACTTCGCTGGCATTTTGAAGTGTGATGGTGCCTGAAGTAATGGTGCCCAGACTGGCGGTGGGGCTGGTAGAGGAATTATCGATGGTGATAATCGATCCTGCCGACAAGGTAGTGCCGCTATTATTCTGCCAGCTTATCGCACCTTCCAGCGCATCCGTAAAGGCACCTCCGCTTCCAATGGCCAATCCGTTCCATTCATTATCAGAAAAGAAAAGCGTGGTACCTGTCGGTATGTACAAAAGTAACAAAGGCAAAGCCGCTGTTCCCATCCGAATTAAAACCAACAAACATTGCTTCTCCTGTATTTTGGGCTTTTACAGCAATAGAAAAATTAAAACTTAGCAGAACGGCTAAAAGAAGTGTTTTCCTGTTCATCGGAAGAGCTAGTTGAAATCGAATGATCGAATCAAAATTAATAGATAATTAAGAAAGTCAGATAAGTAGATAATTAAGGATGTAATAAATAAAGGTATTTCAGTGAATCCAGGACCCGGATTTATGCCTGGTTCATGCCGGAAATTTAGACACGTACAAAAAACAAAGACGACCGACCTCCAACCTGTAACCAAATGAACAGGGGTAATTAATCGAAAATGGCCTTGGCGAGGTATTCCTGAACCGGACACTTTTATTTGTCATTTAATTAGCCATATTTGTTTGATGCGAGCAATGCATGGCCTTGCTTTTTTTCAGTGGATTCTGTCTGCCATTCCCTATCTGATTTTGCTGGGTCTGGCGGTTAATGGTAATGCCCAGCACGTTTCTTTTTCTCACATCACCACCGAAAACAGCCTGTTAAGTGGCAATATAAGGGCCCTCGCAGAGGACCATCAGGGCTTTATATGGATAGGCACCGAAGATGGACTGCAACGCTATGATGGCTACTCCATGGTTACCTATAAATATCAGGAACAGGATTCAACCAGTATCGGGAGTAATATTATTCTGAAGATTTACGAAGACCATTTCCATAATTTATGGATCGGCACGATGAAAGGATTGTGTCTTTATAATCGTCACCTCGATAACTTCAAGCGCATCAGGCATTCCCCAGCCAACCCGCGTTCCATCAATGGGGATATCGTGCGGGCGATCTTCAGGAGTTCAACAGGCACCTTGTATTACGGATTCGATGCCAACGGCTTTTGTTACTACACCCCTGCTGCTACCAACCCCACACCAATTCAGTTTAACCGAATTCCTATTTCAACCGATACCCTGAATCACTATCCCGGTTGGGTAACTGCGTTCGCAGAGTTACCCGATCAGGCAATATTGGTGGGCGGACAGCGACTCTTTCGGTTCGATCCGCTTACCAAAGGTGTGAGCCAGGTGGTGAAGGAACAGTTTTACAGTGGAATTCGGGCGATTAAAGTCGATTCCAAACACCGTATCTGGGTGAGCACCTATGGCCAGGGACTTTTCATTTATAATGAGGCATATACCTTACTGGTACACCATGTAAGCAAAAACGAAGCGGGCTACCTGAATACCGATCAGATTGAAGACATATTGGAAGATAAAGATGGCAATACCTGGATTACATCGGATGCCGGACTACACCTCATACCCGCTGGTACCGATCCGCTGCAGGAACATCCTTTCAGACTATTCGTTCATGAGGAAGCCGAGCCCAACAGTCTGCTGGGCAATTCTCTTAAGGCGGCTTTGCTGGATAGCCACGACCGGCTATGGACGGGTTCTTACTTTGCCGGCATAAATGTCTACGATAAGAATGCGTTCAAATTCTTTCCGGTTACTTCCCGAGCGGGAGTGAACGGAAGTCTGCCCGATGATAACGTATTCAGTTTCGAGTACGATCTGCAGGATAACCTCTGGATTGGTACAGATGGAGGTGGATTGGCTTTTATCCATAATCCGGCAAAAAATCTCTATCGCAATCTGTACCAGAAAGTAGAATTGCTTTCGGCCAGCCATCGTCCGGTTAAAAAAATAAAATCGCTAAAACGGCAAGGCAAAAACAGCCTTTGGATTGGCACCTGGGGTGAGGGCCTGTTCCGTTTAGACCTGACTACCCGAAGATACACTCAGTTTAAAAATATACCAGGCGACAGCAAGACCCTATGCGGCAACGAGGTCATGCACCTGGAGGTCGACTCATTAAACAATTTGTGGATCGGAACATTCTCCGGGCTGGATAAACTCAATCTGTCAACACTTCAATTCAAGCACTACCCCAATTTAAACTTTGTCGAAGACTCCCATCAGGTAGATCAGATCACCGCTATCCATCGACATGGCGCTCACTTGTGGATTGCTCATGAAGTCTTCGGTCTCTTCAACTACGACTATACCAGTGACTCCTTTCACCACATGCCCATACCCGGAACAAAGGATGGTTTTACCATCACCTCCATTTACCATGATCCTTCCGGAACGTTATGGCTAGGATCGCATGACCATGGTTTGGTTCGTTACAATCCGCAATTAAAGGAAACCACGTTCTTCGATGAACAAAATGGATTAGCCAATACCATTGTAAATGCCGTACTGGGAGACGTAAATTCCAATCGGCTTTGGGTGAGTACCAATAGCGGGTTGTCTGAATTCAATAAGGAAACACAGGCATTTACCAACTATAATCATGCAGACGGCCTGCAAGGCACTCAGTACAATCCGGGTTGTGCTTACTATCTGGAAGATAGTCTCATGCTCTTTGGTGGTACAAAAGGATTCGACGCATTCAATCCTGAAAACATTGGTCGCAGCGATATATTTCCGATCGTCTTCACCCGGTTCAGATTAAACAACACCGAGCTTTCAGTGGGTAAAGGTCCGCTCAGTAAAAATATCATTGTGTCAGACACACTGATTTTGAATTACGACCATAATGCATTCAGTATTGAATTTGCCATGCTTGAATTTAACCCTGCACGGAGAAACCAATACCGGTTTCAGATGAAAGGATTCTCTGATGAATGGAGTATGAGTCAGTCAGACCGGAAAGCCACCTTTACCAACCTGGATCCGGGCACCTACCGTTTGAATGTTCAGGCCACCAACAGTGATCAGGTCTGGAGCCCTGCTACCCGAACCATGGTCATTATTATTCTGCCTGCGTGGTGGCAAACCACTGCATTCAAAGTGGTACTGGGCTTGCTGCTTATAATGATCACGTACGCGGGCTACTCACTACGGCTTCGCTACCTTCTTGCCTCCAAGGCAAATCTGGAACTACAGGTAAAAGAACGCACCACCGAAGTGCAGAAAGTCAATCTGGAGTTGGCCAGCCAGCTGGAGAAAATCTCCTATCAAAACAAGTTACTGGAAGAAAGTCATGAGCACATCGCTGAAAAAAATTCGGAGATCCAGGCACAAAATGAAGAATTGATTGCCCAACACGACCAGATCACCGAACAGCGGGAAAAACTGGAACATTCGCAACGGCAACTCAAGGAGATCAATGAAAACCTGGAACACCTGGTAAGGGAACGCACGCGAACACTGGAAGAAACCATCAGCAAGCTGGATAAGACCGTAGCCGAATTGGATCGCTTTGTGTACAGTGCATCACATGATTTAAGTGCACCGCTCAAGTCCGTCGTAGGCCTGGTCAATATTGCCAGAAGAGAAAAAGACCACACTGTCCTTCAGCAATATTACGATTACATAGAAAGGAGCATCACCAAACTGGATAAGGTGATCAAAAGTCTGGTTGAATTTGCCCGCAACTCACATCAACCCGTTTCTGTGGAGCAATTCGATCTTCGGGAACTGGTGATGGAAATCATTCAGGAATTTTCATTTTGGCCCGAGGCACAATCCGTGCAGTGTGCCTGCCTGATCGAGCCGGAATTCATTATCATAACAGACCGACCGCGACTGAACGTTGCCCTTCATAACATCATTGGCAATAGTTTAAAGTATTCCGACAAACATAAGGAACAATCGTTTATCCGGATCGCTGCTTCACGGGATGAGGGAGACTGCGTCATTACCATTGAAGACAACGGTATCGGTATCAAAGCAGAGCATCACTCCCGAGTTTTTGATATGTATTATCGCGCCAGCGACATCAGCAAAGGATCCGGCTTGGGGTTGTTTATCGTTAAGGAGATCGCGCTTAAACTCAATGCCACGCTGGACATGCAGTCCGAATTCGGTGTGGGCACTACCTTTACGTTACGTATCCGCCAACCGCATCAGCGTTGACAAACGGGCTGCGTTACTAGTACAACATACTTGCCTGATTCAAAATCATAAAAATGATAAGGGAGGACATAACTCCGCCGCTGCGACCCTAATGCTTTCCGATGGGTCCATACAGGTACCGTGTAGCGTCTTTCGTGTTATCAATAAAAACACTCTTCTCCTGTTGGTTTTCATGCAGGTTGTCAATCGCATTTTTAAGGTGATGGTTTGTGTCGGTACTTTTCAAAAAAGAGCTACGACCCATGAAAGCAATACTCCCGTTTATCCTTCTTTTATCCTCACTTGTTCCACTATTGGCTCAATCCAAAAACAAGGCGACTGCCGCTATTGAACTTAAACAAGGAAAGGTAATCGATGAACATCTGGTGTCCACTATTCTGAAGGAAAATCGTATTGGTCTCAATCCGGATCGTAAAGTCAAAATTTACTTACCTCCCGGTTACAGCTCGTCCACCAAATCCTATCCGGTGATTTACTATTTACACAGCCTGGGGAGCAGTGCCGAGCAATTGTTTGCCGATGGTAAATTAACACAGGTAATGGAGCGTGCTTTTAACAGCGGTGTTATCAACGAGGTAATCATTGTGGCTGCTGATTACAGCAGCCCCACCATCGGAAGTCTTTTTGAGAACTCGGTAGTAAGTGGTCGCTGGCTTGACTTCATCGTAAAGGAATTGGTACCCTTCATCGATAACACATTTCGAACGTTACGAACTAAAGACAGTCGTGCGCTGGCCGGTGACTTTATCGGTGGGCGTGGCGCACTTAAACTAGCCATGACGCATTCCGAAACATTCAGCATGGTGTATGCTTTACATCCGGTGGCTACGGGCATGGGGTACACGCCCTGGACAGACCTTCAGCTTGATTGGCAGAAAATATATCAGGCCAGAACATTTGATGAAATAGGAAATGATTTCCGGTCAAGAATACTCGTAGCGGTAAGCCAGGCCTTTGTTCCCGATATCAACCATCCTCCTTTTTATGGTAAGCTGTTCGTGGAGCAAGTCAATGGCCAATTCAGGTTGAATACGGAAAACATAATGAAAGCAAAGGCGGGGTTTCATCTGGAGGAAACACTGAATGAATCGGTAACCCATTTAAAGGCCGTACACATCGCATTCGATTGGGGCCGCTTTGATTCTAATCAGGATCACGTTTACTCCAATCAAACTTTCAGCAGAAAACTGCGGGACCTGGGTATTGAGCACGAAGCCGAAGAATACAACGGAGATCCGTGGAGTAAAAACTGGACTGCTGACGGAAGAGTATACACACGCATGCTTCCGTTTTTCGCCAGCCATCTTGTCTTCGATGAAAAGAAATAAATTAACCCCCGCCACGATGACTGTTCGGTTTTTCCCAACCCTGATTAGTGTCTTGATCTGTGCACTTCCTTTGTCGGCCCAATCAGACACCACCTCCGATGAAAAGACGACTGCTTACCTGAAGCAGTTCAGATCGGATTACATGAAAAGCAAGTCCGATAAAAAACCGGGAAGCATTGCGTCTTATTATGCAAATGATATCCGGCTCATGCCCGAATTTCAAAAGACCATTATCGGAAAAGAGAATGTACTGCTTTATGAGAAAGCATTCCTGAACCGGTTTGAATTATCGGACTATACCCGAACCGCGAACGAGATCATTGATCTGAAGAGCCGGGTAATCGAGATCGGATCGTTTAGCGAAAAGCTCACCTGGAAAGAAAACAACCAGTCACAACAGGTAAAAGGCAAGTACCTCGATGTATGGATAAGAGAGAATAACCAGCTCACATTACTAACACAGGCGTGGAATTATGATCATGGGTTGCTGTGGGAAGAGCAGTTGAAATGGAATACCCTTCCGGTAGCCGATGTTGCGCTGCAAGCACACCTCCCCATCGATAACCCTATCCGCTTTGAACTGGCAGCACTCAACCGGCTGATGGAAAAAGTAATCTCCGAACACGATGAAAAAATCTGGGTACAGTTCTATGCCGATGACGGAAGCTTTATGTACAGCCGCACGCCCGTGGTAAAAGGTAAAAGTGAATTAGGCACATTTTTCCATGAACATGCAAAAGGTCTTCCTGTATTTGAAAAGCTCGATGTCCGCAATGACCGCGTGGATGACCTGGGGAAATATGTAGTGGAATATGCCAGCCACATTGCCATTATCCGGCAAGGCGATTTCTCCGGAGTTTTCACAGGAAAAGATCTGGCCATCTGGCGAAGGGAACCGAATGGGTCATTGAAAATATACCGGCACATCGGTATGTACGATTAAAATCAGATGACCTTCTCTGAAATAGATGAAAAGGGAGCATTCAATAAAGTAAAAAGCAAGTTATCTTAGTCCGATGAATTCAGCACGGTTAGCTGTTCCTGCTCAACACCGGTACCAGTGGATCTTGAGGTATAAACTCCATCACTTACCTTTTTGGTTTGCGTACCACTTCATGTGGTGGACATTACGGATCGGTAGCCCGGTGGCGGTCATTGAAAGTCTGGCATTGCCTCATGCCGCGGTCAAATTCATTTTCTATATGGGCTTTCAAATGGCCGGTGTGTATTTCAATCTGTATGTTCTTGTTCCCCGGTTACTGGCGAAAGGCCGCTATACGCTTTATGTGATCGCATTAGTAGTGACCATCATAGCAAGTGCCGCATGCGTTACCACTGGTTACTATTTTGGCGCATTCATCACAGGTAAATCTTTTAACGAACTATTTGGTGCCGATCCTGATTTTTTCTCTCTGTTCGAAAGCGGGGCGCTTCCTTCTACGGCCGCAGCAATGACGTTGGCAATGAGTATCAAGCTGGGAAAAAACTGGATTCAAAGCAGAAGAAGACAACAGGAACTCGAAAAAGAAAAATCGGAAACCGAGTTGAAATTTCTGAAGTCGCAGATGAATCCGCACTTTCTTTTCAATACCATCAACTCCATTTTTGTATTGATTCATAAAAATCCGGTGATGGCCTCGGAATCATTAGCTAAATTTTCTGACCTGCTGCGCTATCAGCTGTACGAGTGTAATGAACACCAGATTCCATTAAGCCAGGAACTGGGATACCTGGAAAATTTTATTGAACTACAGGAGCTGCGCGAAGATCACGATCGTATTCATCTTCAACTGAAGATGGATATTTACACTGCGGATAATCATACCGTGGCTCCTTTCGTGCTTATCCCCTTTATTGAAAATGCATTCAAGCACGTATCACGGAGAAGTGATCAGAACAACTGGATTAAAATGAAGCTGCATTTCGATCAGCATCAGTTACACTTTTCCATCGTCAATAGTATTTCTTCCACCCATCACGCTTCCACGCAAGCAGTGAAGCATAGCGGCATCGGACTTCAAAATGTAAAACGGAGACTGGCGCTGATGTATCCAGGTACACATGAATTGATCATTCAACAGGATCAGGATCAGTTTGAAGTAAATTTAAAATTAGTGTTGCAGGAACGTAATGTACAAGAACGAACAGTGCTGTCGGCCTAACTAAAAATCACGCGTATGTTGAAATGTGTAACAATTGACGATGAACCCTTGGCGCGCGAGTGTATCGTCAACTACATTTACCAGGTCGATTTCCTGCAATCCGTTGGTACGGGCAACAATCCGCTTGAACTGACCACACTACTCGGCGAACAAAAAATAGATCTGATCTTTTTAGACATTCAGATGCCCGTGATCAACGGTATTGAATTTCTGAAAATGACCAGTCATCCTCCTCTGGTGATAATTACCACTGCGTACCCCAGCTATGCGCTGGAAAGTTTTCAACTGGATGTGCTGGACTACCTGGTGAAGCCCATCACCTTCAACCGTTTTTTTAAAGCGGTGAGTAAAGCCAGAGATTACCATCAGCTACTTACACGAGCTTCATTGCCTTCTGATCCATCCCACTCCGGTCCGGATTATTTTTTCATCAAGTGCGATTATAAATACGAGCGCATATACTTCGATGAGATTCTTTACATTCAGGCACTACAGAATTACATCTCTATTTTCACCAGCAAAGGAAAATACCTCACGCTGTTGTCGCTGAAAAGTGTGGAGGAAAAGCTCAACCCTAAAGCCTTTATCCGCGTGCACAAATCGTTTATTGTTTCCATTTCGAAAATAGAAGCCATCGAAAACAGTGAGATCAGCATTCAATCCCACCGTATTCCTTTAAGTCGCCATTATCATGAGCAGGTACTAAGTCAGGTAGTCAACAACACGCTTTGGAAAAAGTAACGTATCAACAACTAGAAACGGATTCAGCCCGAAGCGCTTCACAACAACTGCACCGGTAAAAATATTGTGAAGCATGATGAGTCTATACATCTCCCCGCTAGTCTTCCTGCACCGGTAACACCGTAAGTAGCAAAATGAAACATCCGGAAAGCAAATCGAAAATAGTAGGTAATTTTGCCCCCCGAATGAATTGGAGACAGTGCTATGAAAACAATGCTGATTACCCCGGAAGGTTTAGAAAAATTAAAAGCAGAGTTAGACGAACTGTGGCGCGTGGAAAGACCCGACACCACCGCCAAGGTATCATGGGCAGCCAGCCTGGGCGATCGTTCCGAGAATGCCGACTATCACTACAATAAAAAACGGCTG
>JAHEZH010000200.1 GCA_023251155.1 Flammeovirgaceae bacterium | reverse complement strand
TTACCAGCCTTGACAAGCCTGGAACAGACACCTACTTTTGCTTAACAGCTGAACAGGAAAACATCGACTTACTGCACAACCAAAACAACGATTCTGTCCAACTTATAGGGGGTTAGTACAGAATGTTAAATAAATAATCTTTTAACACATTAAAATCGGTGCACTTTTGTCAGACATGATCAAAGTCCTTTTTTACAACGCGAAGCAAATCAACAAACAGGATTAATTCCCATTTACATGCGAATAACATTGAGCGGCGGTTCGAATGGTTTTCTTCTATAGATTAGCACCCTCTATGAACCTTGATGAATTGCACGGCCTGATACAAGGCACAGACGAAGAATTCAACGCGATCTACCCAAAGCATATCCGGAGGTTGGCTAAGAAACACTGGACACCTATTGCTGTCGCCAAAACGGCAGCGCTTTTTTTGGCTAAGAAACGCGGAACCAAAATACTTGATATCGGTTCGGGTGTAGGTAAGTTTTGCATGGTAGGCGCTGCTGTTACACCGGCACATTTTACCGGAGTGGAACAGCGCACGGAGCTTTTTGAAATCTCACAACGTCTGTCTGCTTCTTATGGGCTGGATAATACCAGCTATATTAATGAAAACATCATCGCGTTGAACTTCCACGGTTTCCAGGGGTTCTATTTGTTCAACTCATTTTATGAAAATCTCGATCCGCGCAACGGCATTGACAAGAAGATTGCTTTGAATGCCAAGCTCTACGAGAGTTACGGGATTCACGTATCCGGGAAACTAAAGTCATTACCTTCCGGTGTACGATTGGCCACTTATCATACCGATGAATGGATAGTCCCTAAGGAATTTGAATTGGTTTATAATCTGTTTGATGGGAATCTAAAGCTATGGGAAAAAATATCTTAATGGACGATACAGGAAGGAGCGATTGTAGCCATGTGTTGTTCAATAAACAGTGGGTACTGTTGCTTGAATCGGATGGGCCTGGTAGCTTCTGCATTGTTACATTTTGAACGAATCGTTCTTGCAATCACGGCATACAAAACCAAATGGGAGGATACCTAATGGGTAACCACTCCAGATTGATCACTGGAAATTGTCCGAAGTGAGCCAATGGTTTTCGTAAGAGGGGCGGCCAGCTTTGTAAAATGAGGCTCCACGCTGACTCTTGAACAACAATCATCATGTTGAGAACGCAATCTCCCGGGCCAATAATGACGGTTTGACATTTTTAACCTGCGGAGAATTCGCGTTATACATCCGCTATGGTTTTTGAAAATGAAAAATTGGCGTGAGCTGAATTTTTGGCAGATTTTTTTATTGAATTTTTATGCGTGTGGCAGGAGGCACAAATTTTGGAAAACAGGTGTGCGGATTCGCGATATCCACAAGAAGTTTAAATTTTAAAAAATGTTTAATTAAATTCTGAAAGGAGAACCAAGTTATGAAAACCTTAGTAAGACCTGGCACTACTTTGTTTCCATCCCTTCCTTCATTACTTGAAGATTTTTTTAACCGCGATTGGGTCGATTCAACACTAGCCAAGAGCAACTTCTCAGCTACGCTGCCTGCCGTGAATGTCAGGGAAACCAATGATAATTTCATCATTGATGTAGCTGCTCCAGGTATGAAGCGCGATGACTTCAAAGTAGAGCTGGACAACAATGTGCTTACCATTTCTTCACATCAGGAGGAGAAACAGGATGAGTCTACCGAAACCGGAAATTATACGCGCAGAAAATTCAACTACCAATCCTTCCGGCGCAGTTTCACATTGCCCGAAAATAAAGTAGAAGGTGAGAAGATTTCTGCACGCTATGTGGATGGCATTCTTCACATCAACGCTCCTAAGAAGGAAGAAGCGAAAGTAAAACCAATCAAGCAGATTGCCATCGGTTGATCAAGCGGGGTGACACCTCTTGCTGATGGATGTCCTGGAATTTAGAATCACGGATAGTGGTGATGTGTTAAATCGATCACTCTTGTAATCGCTTGTGTCCCATCTACGCGATCCGTGATCTTTTCACCTTTCTCTTTCATTCATTGCTAAACGAGATATTTTATGAAAACACTTTTTAGCCCCATTCATTCTTTATCAAACGCTTTTCACGATTCACCTCAGGTAACTTTACGGAACGCCATCTTTGCTAATTCGCATGACTGGTTTACTACACCGGTACAGGAAGACGCAGACCGCTTTATGGTAAGTGTGCCCGTGCCTGGAATGAGCAAAGAAGACCTCCATGTGCATATCGAAGGCCAGTTACTTGTTGTTACCGCAAAGAAGCAAGGCCAAATCGTTGGAACTGATCGCGTATCAATGCCGAGTAATTTTAAGCATTCCTTTGTCTTGCCGGAGGGCGTTGACGCTAACCGGATTCATGCGAAATGCCGCCATGGTCTGCTTACTGTTCATATCGAAAAAACGAAGAATAAAAAAAGACCTGTCGTTATAACAGTAAGTGGCCGGGAAAATGAGTTGCGCAATACAAAGACGGTAAGTAACTGGTGGAAGAGGATAAAAGAGAAAATGGATCCGTGGAAGTTTATTCCTCATGCCAAAGTGATGAAAACATCTTGAGCGGAACTTCTGTAGTCGGTGTCATGAAAGTAGCTGGTCAATCGCCAATAGGAAAAACGAAACTTACTTTGCCTCTTGCTTGAACCGGGAGAACATTTGTTAAAAGGAATCGTGGGAATGCTTCTCAGTATACTGTTACTGAGTTGGCTCTTGAAACGTTTCCGCCAACCTTATTTCAGTGCGTACATTATTGCCGGGATTCTACTGGGCCCTCATGGTTTACACCTGTTCACGGATGTGACCACCATTGCTCAGATCGGATCACTGGCCTTGATCATGCAGATGTTTTTCATTGGAGCTGAAATTGAAGTTCCTGCGTTGCTGAAGAATATACGAACCTCTGCGATTGGTACGTGTATTCAATTGGTTCTTAGTTTTGTTTTTATGGCCGCCATCGGTCATCAACTGGGGTGGCCCAGCAACAGGATAATCCTCTTCAGTTTTATAATCAGCCTGAGTAGTTCGGCTATCATACTGGAATACCTGCATCAAAATGGGGAGATCAATTCGCGTTTAGGTAATCTCACTACGGGTATATTGATCCTCCAGGATTTTCTGATTGTCCCCATGATTATGACATTGAATTTCCTGGCCCACGGTGAATCCAATGCCGGGCAATTAGTTCTCGGTGTAGCGGTGACGATCTTGTTCGTTGGGGTGCTGCGCATGCTCATGCTGAATAAGAAAGTGTTAATACCCGGTCTTACCCGCTTTCATCCGGATCATGAATTGCAGGTGTTTATCGGATTACTATTATGTTTTGGATTTGCCTGGATGACGAGTTTGCTTCACTTGTCTGCGGCAATGGGTGCCATGTTTGCGGGCGTCCTCATTGCCCAAACCGAATCCATGAAATGGCTTGACCGTACACTCATTCCTTTCCGGGTGTTTTTTCTATCCCTGTTCTTCGTATCCATTGGTTTGCAGTTAGACTGGAGTTTCATTCGAGCACATGCTGGCCTGATTGCCGTGCTGGTGGTCTTCATCTTTACCATCAACAGCTTCATCAATGCTTTTGTATTCAGGCTGCTGAAAGAAACGTGGAAAAACAGTTTGTATGCCGGTGCTTTGCTATCACAAATCGGTGAATTCAGCCTTGTACTTTGTACCGTAGCCAAAAGCCTGAACCTCGTCGATGACATGTCTTTTCAATTAACACTTGCTGTCATCTCCGTGACGATGTTATTGTCATCCGGTTGGGTAAGTATCATTCGTGGTTTTCTGTTTCGCACCGCAATCCGCAAAGCATAGAAATCAGGGATATCCAACGAACTGTAGGCTAGCTCTTCTTACCGGCATCGGCCATCACGCTTTTGAAAGCTTTTCTTCCGGTTTCAATCATTTCGGCAGCACGATAAAATTCAAACACACCGCATGCATCGCGCGAAATGTTAACCACGATGTCTGGCTGATGCAGGTGAATCATCAGCTCCGTAAGCCGGTCCTGGGTGAGATCGTACGACTTATTCAGCAGATCGAACCAACCTAAGTGTTCAATATTCTCTTCAGCGTTGCTGTCAATTTTGAGGATCTGAGAACGAAAGGTGTCCAGCATTCGCAGGTAGGCGGCTCTTTCTTTATTCTCTTCGCTGCGCACTTCTTTTTGTCCCGAACTGGAGTCACTGTTGACATTGACAGCAACGATCAGTTCTCCGTCCTTCCGGGTAAGTACATTCAGTGGCAAAGGATTAAGCACACCTCCGTCAACAAGTTGGGAATGTCCATCTATTACGGGCTTAAATACGGTGGGGATGGCCATCGAAGCTCTGAGCGCTTTGAATAGACTCCCGCTTCGGTAGTGTACTTCTTTCCTTCGGGTAATATCCGAAGCCACCGCAGTAAAGGGTATTTTAAATTGTTCGATTTCGCTGTCTCCGACAAATGTTTCCATGGCCCTGAACACGCGTTCTCCTTTTACAAATCCTTGTGAGGAAAGCGTAAAATCCAGGAGACGGAATACATCCAGTTTGGTCAGCGTATGAAGCCAATGCTTGTATTCTGTTAAATAGCCCGCACAAAAAATGCCGCCCACTACTGCTCCCATCGAACTGCCCGCCACCTCTTTGATGGTATAGCCATGTTCAATCAGGGATTCAATAACACCAATGTGTGCCATGCCCCTGGCTCCGCCACTTCCAAGTACTAATCTCACGTTTTTCACAGCTGCATTAGTTAACGGGTTACTGTCATCCAATACGTTTCGAATTTTATGCTCAAACACGTTCATTAATTAACATAAAAATAGATGGAACACAAACAGGTTTAGCGTGTTAAACCTGAGTATCCATTTGAAATAAGAAACCGCATTGAAACAAACGTTTTCAACCTTATTCTGGAACATGGAAGAATCCGAGGAATTTTGAATGTGAAATCGGATTTTACCTTGGGGCTTCTTCCAGAATCGCAGACATGCTGCTGTTTAAGGACGTAACGGAACAGAAGAGGGGGTATTCAGAAAACAGGGAAAGAGTTTCAGAATAACCGGATATTTAATTTTTGTTTTCTGACAATATAGGTAAGCACCTTATCGAAATAACCCTGCACTTTCATGTCCTTTTTTTAAAGAATAGAAGATTGTACTCATTTCGATGCAGGCTCCTTACAGGTTGTTCAACAAGCGTAGGTCAATTGAATACAAGTTGTGGTCCATACCTTCATCGTTGGGTCAAAACACGAAGAGTTGATCTTCGGATAGAAGAGGGGAGAGCAGGGGCAAGTTTGCTGGCTCCACAAATAGAATCAGATACTTACCGGTAATTCCACATTAGCCACGAATTTCTCTACGTCTTCCCCACTGATTACCCGTACCGATTCCACATCGCTCTGAGGGCAGGAAACTTTTACCTCGACAAAGAAATCTGAAATGGAAAACAGGTGCAGGTTAAAATTCTTATACTCGATAATACTTAAAAAGATGCCTGTTCTCAGGATGAGTCGTATGCGTTCGTTTAACGAACATTCTTTAAAGAAGGTGCTATCCATGGCAGGCATGAGGGATTTGGGGTAACATGATGTACTTAATGTTAAGCCAGCACGGAGGTAACCCTTACATGAAAGAAAAATTATTGTCAGTCTCTGAAGGACGACAGTACTTAATGATAACAATGCATGTATTAACGCTTAATTGGTGATCCGCTCAAGAGTCAGCGGGTATTCACTTTTCCATGTTTTAACATGGTCTTTGTTAGCGCATCTGTTTTTAGTACGATGCCTTTTCAAGAAGGCTCTTCATCTTGAGCGTATTCTGTGAGCTGACAATGGCCGAAGCAAGGTACTCACCTGCTTTATTTAAAAACTGAATATGGTGTTCTTCCATATCATGGAACGAGGATAGTTCAATGATGGCAGGTACATGCGTCTCATAGTTGAAAGGTGCAATGACGAGGTAACGCGGCGTGGCTTCGCCTAATCCGGATGTAATGTGGGTGTATCCTTCCGGTATCATCTTCAGTTGTACCAGTTCTCCTTCCAGGTAGGTTTGTCCGATAAGCCCTTCGCCAATATTAATTCGTTTGGTCATGTGTTTTCTGCGATTAAATGCATAGCACGCGGCAAGCTCCAGATACGCATCATCCTGTTCTCCCTCCAGTATAAACAACCCTGCCTGCTGCGCGTTCAGGTAGTTGGTGATGTAGATGACACTATGATGAGCCAGCGCCTTCATGTCCTGCTGATGCGTACGAATAATTTCATTGAATGCGGTAAGTCCTTCATTTACCCAATTACGCTGCTCGTCTTCCTTTTTCACCTGCTTGAGTTTATCTCTTAGCTGAAGTAATTTACCCGCTAGGGTATTCCTGTTCAACGCCTGATTGGACGGTGTTAATTCTTCCCAGTCCACTTCATAATTTCCATCGGCCATCTGGGTAATGAAAGCGGATGCTTTTTTTACATTCCGGATAGAGGTATCGTTCACTTCATTCGCTGAGGTATCGCCCGATATTCCAGAGTTAAAAACAAATTCGCGATCGTTCTCTTCCACCTTCTTCAAAAGAGCAGCACGGCCATCACGCTCTTTTCGCATCTGAATAATGAAAAGATACAGTAACGGCATTGCCAGCAGGAGAATGGAAATCTGAAGAACAAGATTGTTACGCATGGCGGCCCTGTAATTGGCCACCGCCTGCCTGTTCAGATCTTCTTCATGCGCAAACAACGGATCCGCGAAGGCAGCGTATTTTTTCCAGACCTCATACCCTTTATCTTCTTTCAGCATGGAGAGTAGTTGACTCATGTTGTCTGCCTGTGCAGCGGTGACCATATCTTTACTAAAGCGGATGTAGGTGTTCACCTCTGTCTTCACTGCTTCCAGTGCCAGGTGATCGTACTCCTGAGATTGTAAAAGGGAATCGAGCTGTTGAAAGATGCCGGGTGTTTTTTGGATTGCTTCCTCATAAGGACGAAGCATGCTGTTATCCTTGGTCAGGGCAAAGCCGCGCACACCCAGATCAAGTCCGTGCATGGTAAGACTCAGTATCCGTTGTGCCTCTTGTCTCACCAACTGGGTTTGCTGCTGGAGTTGATGATTTTCTTCGATCACATAATTGTTGCGTATGGCCAGGGTCATACTGGCCATCAGAAAAACACCGATCACCAGGATGATCCAATTCTCTTTTAAAAATGAAGTCATGAACAGATTGGTTAGGATAAATTATAGGGTATAGAAAAATTACATCTTTAATTGCTCTGCCCCCACGTGATGTAATGTATTCGCTACGGCCTCTTTGATTTGTCTTTCGTAATCGATTGAACCTTGTCTGGTGCAACAAGAATAAGAAAGACGTTATGTAAGGTCCCCTGGTTTTTTGTACAATAAATCAAGAAGCTGTGGATACGGGTGACCAGAATGCAACTGTTCCAATCCTAACGTACTGCAACATTTTAGTTTCAGCGGGTGTCTCCCTCCCGGACAACCATCAATTATACCGATTCATTAGATCACATGACTACCTCTTTTCGATTCTTCGCCTTTACGTTCTTTTTACTGATGAGTTCCTGTTTACTCATCCACAGCGTTTCCGCACAAACACTTGAAACAAAACTCGACAGCCTGATTGAGACCGAGTTTAATGAAAAGCAAGGCCCGGGGGGCGTCTTCCTGGTGGCACAGCACGGGAAACCCATCTATCAAAAGGCCTTTGGAAAAGCCAATCTTGAACGGGATGTGAACCTCACCATTCATGACGTATTTCAACTTGGATCGATGACCAAACAGTTTACCGCAGTGGCGGTATTGCTATTAGAACAACAAGGCAAATTGAACGTGACCGATCCGGTCACTAAATACATCCCTGATTATCCAGCGGGTAATCGCATCACGATTCATCACTTATTGACCCATACGGCGGGTATAAAAGATTTCACCAGGATGAAAACCCTCGTAACCATTGCGCAGGAAGAGATGACCCCCAAAATGATGGTCGACTTCTTTAAAAATGAGCCGGTTGATTTTGAGCCGGGATCAAAGTTTGAATACAATAACTCCGGTTACGTTCTGCTGGGATACCTCATCGAATTGATTTCCGGGCAAACCTATGCGGATTTTATCCAGACCTACATCTTCGACAAGGTGGGAATGAAACAGTCATATTACGCAAGTGATCGGAAGGTAATTAGTGGAAGAGCCTACGGATATCACAAGAAAGAGAACGGCTATGTAAACAAGACCATCATTAATTATAGTGTTCCCTTTTCCTCCGGAGCACTGATGTCTACCCTTGATGATCTGCTCAAATGGCAGAATGCCTTGAACGAAAATCGATTGCTCACTAAGGAAAGCGCCAGGAAAGCATTCTCCACCTATAAGTTAAACAATGGTGAAAGGTTCGCCTACGGATATGGCTGGCACATCAAGGAAATAGCGGGCACACCTTCAAGAGAGCATGGTGGAAGTATCTTTGGTTTTAAAACAATGGGTGTTTATATACCCGGTGAAGATATTTATGTGCTTGGCCTGAGTAATTGCGATTGCCATTCACCAACCCAATTGACGCGATCCATGGCATCGCAAGTGCTGGAAGCAATGAAGCACTAACCGGTGGAGATTTATCCTTCAATGGGCGCAATGTTATCGAAGTTAACGAGACGTAGCGAAAGTAATGACAGCTGCTTCCCGTAAAAACTTCTCAGCAGATATGCATCTCTGAAGGAGCGTTATTGTTTTTGCTGCAGGGAGGCTATCTTTTCAAATTCTCCTTCCAGTAATGTGCTGAGCCGTTCAAAAATATCGAAGTATTGTGCATGCACCTTGTGGTCGTGAAGCCGCGGTTGAAAAGTTTCTTTCCATACAACACTTTGTGCCGCTTCATCCAGGCTCTTATATACCCCCATGTCAGTTGCCGTCAGCAGAAAGGCACCCAGCCCTATACTATTGGTGTGATTGGTTGTACTTACCGGCTTGTTGAAAATGTCAGCAAGCAACTGCGTACAGAATGGTATCGTTGCAAAACTTCCATTGATGGAGAGGCTGCTGAATGACCGGTGTTCAGCCAGGATTTTTCCAATGCTGTAAATTTCATAGAGAATGCCTTCAATGGTAGCTCGGATAAAGTGCTTTCGTTCGTGTTTGATGTTCAACCCAAAATAAGAACCACGTGCATTCGGATTCCACAGTGGTGCCCGTTCACCAAGCAGGTAAGGAAGAAAAAGTAATCCTTCCGAACCGGCCGCCACATTGGAGGCTTCATGAATCATCGTCTCCATACTGTACTCAATATCATAGGGCCCTTTAAAATCGCCGAACTGCTTGGTAAACCATTCAAAGATGAGTCCACCGTTATTGGTAGGCCCACCGGAGATGTAGTGATTCTCGGTGAGCAGGTAATTAAAAAAGCGTTGCTGGCTATCCTGTAAAACCTGTTTACCCATCACGCGCACCGCACCGCTGTCTTCAATGGTAATGGTGGCTTTGTCTTCACTCCACACCCCTGCACCCAGTGTGGCCATGCATCCGTCACTGGAGCCAATGATGATGCGCGTGTCTGACGGCAGTCCCAACGAAGTCTGATATTCCTTTCGCAGTTTGCCTGGCGAAAAGAAAACCGACACCAGTTCAGGAAGTTGATCTGCCTTAATCCCTGCGTAGTCAAGCGCATTGGATTCCCACGCGATTTTATGGATGTTCAACATGCCGGTGGCAGAGGCAAGACTATAGTCAATCGCATACACTCCGGTGAGTTGCTGCAGGATATAGCTTTTCAATGTCAGAAACTTATACGTCTTCGCAAACCGATCGGAATCGTTTTTCTTCAGCCACGCAATTTTAACCAGTGGCGACATGGGATGAATGGGCGTACCCGTGGCTTCGTAGAGTTTTTTGGCGATGGGAGAACGATTTAACTCCAGCGCTTCCTTCTTCCCGCGGTTGTCAGCCCAGGTGATGACATTGCCCAGCGGTACTCCGTGCGCGTCAATCGCCAGTACGCTGTGCATGGAGGCCACGAAGCAGATGGACTGCACACGGTGCTTGAGCGGTGTGATCTTTTCCGTGATCAGGTTTT
>JAHEZH010000316.1 GCA_023251155.1 Flammeovirgaceae bacterium | reverse complement strand
ATATCGTACAGTACAGGAAGCACTACTTTCTGTCCTTCTTTCTCACGATGAATGAGCGTAAAGAATTCATTCAGGGCCCAGATCTTGCCCAGATAGGTAGGACTTAATATAACCACGCCAAACCGGCATTCGTCCAGCCCCGTATGGATGGTATCGATGAGGCGGTCGCCCACACTGAGTTCGCGTCCGGAATACCATACTTTCAAACCGGTTTTCTCCAGGGCTTCGCTCAGCTCATTGGCAATGGCCAGCTTGTCTTCCACGGCATGCGAGATGAACACATCGTATTTGTAACGCTTCCACTTTGCCATCAACTACAGATTTAAATTCGAATAGTCATCGATTTTGATCGCGGTAGCAAACTGCTTTTCCGAATTACGGATTTTATTTTCCCAGGAACTATTTTAAAATCTTTACCGACAGCAGTAGTGCATCACGGTGTTCAGGGCTCATCTGCACTTCATGTTCTCCGATGTGGATCACATTTCCATCGAGCGAGGTGATGCGGTTGACATTCACCACATACGAGCGATGTACCTTGATAAAGTCTGCTTCGTCCAGTTGCTCCTGCACGTGGTTCATACTGGTGGACAACACATATTCTCCTTCTGACGTAATCACACTGCAATAGGCAGGGCCTGCTTTCAGGTAGAGAATGTCATGGAGCAGGAACTTGTGATAGACCTGGTTTTCGGCACGCAGAAAAATGAATTCCTTTTTGAGTGCAGTATTCTTTTTTGCTGCCGGGGCGTTGGCATTACTGAAGGCCAGGTCAATGGCACGGACCAGCTCCGGTTCATTGAAAGGCTTGGTGAGGTAATTGGCGGGGTGTGTTTTCTTGGCACGGTCTAGTGTCTTTGCATCCGCAAAGTCGGAAAGAAAAATAACAGGGATTGCATAGTGCTGATGAATAACGTGCGCGGTGGATATGCCATCCATGGCACCGGAGAGTTCAATGTCCATCAGAATCAGATCCGGCTTTTCCTGTTGCAGCAGTTCCAGTGCCTCTTCGCCCGAAGCACATACACCGGCTATTGTCATCGCATGGTTGCGCAGGCGGGCGGCAATGTCTTCGGCGATCAATAATTTGTCTTCTACAATGAGTACCTTAATTTTATCCATGATGTAGGGGGAGTTGAAGTGTATATGCTGTGCCGGGTTGTACGGCTACGGTGATTTTTCCTTTCAGTTCTTTAATCAGTGTGTTCACCATTTTCAATCCGAATGATCCGGTGCCGTCATCGGTTTCAGAGGTCGCCATTCCTTTGCCATTATCACGCAATTCTATTTTCAGTTCTGTGGATGGCAGTAGCTGAAAATGAATGTCCAGCCGGGGATTTGCTTGCTCTGGGTAAGCATACTTGAGGGCGTTGCTGATGAGTTCGTTCAGGATGAGCCCGATGGGGATAGCCTTGTCCACATCGATATGGATTCCTTCGCCCGTGATGTTCAGCTGGAGTGTCTGTGAGTTATAGCCATAGGAATGCAACAGGAATGAGCTGAGTTCCGTGATGTATTCATGGATGTCGATGGTGCGGTTGCTTTCATCTTTATATAGCTTTTTATGAATGAGGGCCATGGTGTTGACACGGCTTTCACTGCTTTTGATCGCCTGGATGGCATCGGCATCGGTCAGGTGCAGTGATTGCAGGCTGAGAATGCTGGAAAGGATCTGCAGGTTGTTTTTCACGCGGTGATGAAGTTCCTTGAGTAACATCTCCACCTTATGCCGGTTACGCTGACTAATGCGGTAACCCATGAAGAGCAACAACGCAATGACGATGACAAATACAATGGTGATGATCAGTGTGGCGATCCAGCTTTGCTTGCTTTTGATTTCGGCCTGCTGCACCAGTTTGTCCTGTTCCAGCAGTTTGATGTGCTGTTCTTTCTTATCTGTTTCGTAGCGCGTCTGTAAGGCAATGAGGCTTTCGGCTTTGTCTTTGTTGAGGAGACTGTCTTTGATGAGCATGAGTTCTTCAGCCACGGTATAGGCTTTTGTATTATCTTTTAATGCTTTATACAAAATCAGTTTTTGCTCCAGGATCTGGCGAATATAATCCAGTACACCTGTTTCCCGTGCAAGTATTTCCGCCTGACTCAACAGCTGACTGGCTGCTTTATAGTTAAGCAGCGCGATCTGAAGTTTTGCTTTATTCCGGAGGATAACTACCTGGTTCGTGCGTTCTCCGGAAGCTGTTTTGATAACAAAGGCTTCATTAAAGTAGTTATCGGCCAAAACCCATTGATGAAGATCAAGGTAGATTTCCCCGATTAAATTCAGCGTAGATCCTAATGCATTCTGATCTTGTTGTTGTCTTTTTATTTTCTCAGCCTGTTTCAGATTATACAAAGCACTGTCGTACTTCCGAAGCCGGATAAATATTTCGCCTTTATTGGTATAGGATTGGCCCAGGCCTTCACTATACTTGATTTCATCTGACACTTGCAATTCTTTTGAAAAATAAGCCAATGCATTGGTATAGTCTTTCAATTTTACATAAATGCTCCCCACCGTATTATAACAGACCGTTAACGGAATATCATGCTTACGCTGTTCCAGCCGTGTCATGGCATCAAAACCTGCTTCCAATGCTTTTTCGTATTGGCCTATCTCTTTGTAAATGATGGAAAGATTAATCTCTAATGAAGTGGCATTGACGGTGTCTTTTAACTGATGATAGAGGTTAAGTGCTTTTTTATAGTAGTAAATACTGCTATCCGGAAATGCTTTGCGCGAATAGAGTGCGCCCATGCTGTTTAATGACGAAGCGTCTAGCAGGGGATCTGGTTTTCTGTTGCTGACACTTAGTGATGATTTGTAATAATGTAAAGCACTGTCATATTGTTGATGAGTATAATAATAGTATCCGATATGAGACATGAAAGAAGCGGCTCTTTCGGGCTGTTTTGTTTTCTGCGATAGCCAGAAGACTTTTAAGGCTATCTACTTGCCTGCCTGTGGTGAGCATGGGCAATACCAAAAGGGCAAACAGCCATCCATTAATTCGCATGAGTTATTTTTGACAAGGTGCGGGTTAAGGTTATAATAAAGGTAAAAAAAACGGTGGAGCCTGCAAGACCCCACCGATTAACCTCACTACTTAGGCGGAGGTGGTGGCGGAGGTGGGATAATAATTGGATTATCTTCGTTAAGCGGATCGACCGCTTCTTCCGTGCAACTGATCGCCATGACCGAAACAAATACTACCAACAGAACATATTTTAATGTTTTCATTTTTTTAAGTTGAATTGAAACACAGCGTCCGAGGGAGCCTGGCGGAGAGGACATAGAAGTCCCGGGTCAGTGATTTTGAGGTCACTCACATTTTGATTCTCCGTACAACTTCGTCAAGTGCCTAAGACATTACTTTGACCATGGGTGAGGTCTTCACAGGTTTTATATAGAGCCGCGTCCCATGATAGCGGCTCGTTATAAATTCTGTTCAGACGGTGTTGATCGATCGTGTCATTTAATGACAAGTCAAAGGTGGCCGAAATAGAAAAGTTATCAGTTCCGTGCTGTATCCATGTTTTCCTGCTTTGTTCTTTTGTTTTCTTCTTTTATTCCCACAACTTGAATGCTGTATGGAAGTCAGATACCTCAATGCATTGCTGGATGCTCT
>JAHEZH010000074.1 GCA_023251155.1 Flammeovirgaceae bacterium | reverse complement strand
AGCCAGTCCAAAATTGATGGGATCGCCCTGGATTTCTCTTTTCCAAAGCTGTGTTGTGAGTGAGCAATTGTAGGAATAGAGGTAAGTCTTGCCGGATTCTACCCCGAAAGTAAATATCTCGGCACAATTGTCATTATCCAGGTTGGCAATGGCCACTTCCCATTGAGGCTCGAAAGGGACCGTAACGGAATATTTTATTGATCCACCATTACCGTTAAGGACGAAGAGCTGTTTGCTGTACCGGTTCATGGTGACAATCTCCGGAATTCCATCGCGGTCCAGATCACCAATAGCTACGCGGGCTAGGTTATTGGTGGTATTATCCGGAGATTTAAAGTCGACCTGAATGGTAAACTTCGGAAATTCAATCGGTTTTGCCTGGCAGAGTACATCATTTCCCAAAAATGTACCATTGCATTTGCCGAAGTTGGAGCAATCCGGATCGTAGCAGTCAATGAATCCATCGCCATCATTGTCTATGCCATCATCACATATTTCGGTTGACTGAGAGAAGGAAGCAACTGCAGACAGACAGAAGAGCCATAAAAAAATAATCCGTTTCATAATCAATAATCGTTGGGGTAGACCGACTAAAACCTTTCGCTAGCCTAGCACAAAAGTCCTTAGTTCCATCATATATTTTACAAACCATCAGGGTTGTAACCGTGCCATGTAAGAATTGAAGCTATATTGAAATATCTTCTTTTAAACTGTTATTTCATCTTCTAAAATTACCGTTTATCGATGAATATTATCGTATCAATGTAATGCTTCCTGTCTTTGGATTACTCTCTTCGCCATCGCAACGGATAATGTAAAAATAAACGCCATTAGGAAGTAGTTTTCCCTGAAATGATCCATCCCAATCATTCATATAGGGCTTCGCTTCATAGAGCTTTATCCCCTTGTCATCATAGATAGTTATAGCACACTGTGGAAAACTGAGTATGTTATCCACCGTCCAGAGATTGTTGATTGCATCTCCATTAGGAGAAAAGAAATTGGATGGTTTGAGTTTACTTACCGCAGATTCTCCTTTTACTTTGACCTCAACGGTTCCTTCACTCATACAGCCGTTGCTTCCGGCTCCTTTTACCTTGAATACGGTGTTTTGTAATGGTAGCGCAGTAGGATTAGCTATGGTGGAATCGGAAACCAGTTTTCCCGGATCCCAATCATAACTGACAAGCCCGGAGGCATTTAGCTGAACTGATTCGCCCGAGCTGATATTATCTGGCGTAGCCTCCACCACAACTTGTGGAGCTGGAAATAGGTTTACCAACTGGCTTAATGAAAGTTTGCAACCACTGGATGTAGTTACGTCAACCAGGTAGGTACCCGCTTTGTTAATGGTGATGGAAGGAGTGGTTTCGGTGGTGCTCCAGAGGTAAGTTGTGAATGTACCGTTTACTTCCAGTGTCAGGTTTTCTCCCTGGCAAAATTGGAAGGTGTTACTTGCCGTAGTGATTGCTGCACTGGGGGCGGCTACTATTTTTATTGGTTTAGTAATCTCCTCAAGGCAGCTACCTCCCGCATAGGATACGGAAAGTTTTACATTGAAAGTCTGGATGGTGGTGAACGAATGCGTAGGACTGGCCGTGGTCGCCGTTTGCCCGTCACCAAAATCCCAGAGATAGGATGCTGTGGCAGAGGGATCGGTTGTCGATTGATTGGTAAACTGTACAATTCCATTGCGGCAAGATTCAACGGGGGAGTCAAAAGAAGCTACAGGTATCGCCACAGCACTTATTTTAACCGAATTGGATTCCACCGCTGGGCAGGATGGATAGAGGGTGGACTGTGCTTCATAATAATAGTCGCCTGAAGCAGAAGCGGTATAGGAGGTGTTAGTTTCACCTGCAATGGGTCCGTTGATTTTATTGAACCATTGATAACTAAAGCCGGCTGCTGAGGGTGATACACTGAGTGTCTTTGTGTCGGTAGCACAGATAACTTCTGATCCGGCATAGCTTACCTTGAATACGGGCATAGTCACTACATCTACCAGCAAATGACTTTGAGCCGCGATACACGATCCTATTTTTACATTCACATCATATCGTCCCGCATACTCAGCTTTGAAATTGCTTCTGGTTAACGGAGAGCCGCTGGAGGTAAAGTTTTCAGGGCCGGTCCACTCAAAGCCATCCGCCAGTCCATTGGCATCCATAACCGTTACTGACAATGTACCATTCACACACACGGGAGGATTACTACCAAAGGTGATGGCTCCGGTAGTGCCTGCTGAAACAACAGTTATGTCGACCGCATTGGATACTTTGTTGCAACTTCCGCTTTCGCTGATGGCGGTTACCGTATACTGGCCGGTGGCAGTGACATCATAATAAGCGGTGATGCCTGTGGCTACTGTACTTCCGTCTTTTTTCCAATCATAGGTAGTTCCTGCAGATAGACTGGAATTTAGCCGTAATGGAAATGAACTACAGATAGTAAGCGGGCCAGTCTGATCAATTTTCGGTACAAAGCAATTCCTGTTTCTGAATACAGACACCTTTGATGCGGCGACCCCCAGATTATTGTCATCAATACTTGTAAAAGCGATATCGGGTTTACTATCACCATCGAAATCACTGATGCGTACATGCCTGTTAATAAATGTGGTTGGCAAAGTGGATTTTTGAAAGGATAAATTTCCAGGAGTACTTTCATTATTAAGTACAGTTACTGTTTTCTGAGTGGAGGAAATAACAATGTCTTTTTTTTGATCTCCATCGATATCTCCGAAGTCAATCCCCCAGGGTTCAGTGTCGGTGGTAATTGTAGTGGGTGAAGTAAAACCAATCTGGCCATTGGTCCCCTGGTTTAAAAATACCGATATGCTGGAACTGAGCCAGCGCGTCACTGCAATGTCAGGTTTATGATCTCCGTCCAGGTCTCCTACACGTACATTGGCAAGATTACCCGATACGGTAAGTGTGATCTGGTTCTCAAGTTTGATATTTCCCTGAGAACTATTGTTATGCAGGATGAACACATTAGGAAGTAGAATCTGATTCATCACGATGTCGGGTAGCTGATCCCCATTCAGATCTTCAATGGATAGCCCGTCGGTGTTGGTCGCTCCAGTCACCGTGAACGTTTTTGGCGCAGCAAAAGATATAGAGGCAAGGCTGCTGCTATTAGGAAGTACGGTTAATTTTCCTGTGCCCTGGTCGGTTAAGATCAACTCTGGTTTTCCATCCAGGTCCAGATCCGCTATTTCTATCCGCTTAGGTCGTGTGCCTGAAAGGGAGATGTTTTGAAAACTGAATGAAAAGCTACCGGGAGAGCTGCTGTTCTTCAGTATGATGACTTTATCACTTGCTCCTCCTTCCGAAATGACCAGATCGGGCTTCCCATCTCCGTTCAGATCTCCGCTTTGCACATGCAGTGTTTTGGTTATTATGGACAGTAAGGTGGTCGCAGTAAAATTAACCGTTCCCGGAGTGCTGGTATTTCTGAATAGCGTGATTGATGCATTGGGAGCAGTAAGGGGCTCAGCTACGGAGGCAATGTCATTCTTGCCGTCACCATCCAAATCAGTTACGCAGATGTCGTATAAGCCTGAAGAGGCATTGAAATCGAACTGGCCCTGTACATCTGTGCTAACAAAAGGATGCTCTCCACCGTAAGAGGGCAAAAACGGGTCGTTGCTGTAAGCGGTTAACCCGGTTGACGTATTGGTCACGGTGATATTCTCAAAAGTAGCCCCCGAAGGAACACTTACTTCCAAAAGTTGATTGGTAACGGAGAGCAGGTTTGCTTTTGCGGCACCGAAAAAGACCGCCAGGTTAGCCGGGTTGGTTCCGAAATTTGATCCTACAATGGTTATCCTGGTACCCGTAGCCGCTACATACTTATTGACTGAAGTAATCACGGGTGCCTGCGCCCTCATGGTGAAGGGTGTCAGTATTGCGATCGCCAGAATGAGTACAACCTTATACAATTTCATCAGTAGATAAATAGGTTTAGCCGATTCATTTGTAACCACCATTACTTTTCCTGAACAATCACCACCTTCGCCTCTTTGAGCTTGGTATATGATTTCAGGTTTCGTACTTCTTCGTTGGCTTCTGCTGATTTTAAAGTCTCCAGCACATGCACGTAATATTTCTTATCCACTGCGTAGTAGTAAATTTCAGCATTGAATTTTTGCTCAATGAGTTTTTTCTTGAATAATTCCGCCTGGTTAAAATCAGAGAATACTTTTATCACCACCAGGAATTTCTTCTTTGCATTTTTATTCTGATCCATCGCTTCTTCTTTTTCCGGATCGGAAACCGAGTGCTGCAGACGGGTGCTATGTTGTTGCGGAGTGCTGGCTTTCAAGGCAGATCGAAGTACGGGTGCTTTGCGTTTCAGCCGCTTCTCCTCACCAAAGCGCAAGCCCAGCTGGATTTCATGTGTACCTGTAGAAAATCCACTTTCCGGTTGACTTCCTGGCTCAAACGAATAGCTCAATAGGAACTTCTTAATGGCGAATCCTGTACTTGCCGTAAATCCATACTGCTGGCGATAACCGGCACCTACCCAGAAATTCTGAGTCAGATTTACTTTAGCCAATACTTCAAACTGGCTGTTTTGGTAAGCAGAAAGTTTATACGTGGCATACAACTCAAGCGGAGCATACCCCGCGGCTGACTTGGCTCGTGTTCGCATTCCTTTTACCGTACGACTTACAAATCGCGATTCTGTTTTTTTCTTATAATAAACGCTGAATAAAATCTGTTCGAAAGGATTGACCGAAGGAGATGCTGATAACTGATTGGAAGCGGGTATCTGAGCGATGAACTGCGGGAGAATTACTCCCAGATGGATACCGGATGTGGATTTGTATACAAAACCGGCACTGGCAGCCGGCTGTATGTTGTTGTTGAGATAATTGGCAATGGCAGGATCTGAGGGGTCGGTAATCTTACTCTGATCAACAGAGTGGGAGACCAATCCACCGGATAAACCAAAATAGAATGCATCATTTTTACCTACAGGAATGCCGTACGCAAATGTAGCCTGAGCATCGGTAGTGGTTAATAAACCTCTTTTGTACGAAGATATTTTTACACCAAGTCCGGTGCGTGTTTGATCAAGTAATGTACTGAAGTTGACGGTGGATAACTGCGGAGCGCCTTCAATGCCCGTCCATTGCCGACGATGATTAATAAATAGGGTAGCGTACTCACTCGCAGCTTCGGCCGGATTATACAAGTAGAGGTTGGTAGGGTAACTATTGTATACCGGGTAATTTTGTCCGAAAGTACTGAGGCAGCAAAAAATAAAAATCTGCGTAAGTAAAAAATAAAGAGTTCTGTATTTCATTCGATGTTATTTATAGGCAGGGAGGCAATAAAGTCACCTTACCATAAACCAGGAGGCCAGCCTGAATTTCATGCCTTTTATGCGCTTACCTATTATGAGATTTATCGATTTATTACTCAGTTATAAAGTCCTGGGCGAATATACACCGAAATTAGAACCGAATAGCTACATGCACGGTGCTGAATTATAGATTATGGGTTTAATTTGCATCCTGATTCGACCGGCCACATTTTTATTAGTCAGAATGAACACAAAGACGTTGTCCCTTTTTGTATTTCTAATCATTTCTTCATCCGTCAAAGCGCAGGTTTTGGTTGGACCGATAGTGGGGCCTCAGGTTTCCTGGGTATCGTTTAATGACAAGGACAATGCACGAAGATTCAAACAAAAACCCGTAATCGGTTTTCATGCCGGAGCCAATTTATCGTTCCGCGTACAGAAACGGTTCTTCCTTCATACTTCCCTTCTTTATTCCGAAAAGGGAAAGCTGCTGGACATGAAAGACGATGCTACTTTTCAGAATAAAGCCAAGTACAGATATATTGAAATGCCATTGGCATATACCGTTGAGTTCATTACCAAAACAGGCACTAACAAGCAGTTCAAATGGTACCTGGGACTTGGTCCAAACATCAGTTACCTCCTTAGTGGAAAAGGTTCCTTGCGTTCGTCGGAATTAGATGAAATTCTGATTAGCCCCATTAACTATAAAATGGCTTTTGGCAAAGATAAAGAAGAGGTGGAGAACAACGAGATGGCTGTGAACGAACCCAATCGTTTACAATTGGGATTGAATCTCTCCAGTGGTTTGGTATTTGAGCCGACAGGGGTCGGAAAGTTTATGCTTACGCTGCGCTACGAATTTGGTCATAGCTTCTTTAGCAGAGATGGTCAGGGTATACTTACACAGTCGTCAGATTATGTAGACGACTTGAAAGTAAGAAATCAGGGATTTCGGTTTTCAGTGGCCTATCTGATCGATTTGAAAACCGATCAGAAAAAGCGAGGCAAGAGTACGATTCGTAAAAAGACCTTTAACCGATAAGATCTCTCGTAAACGCTATTTCAAAGGCTGTGTCTTCTTTCCCTGCGACTGATCTTCCGTATTCACGAATTCCACCTTTCTCCGATTGGCATTCTTTTCAAAAAGATGAAGAAGGATGCCATCTTTCAATCCTACCTCCGGCACAATGATATTTTCCGCATTGGCCCACTCCATCACCTGAATATAAATAGTACTTGCAGGGACAATGACATCGGCACGGTCGGGGTTCATTTGCAGTTGATAGATGCGTTCATCCATGGTGTGTTTTTCGATCATTTTCTTGATCTCTTTTACCTTCTTCAGCGACATGGTTTTGCCTGCCTTAAGGCTGGCGAGCTCAAATATCTTGCTGATGTTACCACCCGTACCCACGGCTGTGATTGTACCAAAGCGTTCATTCACATTCTCCTTGATCCATTTCTCCATACTGGTCCATATAGCAGGAGAGTCGTGGTGTTCAAGCAGTCGTACCGAACCGATTTTAAAAGAGCGGGTCTTTATCTTTTTGCCTCCTGCATAAATGTTTAATTCGGTACTACCGCCACCTACATCAATATGAATATAGGACTGATCGGAAAGGTAAGAAGCAATGGCCCGGTTGATCAGTTCTGCTTCGCGCTGTCCGTCAATGATGTGGATAGTGATGCCTAGCTCGTCCTTGACCTGTCGCGCCAGCTCAGCACCGTTCTCTGATTCGCGCATGGCAGATGTAGCACAAAACATATAATCATCGGCCTCATATAACTCCAGCAGAAGCTTATACGCTTTCATCAGCTTCTTGAACTTCTTTATACTGTCTTTGCTGATTTGATTGGTCGAGAATACATCGTGCCCCAGACGTAAAGGGAAACGGATATATTCCAGTTTTTTAAAGAGCACACGCGGGCCCTGATCCAATACAGAAGAGATTTGAAAACGAATGGCATTCGAGCCGATGTCAATAGCAGCAAGTTTCAAGCACAGAGGTTTAGTGAATACTGCAAAATTAGGCATCCTTATTTTATAATTATTACCGAATTGTGTTTCTTTGCTATCGCTTATCCAGAAAGACCGAGGGATCGGGCCCGAAGACGTCTTAGCATCCTAGCCTGATTAATTCAGGACGTTGTGCTAAATCCCATTTGCAACGTTTGTTGTAACTAAAGATAGGCGCACCCACCACCGTATGGGCTCTCTGGATAAAGTCAAAAAATAGTTGAATACCGAGAGCGATGAAAATTCAAGACATTCTAAAAGAACGCATCATGGTGCTGGATGGTGCCATGGGTTCACTGATACAGGAATACAAGCTGGAGGAGAACGATTTCAGAAATGAAAAACTGAAAGATCATCCTCATCCCCTTAAAGGGAATAACGATTTGCTGTCCATTACGCGGCCCGATATCATTAAAGAGATTCATCGCAAATACTTTGTTGCCGGATCGGACATCATCGAAACCAATACCTTTGGTGGTACCAGTGTAGCACAGGGTGATTATCATCTTGAATCGTGGGTGTATGAAATCAACTATCAGGGGGCAAAGATTGCCAGAGAGGTAGCGGACGAGTTTACGGCCAAAGAACCGCATAAGCCTCGTTTTGTGGCAGGGGCGATGGGGCCAACTACGAAGCTTTCTTCCATGTCGCAGGATGCTAACAACCCTGGTTTCCGGAGTATCACGTTCGATGAATTGAAGGTGGCGTTCAAAGAGCAGGTGAGAGGATTGATCGATGGGGGTGCTGACCTGATCCTGATGGAAACAGTAACCGACACACTCAATGTAAAGGCAGCGTTGTTTGCCATACAGGAGCTGTTTGAAGAAACAGGTAATTATGTTCCCTTAATGGTATCAGGTACCATTACAGATGCCAGTGGGCGTATCCTTACCGGACAAACGACAGAAGCATTCCTGATTTCGGTATCGCATGCTCCCTTGTTAAGCATTGGGTTGAACTGTGCGATGGGGGCATCGGCTCTTCGTCCTTACTTGCAGGTGCTGAATGAAAAATCTCCCTTCTTTGTGAGTGCTTACCCCAATGCGGGGTTACCTAATGAGTTTGGTAAGTATGATCAGACGCCGGAAGAAATGGCATCGCAGGTGGAAGAATACCTGAAAGAAGGATTGGTCAATATTGTGGGCGGGTGCTGTGGATCAACACCGGCACACATCAAACTGATTGCTGAGCTTACTAAAAAATACAAACCACGTGTTTTAAATCCGGAGGTGGCTGCGGCTACTACCCTTTAATATTGGAATTGATTACAAACTAACCCTGTAAATAAGTTGGCTACTGAATACCGACCACTGCAACTCAGCGGCTTTGAAGCCGTAACCGTTACACGTGAGTCAAACTTTGTAAATATCGGTGAACGGACCAATGTCACTGGTTCGGCTAAGTTTTTAAAGCTAATCAAAGAAGATAAGTTTGATGAAGCGCTGGAAGTGGCGCTGGACCAGGTGCGCGGTGGGGCACAGGTCATAGATGTGAATATGGATGAGGCGATGCTGGACAGCAAGGCTGCTATGGTAAAGTACCTTAACCTGATGGCTTCCGAACCAGAGATTGCTGCGGTACCCGTTATGGTCGATTCATCCAAATGGGAGGTGATTGAGGCCGGACTTAAATGTTTACAGGGAAAAGGTATCGTTAACTCCATCAGCCTGAAGGGCGGTGAAGAAGATTTCATCAAACAGGCGAAGCTGGTGAAACGCTATGGAGCTGCTGCTGTTGTGATGGCGTTCGATGAAGTAGGGCAGGCCGATACGTATCAGCGTAGAATTGATATTTGTAAACGTGCTTACGACATACTGGTTAATGTGGTGAAGTTTCCGTCACAGGACATCATCTTCGATCCCAATATTTTTCCGGTAGCAACAGGGATTGAGGAGCATCGTAATTACGCATTGGACTTTTTCAAGGCTACCAAATGGATTCGTAAAAACCTTCCTAATGCGCACGTCAGTGGCGGCGTGAGTAACGTGTCTTTCAGCTTCCGTGGAAATCAGCTGGTGCGCGAAGCAATGCACTCGGCATTCCTGTATCATGCGATTCAGAACGGGATGGATATGGGTATTGTCAACCCAGCCATGCTGGAAGTATATGATGACATTCCGAAAGACCTTCTCGAAAAAGTAGAAGATGTACTTCTCAACCGCAGAGAAGATGCGACCGAAAAGTTGCTTGAATATGCGGAAACGGTAAAAGGAGCGGGAAAGAAGAAAGAAGTAGACGACTCCTGGCGTAAGGAATCAGTAGAAGAAAGACTGAAGCATGCACTGGTGCGCGGTGTGATTGACTTCATCGATGCAGATACAGAAGAAGCACGTCAGAAATACGGCAAACCACTGCACGTGATTGAAGGGCCCCTTATGGCGGGGATGAACGTAGTGGGAGATCTTTTTGGTGCCGGTAAGATGTTTTTGCCACAGGTGGTAAAGAGTGCACGGGTGATGAAAAAATCAGTTGCATACCTCACTCCTTATCTCGAAGAGGAGAAACGATTAAATGGAACAACGGGTAAGCAAGCTCCGAAGGTGTTGATGGCCACAGTAAAAGGAGATGTACATGATATTGGTAAAAATATAGTGGGTATTGTACTGTCATGTAACAACTATGAGATTATTGATCTCGGTGTGATGGTACCTACGGACAAGATTATACAGGCTGCGAAAGACCAGAAGGTGGATATAATCGGTCTGAGTGGACTCATCACCCCCTCGTTAGATGAGATGGTACACGTGGCCAAAGAAATGCAGCGGGCAGAAATGTCATTACCGTTATTGATAGGAGGAGCAACGACATCACGCATTCATACCGCAGTGAAAATTGATCCGGTATATGATGGCCCCGTAGTTCATGTGCTCGATGCTTCCCGGTCTGTGCCGGTAGCCAGTGAACTGATCAGTCATGAAACGCGTGGTGCGTTCAAAACCAAGATAAAAGACGAGTACATCAAGATGCGTAAGGATCATGAGACCCGTCAGCAAGCTAAAAACTACATTTCGCTGGAAGAAGCCAGAAAAAACAAAGTGAAAGTGGACTGGGAAACAGTTCCGTTGGTCAAACCGGGTTTCCTTGGCAAGAAAGTTTTCAGGAGTTATCCATTGGAAGAAATACGAGAGTACATTGACTGGACGCCGTTCTTCCAGACGTGGATGCTCGCTGGTCGCTACCCTGCCATACTTCAGGATGAGGTGGTTGGTCAGGAAGCAAAGAAATTATTTGCGGATGCTCAGAAGATGCTTGATGAGATCATCAAAAATAAATCCATCGAAGCCAATGGGGTGATTGCATTCTATCCTGCAGAAGCAACGGATACTGATGATGTGATTCTGTATAAGGACGATACCCGTAAGGAAGAATTAGCGACCATGCATTTCCTTCGTCAGCAAAACAAGAAGGCACAGAATCTTCCCAACTTTTGTCTGTCTGATTTCATTGCACCGAAGTCAGCTGGTAAGAAAGATTACATCGGGATGTTTGCCGTAACCGCCGGTGGCGAACTGGATAAACTGGTAGACAAGTATAAAGCGGATCAGGACGATTATTCCGAGATCATGGCCAAAGCGCTGGCCGATCGTATGGCCGAAGCCTTCGCTGAACTGATGCACGCCAAAGTACGCCAGGAATTCTGGGGCTATGCACCAAATGAAAAATTAGGCTACGAAGAACTGATCAAGGAAGAATATGTTGGTATACGCCCGGCTCCGGGATATCCTGCTTGTCCTGACCATACTGAGAAAGCCACCATCTTTGAATTACTCGATGCAGAGAAGGAAGCCGGTATTCAGTTAACAGAATCATTTGCCATGTATCCGGCTTCGTCAGTGAGTGGTTATTATTTTTCCAATCCCGAATCAAAATATTACGGACTTGGGAAAATTGAAAAAGACCAGGTGATTGAGTATGCCAAGCGCAAGAATCGGTCATTGACAGAGATGGAGCGCTGGCTGGCGCCTAATTTAAGTTATGATATTTAATGTAGTAGTGCCTTTATTTTCAAATCCTCCCCATCACCGAATTTTCAAATTAAGTCAATGAAAGTAGTTGATCATTTAAAAAACGCGAACGGTAAAACATTATTCACCATAGAGATTCTTCCTCCATTGAAAGGGGAAAACATAAAGACACTTTTCAGTAACATCGATCCATTGATGGAATTCAAACCTCCCTTTATCGATGTTACCTATCACCGCGAGGAGTACGTTTATCGCAAGAAGGAAGGAGGCTTACTTGAAAAACTATCTACACGTAAACGCCCCGGTACTGTGGGTATTTGTGCGGCCATTCAAAATCATTACAAAGTAGATACAGTACCCCATATCATCTGTGGAGGGTTCAACAGGGAAGAAACGGAAAATGCATTGATTGATCTTCACTTCTTAGGTGTGGATAACGTATTGGTGCTTCAGGGCGATGCCATCAAGAGTGAATCGAAATTTGTAGCGGAGCCGGATGGGCATAAGTATGCTTCTGAATTGTTAGATCAGGTGGTGAAGATGAACAAAGGGCTTTACCTGGATGATGAGCTCGAACATGCAGCGCCGACCGATTTCTGTATTGGCGTGGCCGGTTATCCGGAAAAGCATTTCAATGCTCCTAATTTAAAGACCGATATGAAGTACCTGAAGCTGAAGGTGGATATGGGAGCAGAGTACATTGTCACTCAAATGTTTTTTGACAACAGCAAGTACTTTGATTTTGTTGATAAATGCCGCGAGGCAGGAATTACGGTTCCTATCATTCCGGGAATTAAACCACTCACAGCAAAAGCGCAACTGACGGTATTGCCTAAAATATTCAACATCGATTTGCCGGAAGAACTCACGGAGGAGGCCGACAAGTGTACTGACAATAAATCGTTGAAAGAAGTAGGTATTGAGTGGTGTATCAAACAATCACGTGAACTGATGAAGAAGGGTGTACCAACTTTGCACTATTACACCATGGGCAAGTCAGATCCGATCTATCGCATTGCAAAGGAATTATTTTAATACGGAAGCAGTTAGCAACAGAGTAACACCGAAGTGTATCATTGTTTAAATAAAAACCTCCTGAGGATTCACTTCTCAGGAGGTTTTGTTTTATGTAGATGAAGAACTATTGAGCGCTCACCGGTAAACCAGTTCCTTTGTAATCGGCAATGCTTGCTTTCGGAACATTTGCGCTGAATTTCGCATTGATGGCATCAATGAAGATGTTAGCCATGAACGCATAACCTCTGCTGTTAGGATGTACACCATCTTCCGAAAACGCACCGGTAGGAGGAGCGAAGTTGGGAGTGATGGTTACTCCATTGTAAACTCCGGCACGTGCATTAACCAATGCAGTAAATGTTGCATTCACATCAGCCAAAGCAAGACGGCCATTAGATCCATCCGCTGCATTTTTAATGATATTGTTGAAAGCAGTAGTTCTGGCTTTAACTTCTGCTATTTCGGTTGGAATCAAAACATACTGATCACCTACAGGATACGAAACACCATATACAGCAGTACCACCTGTTCCCGGAACAGCTGTTCCAAGAATAGAGCCAGCCGAGAGCGTGATTAAATCTGTTGCTGTAGCTTGTCTTGCTCTGGCATAAGGAATCAGTGGCTGTGTATTGGCACTTGCATTCATGTAAGGAGTAAGGTCGGTCAGGGTTTCATCAGAAAGTAAGATTCCGTTTGCACCTGCTTTATAACTCAGTTTTCTCTTCGCTCCTTCTTCCGCTGAAATGTATTTTGCGGCGATCATTCCATCCAGAAATGCATTGTAATTGTTAGCAAGATTAGTTGTCAAGGTGGATGAAGTTGCTGCATCCAGTGCTATGGCGTTCCAGGCTACCGTGGTAAAGAAAGGAATTGTAGTCACATCAGGAATGTTTGCAATAACTCCTTTTGCATTAGGGTTAGCAGTAAGTAAGGCAGTGATCGCACTGTTATACTGTCCTTGAAAATTTGCCTCTGAAGTGAAGATGGCAGGATTGGAACCTCCACCCGTAGCGTAACCTAAAATGTCATTATTCCCCAAATCAAACAAGAAGAATGAAGGCTGCGCAGCGATAGCATCTTGCAAAATGGATTTTACTCCTGGTTGAGAAGCAAAGCGCGCCCATAATCCATTATAATAGGGGGAAGCTGGATTACCGGTATCAGGAATGAGAGCTTGTCCGAGCAATATTCCCGGTACAGCAAAATTATTCAGTTTGGTCTTATCACCAGTAAATGCCGTTGGTACATCACCCCCGGTGTACGGTGCCGGCATACCTGTTGTTCCGGCAGGAGCGGGGGCCGGTGTCTTCGGTCCGGTACCATCTGCATCAAACAAGATTAACCGACCTAATACTTTTCCACCCACTACGGTATAGTATCCATTCACCGAATTAATATCCGGCTGATTGAATGCCAGCGTTGTACCTTGTGCCAGTGAAAATTGTTTGGATAAAATCAAAGGCAACGAGTTCTGCTGACCTTCGGTAAACAATGCTCCTGCCTGGAACCCCGCAGTCAGGGAATTACCAATAGAGACAAACTTGGTGAAGTCGGCATTTCCTTTGGAAGGTGTTGTTGTCTCCGGAGTAGTTGGGGGATCAAATTCCAGCACCTCCTGTGAACATGCGCCCATAATCAGCAGCGCAGCGAGTAGTTTTATATTTATCTTTTTCATCTCTGTTGCTGTTTTATTTTAGGAATTCATCAAACGTAAGCGATACATAATACTGCTGACCTATGAATGGAGAACCAAGGTTGGTGCGATAGTCGCCACCACCGATGTTGGTTCCACCAATTTTGATCATGGTTTTGATTGGAGAAAGCTTGTAGCTCACCTGTGCATCGACTACACCGTAAGCAGGCACGTTCCACTCTCCATAAGAAGACTGCCACAGGTACTCTTCCTGCCAGCGGAAGTTTATATTGAATCCAAGATTCTTGGTCACTTTGCGATTGCTGATACCCACGTTGTATTTGTTTTGAGGAGTGTTAAATCCGGCTCTGAACTCAGGGCTTTCATTTGCACTGAAAGTGGCATAACTATAGTTTCCGCTAAGGACAAAATTTCTGGGAAGACTGTATGACAATCCTAAACCAACACCGTAAGACGTTACATTTTCAGTCGAATTAACATAAGGTGAGAAGAGACTTCCGGCTGCCACTGCTTTGCCTTGATGAGTTGTTGCATTTTTGCTTACGATGATCTGGCTTCCAATAAAATTCTGATACGAAGTATAGTATCCGTTCAGATCAATCAGGAGTTTGGTAGCAATTAATCCCTTATAACCGACCTCAAACGACTTCAGTTTTTCAGGAGTTACATAAGGAATGTCCGCTGTTTCTAAAAGGGCAGTATTGCCACCTGTAGGCACACCAGTTGTAGCATTGATAGTTCCACCTGAAGCACGGTAAGCGTTGTAAGATGCTTGTGTATAAGCGCCTCCGTTATGAACTCCATAGCGTTCCGCATTGTCTTTCACACTTCCAAGAAGTATACCACTAGATGATGGGAAGTAAATGTATTGGGCTTGAGTGTCTGGATTTCTGAATCCAGTCTGGAAAGAAGCCCTTATGTTATGATCTCCAGGTAAAGAATATACAGCAGATACTCGAGGAGTGACAAATCCATCAAAATTCTGATTTTTGTCATAACGAAGTGAACCAGTGATCTTCAATACATCAGCAATTGTTTTTGCTACTTGAGTATAGACTCCAAATTCATTAATCTTGATATGTTTGAAATTGTCTGGTTCATCTGGATTTTCATTGAAGATTGTTCCGTTGGTAAATAAATCATATTGACGGATATTACCACCCACCTGTATTTCAGCCCACTTGATTTCGTTGAAGAATTTATAATTGAATTCGGCATGTTTCAATTTTGATTTGTCTGAGAAAGAAGCGCCCCCAGCTACTTTGTGTGAGCCCCCGCTTATATCCGTATAAGTATCAGAAGAATTACGTTGGAAGTAATTATCTCTAACAATTTTCATTAATGAATTGAATGCATCGGTTCCTGGCTCAGGTCTATTTCTATCTGCGTATGCACGGGCTGCTTGTGGATTTCCTGCGGGAACTCCAGGGATATATCCTTGAGAGGCTAACACGTATTCTGTTGCCCAGCCCGTTGCTGTTGCTGATGGAGCTGAAGCATTGTACGTTTCATTTGCATAAGCTCCTAGCGCTGAAAGGTTATATGAGTCACCTGCATCTGTAGCAGTTTGGTAGGCGCGTACAAAGAAGTTTTCACCTTTCACTTCGAGCTTATGAAACTGCTGAGTGAAGTTACGCAGTACATATTTTTCAGTTCCCTGATAAATAGAGCTACCACCACCAAAGCGATAGTTATAAAGTGCTTCAATTTTATCAGTAACTCTATAATGCAGAGCACCATCTGCTTTTATGCTATTCGCATCGCGGTTATCGCTAAAAGCTTTCAGCATGTCTTCTTCTCTGAATCCGGTTCTGGTTACAACTCCATTGACACCAACACTTGGTACACCAGTGTTGATTTGAGTCTCATCACCATACAAATTCAGACCATCAAAATTAGGAGTACCACTCAGGTCTGTTTTGGATTCAGGATTAACACGGGATGTTCTATAATCATTACCCAGCCAGTCTGTTGCCATCTGGTAGGCAAAGTTCAGTTTGAAAGCAATCTTATTGTTGAATGCTTTGGCATAACGGATACTGTATTGCCCCATGGGGTGAGTGCCACCTGCATCGGATTTAGTAATGCCTTGTTTTACCTGTGCACTCAACCCCTGATATAAGAAAGGGCTCTTGCTGTTCATTAACAAAATACCGTTGAATGCATTCGGTCCGTAAAGTGCAGAGGCAGCACCCGGTACCAACTCCACATTCTCCACATCCAGTTCACCAATACCGATAATGTTACCCGTAGGGAAGTTGAGTAGGGGAGCTTGCGTATCCATACCATCCACCCATTGTACAAAGCGTACGTTGGCAATCGTGGCAAAACCTCTTGTATTCACGGAAGTTAAATTGAGGGACCCCGAATTGGTTTGGACACCTTTGATGTTCGCCAGTCCATCATAGAAATCCGGAGTGGCCGATTGACGGATGGTCAGTAGGTCCATCTTTTCGATTGTTACCGGAGATTTTAATATGCTTTCTTCCACACGCGAAGCGGCGACCACCACTTCCTGTCCCAGAAGGGTTTGCTCTTCAATCGTAATGGTAAGATCGGTTTTGTTGGCGTCTGTGACTTCAATCTCCTGTGTTTTGTACCCCACAAAGGAGAAGGAGAGGGTATAAGGAGGTGCCTGGCTGATCTTCAAGCTGAAATCACCACCGCCATCAGAGATCGTTCCTGTTACAGTTCCTTTTACTACTACGTTGACACCGGCCATGGGGTCACCGTTGGTGTCTTTAATTTTTCCTGCCACCGTACTTTGGGCGATTGCGCTTGCTGCACCTACCAGCACCACAAATAGGGGCAACAACATCCTCTTGTAGAATTTAGTCATAAATCAGTCTGATTAATTTTGCTAAATCTACAAGAAAAAGAATAAAAGCAAACGATTGAATACCGTTTTTAACGAGATTTTAAGCCATAAAAACACGCTGCATAGCAGAAGAAAATCAACCCTTCTGCACGTGCTCTACCAACCGATCGCACAAGGCGCGCATTTCTTTGGCCATAAATTCATCACCGGTGGCGGTCAGTACACTTTGCGACAGGCCGCCCACGCAGTCGATATAGAAACGCTTCATGTCATCTACAGGCATGTCTTTCGACCATAGATCGATACGCATCGTGTTTTTCTGTACATGGTCCCAAAGTGCAATACAGATCGCTTTCGTCTCCTCCGAACCCTGTCCGGGCTTGTCGGTAGCATCCCATAATATGCGATCAGGGATATTTTGCTCATCTAACTGCACTTCAAAACTGATGTTTGATTTTTTCATTTCCTCTTTTCAATTATTCCTTCTTGTTTCAAAATGGATCTGTCGCGGTGATCCTTTTCTTATTTTAAATAATTCCTCACAACGAATCCTTGAAAGGAATAGTTTGCCGGAGGAACCAGCCCGCAAAATTAATCATTCAGTTTAAAATCATTTCAGGGATTTCCCCTTCAATAATCAACTTGCCCTCCGTGGCATTTTTGATTTGCTCTACCGAAATACCCGGTGCCCGTTCCAGAAGCTGGAATGCGCCCTCAGGAAGTACATTCAATACCGCCATGTCTGAAACAATTTTCTTGACACAGTTCATGCCGGTCAGAGGCAGTGAACATTTCTTCAGCAGCTTGGATGCACCATCCTTGCTGCAATGCTGCATCGCCACAATGATGTTCTTGGCGGAAGCTACCAGATCCATAGCACCGCCCATTCCCTTCACCATTTTCCCTGGTATTTTCCAGTTGGCAATGTCCCCGCGTTCGGATACCTCCATTGCTCCAAGAATCGTTAAATCCACCTTACCACTGCGAATCATGCCAAAGCTTTCGGCGGAACTAAACAAAGCAGCCCCGGGCATCATGGTGATGGTTTGCTTTCCTGCATTGATGAGATCCGGATCAATCTGATCTTCGGTAGGAAATGGTCCGATGCCCAACAATCCATTTTCCGATTGCAGCACCACGTGCATTCCGCCGGGAATATAATTTGCAACAAGCGTAGGTATGCCTATACCAAGGTTGATGTACATGCCATCGCGGACTTCTTTTGCTATGCGTTTGGCGATTCCAACTTTATCTAACATAATGTCAATTTGAAAATGTATTGATTGGAAGATGTGTTAACCATAGATGACGCGGATTCATACTGATTCATTTATTCGATAGCGATTTATAAACATGGGTTTCATCGCTGGTTTTAAATTCTGGTTACGGTGCGTTGCTCTATTCTTTTTTCGTAGCCACTGCCTTTAAATATACGGTGTACAAATATTCCTGGTGTGTGAATCTGATTAGGATCAAGCTCTCCGGTGGGAACAAGTTCTTCCACTTCGGCAATCGTAATGGTTCCTGCGGTGGCCATCATGGGGTTGAAGTTACGTGCCGTTCCTTTAAAGATGAGATTGCCGGAGGTGTCGCCCTTCCATGCCTTCACTAAAGAGAAATCGGCACGGAGCCAGTGTTCCATCAGGTATTTCTTTCCTTCGAACTCGCGTATCTCTTTTCCTTCAGCGACCTCTGTACCATAGCCGGCCGGAGTAAAGAAGGCAGGAATGCCGGCACCACCTGCACGTACACGTTCTGCCAATGTTCCCTGTGGGATTAATTCCACTTCCAGTTCTCCGGAAAGCAGCTGGCGCTCGAACTCGGCATTCTCACCTACATACGATGAAATCATTTTTCTTACCTGTCGGGTTTTCAGCAGTAAGCCAATGCCGAAATCATCGACACCGGCATTGTTCGAAATACAGGTAAGCCCTTTTACACCAGTTTTAAGCAATGCACTGATGCAATTTTCAGGTATGCCGCATAGGCCAAAGCCGCCCAGCATAAGTATGGCATTGTCATGAATATCGTTTACCGCATCGTGTGCGTCTTTTACTACTTTATTGATCATTGTTGATAATGATTAAGAAAAGCAAGTTGAGAAATGAAAAGAGATTTTGAAATAGTGGCCGAAGTAAAATCGGTCATTGACAGGAAGCAATGGACAGCAATTCCACTGTTTAGGGGGCGCAGTGCCCCGGGTCAAATGTTCTTCAATGCGTTTATGGCCGACTGTTTGTCTTTATGAAGTTGTTCTTTCAATGCATCGAGCCCGTTGAATTTAATATCGCCCCGCAGGTAAGCGATCAGGTTGATCTTTAACGTTTCTCCATAGATATCTTTATTGAAGTCAAAGAGATTCACTTCAATAGATCGTTTTAAATTACCGTTGATAGTAGGGCGATTACCGATATACAGCATTCCGTTGATGAGCTGATGTTCATACTCCACCGTTACGGCATAAATGCCTTCGTTCGGTATCAGTTTGTGATTGGAGTCGATATCGATGTTAGCCGTAGGGTAGCCCAACTCACGACCAATTTTATCACCTTTTACCACCCTGCCTGAAATAGAGTAGGGCTTGCCGAGTAACTGGCTTGCCGTACCAATGTCACCTTCTTCCAATGCCTGTCTGATTTTAGTGGAACTCACCGCCACATGATCTACATCCTGTCTCGGAATTTCTTCCACATCAAAACCGTAGTGCACTGCGTTTAGTTTCAGCTCTTCAAAACTTCCTTCCCGGTTGCGACCGAAGCGATGGTCATAACCAATCACCAGTTTACGTGTGCCGATTTTATCTACCAGTATGTTAGTGATAAAGTCGTGCGAGGTAAGCTGAGAAAACTCTTTGGTAAAAGTGATACGCAGTAAGTGTTGAATACCCTGCTCTTTAAGCAGAGCTGCTTTTTCCTCAAAGGTGTTAAGTAATTTTAAGGTATCATCCTCCGGATTAAGAATCAGTCGGGGATGGGGCCAGAAGGTGATCACTACTGTTTCTCCTTTACTTTTATCGGCTACTTCTTTAAGGCGATTCAATATCGTTTGATGGCCGAGATGGACACCATCAAATGTGCCACTGGTCACTACCGCACAGTGCAGGCGTTGAAAGTCATCGATGGAGTGATAGATTTTCATTCTTCAGTATCCGGAATCAATTCGATTTCAATTTCGTCAATGGTCTTGGCATCTTCTAAACGAAATTGGCCGATTCGGGTTCGGCAGAGCGCTCCCAAATAAGCACCTACGCCCAGCGTTTCCCCGAAGTCGCGTGCCAGGCTGCGTATGTAGGTGCCTTTGGAACACACAATACGAAAGTACACGTCTTGTTTATCAATCCTGGTAATCTCAAATTCGTGAACGGTCACCTGTCTGCTTTTAAGCTCAACTTCTTTCCCTTCACGAACCAGGTCGTACGATCGTTTCCCGTTCACCCAAATTGCCGAGTGGGCCGGGGGGGTCTGATCAATGACCCCAATAAATTTTTGGGTTGCCTGACGGATATTTTCTTCCGAGAGATGAGTGATGTCTTTGGCTTCGCTTACCTCTGTTTCCAGATCATAGGAAGGTGTGGTTTGGCCGATAATGAATTTACCGGTGTACTCTTTCTCTTGCCCCTGAAACTCTTCAATGCGTTTGGTCATTTTACCGGTGCAAAGAATCAGTAGCCCTGTTGCCAATGGATCTAATGTCCCCGCATGACCGATCTTCTTGTTTTTAAGCTTATACCGCAGTTTGTTCACTACGTTAAACGAAGTCCACGTCAGTGGTTTATTTAATAGCAGGATGCGATCCTGGTTGGGTTTCATTAAACGATGGATAAGTCGATCTTGAGTAACAGCAGGATGAGTATAAATACCCCAATTGCAATGCGGTAATAGCCGAATAGTTTAAAGCCGTGCCGGGTAAGGAATCTGATGAACGATTTAATAGCCAGCAACGCTACAATAAAGGCTACGACATTACCAATAGCCAGCAGCATGATTTCGTTGGAGCCAAATTCATTTCCTTCTTTGTAGAATTTTAAGAGTTTATACCCCGTAGCGGCAAACATCGTGGGCACCGCCAGGAAGAAGGAGAATTCAGCCGCGGTCTTCTTATTCAGTTGCTGTGTAAGTCCACCAATAATCGTTGCCGCCGAGCGTGATACACCAGGCAGCATGGCAATGGTCTGGAAGAATCCGATCTTCAAGGCAGCAGGATAGGAAATATCATTGCTTCCTGTTGTTTCTGTTTCCTTAAACAGTTTATCAATAAAAAGAAAAAGAACACCTCCGGCGATCAGCATGATGGCTACGACTTCTACTCGTTCCAGCAAGGCATCGATATAGTCGTTCAGTAGAAAACCGATTACAGCTGCAGGAAGGAATGCCATCAGCAGTTTAAAGTAGAAATCGAACGACTGGAAGAAACGCTTCCAGTACAATACGATCACCGCAAGGATTGCCCCCAGTTGTATAGCAACCGTAAATGTTTTGGTAAACGGATGGGAGGCGATACCCATGACGGAAGAGACAATGATCATGTGGCCGGTGGAAGATACCGGCAGGAATTCAGTAAGTCCTTCCACAATGGCGAGAAGGACGGCTTCAATGATGGACATGAAAAATTAGTCTTTTTCTTTGGGAGTATGCAGAATAGCGAAGGCCTCGATGATGAACCCGGCAACAACTACAATAGGAGCGAGAGTTAACCCGATGAATCCAAAGCCGTGCTGTTCTTTATCGAGTGACATGAAAGTAAAACCGATGGCAATGGTTACTAACCCGATCACCATCCACTGGTAGTTTTTCTTTCCGAAAGGTAATTTGCTCATATGATTAATAGAGTTCGTCTAATGAAAGTTTGAGGTATTTGCTCACCGCGCGTTGAGTGCTTAACAGAGCGACAACAATGCCTAACACAATCAAACCAACGGCCAGTAGGAGCAGGCGTTCGTTATTTTGAATTAATTGCAGGTCTTCGACCCGCTTGTTGGCATAGGAGATAAGCGTGATTAAAAGCGCAGAAGCAATGGTACCCGCAATCAGCCCATGAAGGGAGGCACGCAGCAGAAAGGGCTGCTGGATAAACCATTTTTTGGCACCGACCAACTGCATACTGCGAATGAGAAAACGCTGTGAGAACAGAGCAAGGCGCAGAGTGTTGTTGATGAGCATGACTACGGTGATGAACAGAATGGAAGCAATGCCGATCAACACAAAACCAATCTTGGTTACATTTTTATTCACCGATTCGATTACGTTTTCGACATAATAGACCTGAAATACACCACTGATGGCCTCTACCTCTGTTTTGATTTTGAGCATGCTGGCGTTGTCCTGATAGGAGGGATCGATGCCCACCAGGAAGGCATCACGCAAGGGGTTTTCACCCAGGAATTTCTGAAAGTCTTCGCCTGTTTCCTGGATGAACTGTTTGGCCGCTTCGTCTTTTGATATGAACTGAACGGCTTTGTCTTTGTTGGTTTTGGGAAGGAAGTTTTTAGAGTACAGGTTCTTCTCTACCTGCGTGCGTTGTGCATCGGTGAGGTGATTCTTCAGGTACACCTGGATCTTCACATTTTCCTGTACCACACGCTCCAGTTCTTTGCTGTAGATGACCAGCATACCGAAGATACCGATTACAAAAAGGGCGAGGGTAATACTGAGCACCACGCTGATGTACGGGTAGCTACCGAGCTTCTTCTTCCTGATTTTAAATTTCGGCTGTGCGTCCTTCATTAAGCCGTAAATGTAAACAAAAAATCCCTCTCGTATGGAGAGGGATTTTTGAGTTATTTACCGCGGTAGGCCTTCAGCTTTTTCAGTAATTCCTGATCGCTGATCGGTTCCAGGTGAGTGATTTTAATCTGCTTCTCATCCAATAGGTAATAGTTGTCGTTGTAAAACAGGAATACAGAATGCGCATCGCTGTTGATTTCCAGTATTTCGTACAGGTTCTTATCAAAAGGACCGTAGAGGAAAAGCTTGCCGCTGGCAAACTGGTAATGAAAGGAATATCTCTTATTGGCTGTATCCGTCTCTACATCCACATGCGAAGTGGTGATGGATTTTCTGCTGAACTCGGAACTGCCTGGTTTATTTTCATCTCCGTTCATCTCATCCGAAAGGTCAGCCACGTCCAGTTTTGGAGGTGTGGCTTCTTTACTGCTTTCTTTTGAAGGTGTTTTTAGGGGTGCTGTTTTTTCTTCCTTAGGTGTGGTGATAACGGGACTTGTTTCCGGTTTTACTTCTTCCAGCGGCGTTGTTTCCGGCTTGGTTTGATCCTGAGCACTTTGCACCTGCTCGCCCTTCTTGGTGAAATCAGCGGAAGCATCTTTCAGGCTAGGCACATCGCCAGGCTGAAAGTAAAAGTAGATAGCGGCACCGATAACACCAGCACCGATAATACTTGCGGCCATGCGGGCCATGGTGAATTCGACTACCTGCCCTGATGGAACAGGTACGTTGTTGAGCATGGCTTTAAGTTGGGCGGCACGTGCGCTTTTAATACCTTCGAGAATGGAGCGCTGTAAATCAACAGCCGCTTTTAAGGCAGGATCAGATTCCAACTGCTTGTCAAACCCTTCTTTCTCTCCTTCACTCAACCGGTTGGTTAAATAATCATCAATTAATTCAAAATTGCTCATGATCGTTAATCTAAAAAGTCCTGCTCAGAGTACTGAGTCTTTACCAGTTCATCTAACTTTTGTTTACACTTATATTTCTTTGTCTTGGCAGTATCCGTGTTGGCAAATCCCATCTTATCGGCGATGTCCTGCATCGACAGTTCGTCAAAATAATAATACATCAATACCTTCCGGCATGTCTCACCCAGCTGGTCCAGACACTTGGCGATGATTTTTTCCCTTTCAGGACTATCCATATCCATGGTCTGCGGTGTGTCTTTCTCTTCGTTAGACAATCGCTTCTTCCTGTCCAGTTCCTTACGCCACAGATTCTGACAAATGCTGTACACGTAGGTGCTGATCTTGGAAGTCATGACCAGTTTCCCTGATCGTGCTTTCTGCCAGAATACAACGAGTGCATCCTGGTAAACATCACGAGCCTCGTCTTCGGTTCCACTATTGGAGATCACCATTTTGGTCATCATCCGATAGTATTTTGAATAAAGAAACTCCAAAGCTTTCTCGTCACCGTTCTGGATCCGCTCGAAAATTTCTTTTTCGTCCATTAATGAGTTCGACTTGGATACGCGAAGTGCCACGTTTGGTAACCTTGATTAGTTGATGAATGAATTTATAAAGGGGATAAATGTCGACATTTCCGGCTAAAGTGTTAATGTACCCTTACCCATGTTTGCGTACGGTAGAACACCCCCCAGTAACCTCTGAGTTTCAGATCGTTTCCTTCCAGCCACAGTTTGCAGTGGTATATTTTGCCGTTGTTGGGATCAAGAATATTTCCTCCCGCATATTCTTCACCTGATTTTTTCATGTCTTTCAGTATCTCCATCCCAATAATTTTTTTCTGATAGCGTGCATCGTCGGCTTCACATTGATTACAAACCGGATCCTGATCTTCACCTGCTTTACGGAATAGCCTGGTGATCTTGCCATACACTTTTCCGTCTTTCTCGTAGAGTTCCACTATTGATTTGGCCTCGTTGGTTTCATCATCAATGGTTTTCCATTTTCCTAATACGCCCTGACTAAATGCCGGAGCCGACAGGAAAAGAATGAACAGTGAAAGACTGAAGTACTTCATAGGGTGGAGAAGTTAAGAATAGAACCAATCAGAAGGTTTAACAGGTTGAAAGTTAATCACCCAGGGGTAACAAAAAAAGCCCCGATCCATTAAATCGGGGCTTTCAATATTAAAACGGAGAACGATTACTTCTGAACAGCAGGAGCATCAACGTCAGAAAGGATGGTTTCTGTTTTTGGTTTTACTTCTTCCGCTTTGGTAACGGAAGCATCGCCCTGGTAGATATAGGGAGCAATTACCAGCGATACAATACTCATCAGTTTGATCAGGATGTTCATGGATGGACCTGATGTGTCCTTGAAAGGATCACCTACCGTATCACCGGTCACAGACGCCTTGTGTGGCTCTGATTTCTTATAGAACATTTCACCATTGATCAATACTCCTTTTTCAAAGGACTTCTTGGCGTTATCCCATGCACCACCTGCATTGCTCTGGAAGATACCCATCAGTACACCTGATACCGTAACCCCAGCCAGCAAACCGCCCAATACTTCAGGACCGAATAAGAACCCAACAATTACCGGAGTGATCAGGGCAATCGCGCCTGGCATCAGCATCTCACGGATAGAAGCCTGCGTAGAGATGGCCACACACTTTTCATATTCCGGTTTTGCCTTGTACTCCATGATGCCCGGAATTTCGCGGAATTGTCTGCGTACTTCCTGCACCATATCCATTGCCGCCTTACCTACTGCCTGAATACACAAGGCAGAGAAGATGAATGGAATCATACCACCTACAAACAAACCAGCCAATACCGGTGCTTTATAAATATCAATAGCGCTGATGCCTGCAATACCTACGAAGGCAGCAAACAATGCCAGGGAAGTCAATGCAGCAGATGCGATGGCGAACCCTTTACCGGTAGCGGCAGTCGTGTTACCTACCGCATCCAGATTGTCCGTACGCTCACGTACCTCAGGAGGGAGCTGACTCATTTCAGCAATACCACCTGCGTTGTCTGCGATAGGGCCAAAGGCATCAATGGCCAGCTGCATGGCGGTAGTAGCCATCATACCGGCAGCAGCAATAGCTACTCCGTAAAGACCAGCGAAATAATAGGAGGACATGATACCGCCTGCCAATACCAGAATTGGAATCACTGTTGATTTCATACCTACTGAAAGACCCCCGATGATGTTGGTAGCGTGACCTGTTGATGATTGCTGAATGATTGACAATACAGGGCCTTTGCCCATAGCGGTATAGTATTCGGTAACGATACTCATGATGGTACCGACCACAAGACCTACAAGGATGGCATAGAACACGTTGATGTTGCTGAACTCATAACCACGCAGGTTCAGTGTTTCAGGGAGCATCCACAGGACAAGAAAATAAGAGGCAATACCTGTGATGACGATGGATGACCAGTTGCCCAGGTTCAAGGCATTTTGTACGCTTGATTTTTCGTCTTTAATCGTAACGAAGAATGTTCCGACAATAGAGAAAAGGATCCCTAATCCGCAAAGCACCATGGGCAACAGGATGGGAGACATGCCACCGAAGTTGTCCGTCACTGTAATTTCCTGACCCAACACCATGGTCGCCAGAATAGTGGCTACATAGGATCCGAAAAGATCGGCACCCATACCGGCTACGTCACCTACGTTATCACCTACGTTGTCGGCAATAGTAGCAGGGTTGCGCACATCGTCTTCCGGGATACCTGCTTCTACTTTTCCTACCAGGTCGGCACCCACATCGGCGGCTTTGGTGTAGATACCACCACCTACGCGGGCAAACAGGGCGATCGATTCTGCACCCAGTGAGAAACCCGTTAAAACTTCAATGGCGGTCTGTACGGTGTGAACACCCAGGTCAGCAAAGATGGAAAGGAATGCGATGAATAAACCACCCAAACCCAGCACAGCAAGACCCGCCACACCAAGGCCCATAACGGTACCACCGGTAAACGATACTTTCAGTGCCTGCTTCAGGCTGGTACGTGCAGCTTGTGTGGTGCGCACGTTGGCTTTAGTAGCTACCTTCATACCAATATAACCGGCAGTGGCAGAGAATACGGCTCCAATGATGAAAGCGATGGAGATGATCCAGCTGGAGTGTATTTCACGACCGTGGATTTCGTGGATAGTGCCCGAGTAGGCGAGCAGTGCGGCTGCAAACGCAACGAAAATGCTGAGCACTTTCCATTCGGCTTTCAGGAAAGCCATAGCGCCATCGGCAATGTATCCGGCCAGTTCCTGCATTTTAGCATCACCGGCATCTTGTTTACTTACCCATGCCGACTTGATGGCCATCACGATGAGGCCAACTACTCCCAACACAGGGACTAATAAGAGCGTATTGTTCATTTTTAAGGGTTTAGGAACATGATAACATATAAAAACCATCCCGTCTTTTGCCTCACGGGATGGCTTTATTTCGAGGCGCAAATATAGAAATAGGAAGGAAACGAGCAAAGTCCGAAATCGAATGCTGAAAACGGGCTGGTGATCCGGTGACGGATTGATTGAAGGAGTTGAAAATGGAGTAAGGCGCTGTAAAAGAGTAGTTTGATGTGCCGTTAGAAGAACACTGCAACTCCGGGGCGGGAGGTCGGGATACGAGTATCCTACCGTGATCCATTCTTTTTGCGCATGTCATTCTTCTTGATGAAAAGGGCGTAATGTTGGGAAGGCTACATGAGGAAGGATCAGAAAGATTCAAATTGTCCTGTTATTAAGCAGAACTCCGATGATGATACATTATCTGAAAAGCGGGCACTCAAGGATCGTGATAAAGGAATGCTTGGCTTTAAATTCGTTTTGTGTTTCATGCAATCACCTTCCCCAGGTGCTAAGGCATTCCTTTGAAATCAACAGGAGCTGCTTAGTATCCATCATTGCTTATTCATCTTTCAGCACATCAACCGGATTCGTTAATGCTGCTTTTACAGAATGGTAACTGGTAATAAGCACTGCCAGTAAAAGCGTGCACATTCCGGCAGAGACAAATATCCACGGCGAAGGTTTTACGGCATAGGCAAAGTCCATGAGCCAGAAATGCATCAGGTAGTAGGCTACCGGTGATCCAATCAGAAAAGCGATCAGAATAAGTTTTGTATATCCCTTTGAGATGAGTGTGAGTATGTCATACACCGATGCACCGGACACTTTACGAATGCCAATTTCCTTGGTGCGCTGCTCCAGTGAATAGATGACCATTCCCAGCAACCCAAGACTGGCAATGAGGACGGCCAAAGACGCCATAGCGGTAAGCACTTTACCAAACTGTTGTTGTGTTGAGAATGTCCGGGCAAAATTCTCATCGACAAAGGCATACTGAA
>JAHEZH010000199.1 GCA_023251155.1 Flammeovirgaceae bacterium | reverse complement strand
CCGTCCTGCTATGCAAACGCTTGAATACTTCAAAGATTTGTTCCGCACTCTCCTGGTCAAATCCAATGCCGTTGTCTTGTATGTCGATTTCAAAATAATCCAGTTCAGCGTTGAGTTTTTTGTTTTCAGAAACGCGCTCACTAGAGAGTACTTTGCACATGATGTTGATCACAGGCGCCTCTTCTGGTTTCGAAAATTTCAAAGAGTTATTCACCAGGTTATAGAATAGCTGCCCCATCTGCAAAGGAATGCCTTCCAGGATGGGCAGTTGATCAAAATTGACCTGAGCTTTTTTCTGCTGAATAACCAATTCCAGATCGTTCACCACATTTTTAAGGATCACATTCAGATCAATGGACTCAAAGGAAGTTTCCGGTTTCAGCAGTCGGGAGAAATTGAGCAAATCATAAATAAGCGTGGACATGCGCTCAGCTGAACTGATTATTTTTTCCAGCGTATTCAGCGAAGCGGTCTCTGTTTTGCCGGAAAGATTTTGATAGAGCAAACCCGAATAGGTTCTTATCTTACGCAACGGTTCCTGTAAATCGTGGCTGGCAACATACGCGTATTGTTCCAGTTCCTGGTTCGACTGTTGCAGTTTTAGATTGACTTGCTGCAGCTCTGCTGTTCTTAACTTTACACGCTTCTCCAGCTCTTCTTCAATCGACTTGATGTCTGTGATATCCTGTATGGTGCCCAGCATTCTTTCGGGCTCGTTCTGATCATTACGGAATAATTTACCCTTCGCTTTTATCCACCTAATGGATTTATCTTCCCGGATAATGCGCGCTTCATAGTCCAGTATTCCCGTTTCATATGCGAATTCAAAGGCCGCCTTCCTGATGCTCAAATCATCCGGATGCATGAATCGGAGAAAGGTTGAATGCGGTAGGTTTTCATCCTCCAGGCCAAATATTTTTGCGTAACGGTTCGAGTAAATGAGTTGGTATGTTTTTAAATGGAGTTCCCAGGTGCCGAGCTCTGCGGCATCAATAGCGAGGTTCAACCGCTGTTCGCTTTCCTCAATTGCTCTCTGCGCTATTTTTTCATTCGTAATGTCACGCATGGTACCCAGCATGCGGACGGGCTTATGCTGATCATCGAACAATACTTTACCCAGCGTACGTACCCATTTGATAGAATTATCGGGCCATATGACACGTGCTTCATACGCATACTGGCTGGTCTGCAATGCAAGAGCAAACGCCTTTTCAATAATGGTTTCTCGGTCTTCCGGATGAAACATACTCCTCATCTGAGCGTGAGTTAATATTTTTGTTTCATCGAATCCAAACAACACCGCCAGTTTGGGGGAATAGATCACTTCGCGTGTATTCACATCCAGATCCCACGTGGCAAGTCCTGTACCATCAGCTGCTAAACGCATGCGTTCTTCGGCATCGGCCAATTGCCTGACCGCCTCTACGCGCGCGGTTACATTATTCACCGTTATCATGATACCCGAAACGGTACCATCGGTTTCCTTAAGCGGTGAATATTCGTAATCGAGATAGAATTTTTTCATCCCGTCATCGCCCTGCACATAAGCCAGTGATTCGTATTCTCGATGAGGCGTGCCGGTAGTGAGCACTTTCTTCAATAGCTCCGGATACTTTTGTTCTTTCAGCTCAGGAAATACATCGAGCAATTTTCTGCCGATCACTTCACTTTCCTGCTTGCGCCAGACATTCTTAAACATTTCTACGTTGGCCATTTCAATAATATGGTCCGGTCCTCTGAAGATCGTCATTGCAATAGGCGACTGCATCACCATATTGCGGAAATTACTCTCGCTCTGCTCCAGCGTATACTTCGACCTGACCAGTGAGGTGACTTCGAAAGCAACGACATGGATACCGGAGATGGTTCCGTCCATCTCATAGGCTGGCTGATAAGAGAAATTGAAATAGGCTTTTTCTTCTTTCCCGTTTCGAACCAGTTGCACCGGAAATTCATTGCCATAAAAGGGTACACCGGTTTGCAATACATTGGTTAATAGTTCGCGGATTCCCTGGCCTTCCAGTTCGGGCAAGCCCTTCAATAGAGGCCTGCCTATGAAGTCGTTTGCTTTGCGATCTACAATTTCGAGATAAGCGCGGTTCGCTATTTCCACAATAAACTCAGGGCCTCTCATCACCAGCATGGCAATGGAGGATTGCATCACCATGTGGCGAAACCGTTGTTCACTTTTGACTAAGGCTTTATTTAAACTTTTTTGTGCAGTGATGTCGCGCGCTATTTTGGAAGCACCAATGATTTTTCCCGTACGGTCCTTTACGGGAGATATCGTAAGTGATATATCGATCAGATTTCCGTTTTTGGTCTGGCGCAGGGTGTCAAAATGTTCGATCCGCTCGCCCTTGATGATACGTTGAATGATCGATGGCTCTTCATTGATACGATCAGCAGGGATAATCTTGGCAATGGATTGACCGATCATTTCCGTTGCGGTGTATCCGAATATGCGTTCTGCTCCGGGGTTCCAGCTGGTGATAATTCCATCCAGTGTTTTACTGATAACGGCATCTTCGGTTGACTCAAAAATAGCTTCGAGGTTGGCGTTGATCTGCTCTCTTTGCTTTTGCGCCGTGGTATCGGTGAGTACGGTGACGCTGCCGGTAATATTTCCATGGCCATCCACAACCAACTGCGGGTGTTCGGTGACAAAAATCCTTGACGCATCAGGCCTTTCAACGATGATTTCGGAGGCAGATACCGGAGTTTTACTTTTCAAGAGTACAGCAGTGGCGCTCTGCTCCGGTAGCAGTGCCCGGCCGGTTCCATCAAAAAGTTTCCAGGCACCACTCCAGCTAATGCTTAAATCCGGTTCATATCCCCACAGCAAAGAAGCCGCTTTATTGTATTGTGTGATACGCCCCTCCGCATTGCAGGTATAGGCCGCAACAGGTATTGCCTGAAGGAGCCGATGATCGATAGAATCACTGCTGCTGTTATTTTGAGTTAACATGTTGAGGTAAGTGCGGTATTAGAGCGCGAATAAAAGACAAATTAGGAAATTCTTTTTTGGCAGCATAGCGTTGAGTGCTACCGGTTATATAAGTTCTCCGCTTTTATCTTTTTTTTAAACTATCTTCACGCTCCCAAGAACAACTGTAAATGAAATTCAACCACCTGACCATCATCATTGCCGATGATGATGATGACGATAAGACGCTCATTACTAATGCCCTGGTTGATAACGGCATTAAAAAAGAACACATCCTCCTCACGTCCGATGGTGCTGAACTCCTGGAAGTGCTCAAAGGATTTGAAACCAGGCCCTGTCTGGTATTACTAGATCTGAATATGCCACGCAAAGATGGATTCAAAGCACTGGCGGAAATCAAGAGTGACCAGATGATCAAACATGTACCTGTTATTATCTTCACTACCTCCAACTCCAGCAAAGACATTCTCACTACCTACAAATTAGGCAGCAATACCTTTTTCACGAAGCCCAACTACTATCATGAACTGGTAGAATTAATGGGTGTAATCAAATCGTATTGGTTTGAAAAGGCGGCTTTGCTTACCTGATTGGGTAAGGAAGTCCACAGCAGCTGCGTTTAAGTCATCATTCCATTTTCTTATTCCGTTCCGCTCTGGATCAGGGCAATCTTATAGCAACCGTGGTAAAGGCATATCATTTTTATCGTTTGCTTCAAATGATAAAAAATATGAAAACGAAATCGATCATCCTTTGTTTTGCGACCGTAGTTTTTCTTTCGGGTTCACTGTGGGCTCAAAAGAAAAAAGAGGTGGCTGAAAAACTTTTTAGTGATATGGTAGGTACATGGAGAGTTCAAACGATCTATGATGGTAAAAAGGACATTACCTCTAAAGACAGTACTAAAGTTCAGTGGCTTGAATTTGCTGAAGACGGCCATTACAAAAGTGTAACGGGTACCCTGGCGACCGATTCCGGATCGTATCGCGTGAATGAAAGTCATAAAAGCCTTTATCTGCAGAGTGTAGTAGATACTAAAGGAACGGACAACACGGTAGAATGGAAAGCGGATTTTAAAGACAACACACTCACGCTGACACAAAGCGGCACACCACATGCAGCGCGCTATCGCTATGTATATGTCAAAACCAAAGATAAGGCTAGTGCCAATCGCCCGATTGTACCTCAGCAATAGTTTGTAATAGGCGAACATGGATGAATGCTATCTCTGGAAACGGAGATAGTATTTTTTTATGCAAGCGATGAGACTTAACTACAGTGATCGCTCTGAAGCACCCTTGAGACTCTTCGCCAAAGAAAGGACCAACATTTTAAATTACACATTTGACAAATCAGCATCCTGCTTGAATTGGATTATTAGAGTTCCATCTGGAGAGAAGAAGGAGAGAGAAGGGCGTAATATCCGTACTTATGCTGGCAAAACAGGGTGAATAGGAGAGGTATAAAATTAAACTACCCTGATCTGCCTTTGATGAAAGACCGACAGGGTAGTGATCAGTAAGTTCCCAATTCGTTATTACTTCATGGCTGGAGCAACATACGTAGAACCCATGTTAACACGTACAAATCCATAGGCTTCATTGAGTGCATTGACAATTTGCCGGATGTATTCTTTCTTGTCGCTGATGACGGCATTCTTTTCTCCTTCGGCAGTCGCTATTCGTACCGCATATTTTTCTTTCACTAATGAAGTAATCAATATGCCCGTTAACGCAATAGCCAAACCTGTCCACATGGCAATCGTGTTGATACTAAAATAGGTTCCATTAACATGAACGCTTTCCATCCAGGTCGCCGGTATCAGTTTCAGTATACCACATACTGAAATAATAGCGCCAAGCACGAATACAATAATACCGGGTGCCCGGTCAGGATGTAAGGTTTGCAACCCGTGTTTGGTTATCCCATTAAGATGGTAGGATTTATTTTTAACTTGAAAGGTGGACTCAGTGATGACTACATCATGTCCATCGGTGTATAGCACTTTGTCAGGTATCATAATCGGTATATTTTATTTTTACTTTCAAGTTTTAATTCTGGTGCCATCTCATCTGAGTAATCGGTTCCACAAGCAAAACAGGAAAACCTGTGTACGGATAACGGGTATCAGTTTTTCATGAGGATGTTTATGGAAATTCAAACCCAATTCAATGGCCTGTCTCATCACGAAATACTTCGTCTGGACCGTGACTATGAAAAGGCCGCACGCACAATACGATTGTCGTACGTCAGTGATTCCATGCCCGGTATTACCCGCAGGCGAAAGGGCAAGGGTTTTTCCTACCTCGATCCGGAAAAGAAAGTGGTCAAGGAAGATTTCCAGCTCACCCGAATCAAAAAACTGGCCGTGCCCCCGGCATGGACCAAGGTGTGGATCTGTGCCAGCCTGAACGGGCATATTCAGGCAACAGGCTATGACCTGAGGCAACGTAAACAGTATCGGTACCACGAATTGTGGAATGCAGCACGTAATGAAACAAAGTTTCACCGTCTCTACGAATTTGGAAAAGCACTACCTTTATTACGTGCACGTTTACAACAAGATCTCAACAGAAGATCGCTATGCAGAGAGAAAGTAATCGCTACCGTTATCAGTGTGATGGAGCGTACCTACATCCGTATAGGAAACGATGACTATGAAAAACTGTATGGTTCGTATGGAATGACTACACTGAAAGATGGTCATGTGAAAATTGATGGGAGCAACATGAAATTTTCATTTGTAGGAAAGAAGGGGGTAGCTCATGACATCACACTCAAGAATAAGCGATTGGCCAGAATTGTGAAGCAATGCCAGGACATACCCGGTAAGGAGTTGTTTCAGTATTACGATGAAAATGGAGGGCGTCATCCCATCGACTCGGGTATGGTCAATGAGTACATCAAGGAAACATTGCATGCCGACTTTACAGCAAAGGATTTCCGTACGTGGGCCGGTTCCATTAACCTGCTTCATTGCTTAAAAGAAATGGATGAACCTGCTACAGGTTCATTGTGTAAAAAGAATATTCTGGCTGCGCTGGATCACGTCAGTATGAAATTAGGAAACACGCGGACCGTATGCCGCAAATACTACGTTCATCCGCAGCTTATTCAACTCTATGAGCGTAATACGCTCAAAAAATACTTTACTTCGGCAGGGAAAGACATCAGCGAATCAGAAGATGATCTTGCTGCGGAAGAAAAAATATTGATGAGAATTTTGAAATCACTAAATGCAAAGTAGCCCTGTTTTGTAGCAGGTCATTACTACTTAGGGAATTTTCCACACACCGGGCCCTGAAACGGTGGTTTGTAATGAGATAGGTTTCTTATCCTGTTCAGGATTTTACTGTTAAACTATTATCCCTCTGCTCTTTTTACAGCGATCATTATGTACCCGGTGATGAGGATAGCACAGTCTTTTTAACATTGATGGACAGCCAGGCATAAAGAACTTCAGTAAGTTGATTTTTCTAAAGGAAGCAGCTCAGAAAAGAAGGGCAGATTCCCATTTGATTATTTTATTGCTCAACGTATGCATGAATTAGAGTCTAAATGAGTTTATGGGTAATCAATTCTACAGAAATGAGAATTAAGTGTCTTGTTGGAACATGGCAACTTAATTTAATCTGATATCGGAAATTAAAAACCTTTTATCCCTTAATTATTATGAGAAGCATATTATATCTAATCGCAGTTATCCTTATCATCGGATGGTTGCTTGGTGTGTTCTACTATAGCGCTGCTGGTTTGATCCACGTACTTCTGGTTCTGGCTATTATTTCCTTATTGGTTGGTGTGATCAGAAGAGCTTAGCAAATACGTTTCGTTTACAGAGTTTTAAATTTAAAGAACAGCGGTTACATCAATCGCTGTTTTTTTATTTTCATTTACTTCAATTGAGGAAAAAAGGAAGCGTTAATTGAGCTAACTACACTGGAATGAAGATTTAGGTAATTCAGGCAACAACAATAACAACTCCTTTAATAATAAAATAAATAGTATGAAAACCGATAAAAAAGTAATTGACACACTGAATGATCTTATTCGTGTGAACATGGACAGAACGGAAGGATACAATAAAGCAGCTGAAGAGATTAAAGATTCGTTTGAAGCTGAAATTAAAACGGTATTCTATCAGATGGCCGAAGAGAGTCGCAGATATAGCAATGCAATCGCAGAAGAAGTGATCCGCCTGGGTGGTGAACCCGCAAAGGATACAAGCGCAGCCGGTGATCTCTACCGTGCCTGGATGGACTTTAAAGTAGTTTTTTCGGGTAATGATGTACTGGCGGCTCTTCAATCATGCGAATATGGTGAAGATGTGGCTTTACGCACCTACAGAAAAGCATTGGAGAAAGAGGCAGAATGGCCGGCAGATACAGTAGATTTTATTGCCGATCAGCGTGCTTCATTAAAAACGTCACATGATCGCATCAAGCGCTATCGTGATGAGTATGCCTCCAGAGTAGCTACTCATCAATCCTAATAGACCGTACAGATATGAACTACATAAAAGGATTAGTGGCCGCAGCGGTGGTGGCGGCCATAAGCTTTACCTCCTGCAGTACCAACAGCAAGGAGACGGATTCGAATAAAGTAGCTGAAGAAGCGAACAAGGATAAGTTCAACTCGGCGGAGAATGAGAACGATGCGAAATTCGTTGCCGAGACAGTAGCTGGAAATTATGCCGAGATTCAGCTAGCGCAGTTAGCGATTCAAAAATCGACGAATACGATGGTCAAAGAGGTTGCAGGCAGTCTGGAAAAAGAGCATAGCAAATTGCTGAAAGAGCTTCAGTCATTCGCCGATAAGAAAGCTATCAGCGTTCCGGTAGAACCTCAGGAAAGTGCCCGCAAGAAGATGGAAAAGCTGACGGAGGAAACCGACACGAAAGTCTTCAACAAAGACTGGTGCAAGGAAATGGCAGATCAGCATGAAAATGCCATTAAGGAATTTGAAAGTCGCTTTGAAAAAACCGAGGATCCGGATTTGAAGAACTGGATTTCGGAAACACTTCCTCATCTGCGCATGCATCTCGATCAAGTGAAAGCATGTGATGAAAACATCAGACAAGAAAATAAATAGTAATTACAAATTTTTAAACTTTATAAACTTATGGCGAACAACGGTAAAATACTTTTAAGCATACTTGGAGCGGCAGCGGCAGGTGTGGTGGTAGGAATGTTAATAGCTCCTGAAAAAGGGGAGGATCTGCGCAGAAACCTGAAGAAGACAGCAGAAGACTGGATGGATGAAATAGCTCAGCTTTCCGGAAAAGGAAAAGCCTATGCAAGTGACTTGCGTGACCAGGCTCTGGCAGACGCAGGCGATTTGCAGGCAGATGCGGAAGAGGGCGTCAACCGTGTAAAAGAGAACTTTAAGAGAAGAAGTTCTTCCAATTAAGATGGCGTAAGACAGTGATTTGTAAAACAGATAATCCCATAAAGGCTCTTCGGAGCCTTTATTTTTGAGTACGTTAGTAGCCAGTACCACACCCTAATTTCGTTATGAAGACTAAGAAAAAATCATTCAGGAAGATCTTTGATCAGTTTTCCACCAGGCTTACCAAAGCTACGGGTAGCCCTGCTGCCTTTTTAACAGCGCTATGCACCATCATCCTTTGGTTGGTCAGTGGTCCTGTATTTGGCTTTTCAGACACTTGGCAGCTGGTGATCAATACGGGTACAACCATTATCACGTTCCTGATGGTGTTCATGATTCAGCAATCGCAGAATAAGGATACGATGGCTTTACATCTCAAAATGAATGAGTTGATCGCAGCCCATGAGGGGGCCAGCAATCGTCTGATTAATAGTGAAGATCTGACCGAAGAAGAGTTGATTGTGCTCAAGAAATTTTATATCAAGCTAAGCGATCTGGCCAGAAGAGAAATGGACATTCATGCCACGCATTCTATTGATGAGGCAGCCGAAAATCATCAGGAAAAAATGCAGGTACACCAATCCGGAAGACGAAAATCAAAAGCCGCTGTGAAGTAACTGGGTAATAAAAAAGCTGAGCACTGGCTTAGTTAAAATAAACAGTACTCAGCTCTCTGATTTTATTCTTAACAGTGACTAACAGAACTCTTCGAACACTTCTACCAAATGCTGTCCGATCATTTGCGCGTTTCTTCCTTCAATGTGATGACGCTCTACAAAATGCAAAAGCTCACCGTCTTTGAATAAAGCAATCGCCGGAGAAGAAGGAGGATAAGGCAGTGTCAGCTCACGCGCTTTGGATACCGCTTCTTTATCCACACCTGCAAATACGGTAGTCAAATGAGCGGGTTTTTTACCGCTATTTAACAATGCCCATTTCACACCTGGTCTTGCCGCACCGGCAGCGCAACCGCACACCGAGTTAATCACCAAAAGGGTAGTGCCCTTTTCGTTTTTGACAAGGTTTTCTACCTGCTCAGGAGTTTTCAACTCCGTAAAGCCCGCAGTGGTCAATTCCTGGCGCATCGGGGCTACTAATTGTTCGGGATACATATATTTAAGATCAAAAGTTATGGTTTAATTCAAGTCCAAGAGATATAACACGATTACATGAATCCTAGTTCCAGCTTGGCGGCTTCACTCATCATATCCTGCGAATAAGGCGGATCAAACGTGATTTCCACCTTCACATCATTGATTCCTTCGATTGCTTTAATCTTTTGCTCCACCTCACCGGGTATTACTTCTGCCGAAGGGCAGGAAGGGGACGTCAGCGTCATGCGCACGTAAACGTTGTTGACCGGGTACACGTTGATCTCGTAAATCAACCCCAGTTCATACACATCCACAGGAATTTCCGGATCGTACACTGTCTTAATGGCGGCCAGTACTTTGTCGCGAAGATTTTCGCTTGCTGTTTCTTTGGGTGGTTCCACTATTTCGTTCATGACTTCACTTCCATTTTAGTTTTAAAAGCCAATGCATACAACTTCATCTGCTTGACCATGGCGGCAAAACCATTAGAACGTTGCGTACCAATGAACCGTTCCATCCCGATCTTCTTCATAAAATAAAGGTCTGCATTCAGTATGTCTTCCGCTTTCTGACCGGAGAAAATCCGCACCAGTAAGCTGACCAGTCCTTTGGTAATGGCCGTATTACTGTCGGCAGTGAAGTAAAGCAGTTCATTTTCAAGACGACCCGTGAGCCATACTTTAGACTGACACCCTTTTACTTCATTGCTATCTGTTTTATCCTGGTCAGGAAATGCCGGGAGCTTTTGTCCCAGTTCCATCACATAGAATACAGTCATCTCCAGATCGCCATCCAGCAATGAGAATTCATTAATGAT
>JAHEZH010000073.1 GCA_023251155.1 Flammeovirgaceae bacterium | reverse complement strand
TCACTGTTCTTTTTAAATCCTTGCATTAAAAAATTACCACGAGTCGCTGGAGCCACCGCCACCGGAGCTGCCACCGCCACCAAAGTCACCGCCTCCGCCCCACGAACCACCACTACCGCCAAATCCTCTGCCTCCCATCAATGTTCCGGCAAGGAAGCCACCGGCAGCCGACCAGCCACTTCCACCCCCACCGCCTCCACGCCTGCGGGAAGCAATAATGATTAGTACAATAAAGATGATAATGGATACCAACGGAGATCCCTTTTTCTTTCTGCGCTGCTGCGGAGCAGGATCATCGTTTTTATATTCCCCTTTTATCGTTTGGATGATGGCACTCACTCCTGCCTTCACACCATTGTCATAGTCGCCCTGGCGAAAACGGGGTGCCACCTCGTTGCGATTGATGCGGCTGGACATGGCATCGGTAAGCACACCTTCGAGGCCATAGCCTACTTCGATACGCATTTGCCTGTCCTGCACCGAAATCAAAAACAATACACCGTTGTCTTTACTGGCTTTCCCCAGCTTCCATTTCTCAAATACCTGTACGGCATAGCCATCAATATCGCCACCCTCTATTGCCGGCACAATCAATACCGCAATTTCATTGGAAGTAGAATCACGCTCGTATTTTAATGCCGCTTCCAGTTGCGCCTTGGTTTGGGCAGAGAGAATACCTGCTTCATCGTGCACCCATACTGCTCCATGCTCGGGAATGGGAGTCTGTGCCTGAAGCGCGCTGGCCAACGTCAGCGTGCCTATCCATAGAAATAACTTTGTAAACGAAGCCATTAACCTGCTCATTGTAGACTTTACTGTTCGATCCATTAATTATTCAAGACGCAGGTCATCCCGCAATTCGTTTATATCATCGGCTGTTTTCAGAAATCCTTTTTCGAGAAGTATTTCTCCACATCTTTTAATAGCCGCTTCCAGGCCATCGGTTACTTTTTCCTTGCGGATACTGGAGATGATATCGTTCACCATTTTATCCCATTCTTTCTGCTCCACCACTTTGCTTATGCCGCGATCGGCCATGACAATCACTTCGCGTTCAAAGAAAGAAACAAAAATCATAATACCGGTGCGATGCCGTGTGGCAAACACTTCTTCCTCCAGGAAAGCATTCTCCGCACGCTTCCGGGTTGCCTGATCCAGATGTGCCTGGTTTAAGAGGAGTCGTTTTAACGGATCAAAAAAATGAGAGAGGGCTGCGCCTGCCGAGCCCGCTACCAATACGTAGAGAAAGATGAGCATGGGATCATAAACCGCCACCTCCGGTGAAGCATACCGATCGAGTATAATGATGACGAAAAAGGCAAGCAATGCCCCGGCAAAACCACCCCTGTAATTCGCGATATTGTAATAGCCGCTCTTCTCTACGAACACGGGAACTACTTCACCTGAAATTTTATCTTCAGCATTCTTTACGGCCAGTTTGATGCGGTCGAGATCCTGCTGACTAAAACGTTTTTGTATGGTAGACATATAAAAGTCAAATTGAATATCAAAGATAGAATAACGATGGCACATTAAACGGGTTGCCCCCTTAAACATTTACGGGTACCGATTTCTTCATTTTGTTTTTTGCGCTGCAGCCGCTTTTTTTTTTAAGGCAACTTGTTCTATCTTGATTTTTTATTGATCCTGCATGATCCTCGCATTCCTCTCTCACACGTGGAAGAAATTCTCCCGTTCTGTTTCGTTCGGAAAAGAAGTTGTTACTTCCATTTTCCTGGGGTTCTTTGCCCTGATGATGGTGATCTATTCGCTTGCACTTGGCTTTGCGCTCGATCACATCATAACCACCACATTAAACATCAGCGACAGCGTTACCTTCCTGAACGGAATACTCTTTTACTATTTCGGTTTTGAGTTCATGATGCGGTACTTCCTGCAAAATCTTCCCGTACTGGACGTGCAACCTTATTTACATCTTCCCATAAAGAAATCCAGCATCGCACATTACTTACTGGGCAAGTCGATTATACATGTCCTGAATCTTCTTCCCTTATTGCTCTTCACACCTTTTGCTTTTATGGTGGTTGCGGGCAAAGAAAGTACAGGCGCTGCATGGAGCTGGATCGGATCGATCTGGCTATTGAGTTTATCCATGCATTACATCGTTATTCTTTTCAAAAAACAACTGGACGATTCCGTATGGGGTTTTCTTCTACTGATCTCTCTCTTCTCACTGCTGGGTGCTTCCGATTATTTTGGATGGTTTAAAGTCTCCGAGCTGTCTGCACCGGTCTTTACCTTTATTATCGAGCACCCAGCCGGGATTTTTATTCCTTTGCTGCTGCTTGCTCTGCTATACCTGATCAACTTTCGCTTCTTCCGCCAGAGCATGTACATCGAAGATCTGGCCGCACAGAAAGAATCAACAACAGTGACTACCCATTTTGACTTCCTTAATCGCTTTGGTGCCATTGGCGAATGGATCAATGTGGAGATCAAACTGATTTTGCGAAACAAGCGCCCGCGCAATATTCTTTTTCTCAGCGGGTTCTTCCTGTTTTACGGTCTTATCTTCTACACCAACAAAACCTACACGGAAGGAATGCCAGGCTTTCTATTATTTGTGGGTGTCTTTGTCACCGGCATTTTTATGCTCAACTACGGGCAGTTCCTTTTCAGCTGGCAAGGCGGCCATTTTGATTTTATTATCACCCAGCCCATTTCCATGCGCGAGTACATCCAATCCAAATACTGGTTGCTTTGTTCGGTAGGGCTTATCTGTTTTATGCTAAGCATACCGTACGTTTATTTTGGCTGGAAGATTTTATTAATCCATACAGTGGCTGCTTTATTCAATCTGGGTGTTAACACTTTCGTTATTCTCAATATCGCGATGTGGGAGCCAAAGAAAATAGACCTGGACAAAGGTGCGGCCTTTAATTATGAAGGTGTAGGTGCGGCACAATGGCTGATGTCTCTTCCCGTCATTCTGGTTCCTTACGTCATCTATACTCCTTTCAGCCTCATGGGTTATCCCAACGCCGGATTAGTAGCGATTGGTGTGATTGGTCTTTTTGGTATTGCCCTGCACAAACAGCTGATTGACCTGACCACAAAGCGATTGATCCAAAAGAAATACGACATGGCTGCGCGTTTCCGAAAGGAGTAACAATACCAACCTAAACAGTAACAAGTAAATTTAGCTACAAATGATTTTAGTAAAGGAACTGAAAAAAGAATATAAAGGAAGTAGTGTTGTCAACGTAAGTGAACTAAGCATACCGCGGGGCGAGAGCTTTGGCCTGGTGGGAAACAACGGAGCCGGTAAAACAACTTTGTTCCGTATGATCCTGGATCTGATCAAACCGACCTCGGGCGAAGTGACCATCAATGGCAATAATGTTCAGCTGAATGATGAATGGAAGAAACAAGTTGGATCGTTCCTCGATGAGAACTTCCTCATCTCTTACTTAACCCCTGATGAATACTTCCAGTTTGTAGGCAAACTCCACGGCTACTCGCAGGAAGACATGAAAAATTTCTATTCCAAGTTTGAAGAGCTTTTTAATGGTGAACTCATTGGCAAGAACAAACGGATTGGAGATCTGTCGAAAGGAAATCTGAAGAAAGCAGGAATCGCAGCGGCATTTATCGGCAACCCGGAAGTAATCATCCTCGATGAACCTTTCGAAAACCTCGATCCCACTTCACAGATTCGCTTGAAAGATTTATTGAAGAAAGAACAACAGGAGCGCCATCTTACTTTCCTTATCTCGAGTCATGATCTTAATCATGTTACCGATCTTTGCAACCGAATTGTTATCCTTGAAAAAGGACAGGTGATTAAAGATCTGAAAGGAGAAAATACACTGGCCGAGTTAGAGGAGTACTTCAAAGCCTAACCCTCATTGCGGACGAGGAACGAGCGAAGCAATCTATAAATGCTGGTGCTCAATTGAAACTATATACATTATGTTGTGTAATGCTATCGTAGCTGTGGGCGGCGGCGTTCCTCGCAGTGATGGCATCTAGATTTGCTTCGCTTTCCATTTGCCTGACCGCATGTAAAAGAACGCCATGATGAACATGCTCATCCAGTACACCCATTCGCTCCCCCATCCCCAGGTGATGGGGAGATGAAATACCTCCAGCACCAGGTAAACGTACGTACAATAAATCACGATGGTCACCATCTCTATGGTGAGGTTTACCACGGTGTTACCCGTGCCCGTTACTGCGTTGAGCCATATGGTACCGAATGACATCATCAGCAATGCGACCGACACCACTCTCACCACAGGGATCGCATAGGTAATGAACTCATCACCTTGCCCGTAAAAAGAAAGGAACAGCTGAGGCGCGAGGTTGAGAACTATAAAAATGGAAAGACAAATGGAAAAGCTGATCTTCACGATTCGTTTGATCAGGGGGATGACTTCATCGTGTCTACCCTGCCCGATAATATTACTTACCATGCTATTCGTTGTTGAGGCAAATGCCCAGGCAAATATTCCGAACAAGCCAAAGATATTTCGCATGGTGTTGGATACAGCCAATGCCCTGTCGCCATGATGTTCGATCAGGATATAAAAGAACTCCCAGCTGGCAATACTGATGGCATATTGCAAAATGAGGGGTGATGATTGCACCAGCAGCAGCTTGAAAACGGCGGGATCAAATTTCTTTTGTTCGAAGAACGCAAACTGCTTATTCAGTCCTTTAAAATGAATAACCGCATAGATGACAAACAAGCCCGTTCCTTCGGCAATAATGGAGGCATAAGCCGCTCCGTTAAACCCTAATGCAGGCAATCCGAAATGACCATAGATAAAACCATAGTCTAAAAATATGTTTGCCAATGCTTCGGCCAGGGTACCATATACCAGGAAGTTGGTTTGGTTGGTACCGACAAGCAATGCATTGCGCATGACATATAAATAAAGAAATGGCAATCCCCAGATGCGGATCAGCAAAAAATGAATTACCTGCTCTGCGGTTTCCGGGTTATGAATCACTGCCCGCAAAATCACCGGAGCAAAAAGATAGGTGAGCACAATCCCTATCGCGGCCACGCCAAGCGCAATCCACACGCCATGGTAAAACAAGCGACCGATTTCTTTTGGAAGATTTTGCCCGGCCCGGCGTGCAATCAGGGATTGAAGTCCATTATTCAATCCGTTACCAATCACTGCGAAGATCAAGTAATATACTCCGGTAATGCCCGCACTTGCCAGTTCCTTCTCGCCCAATCCACCCAGAAAGACATTGTTGGTAATGAAGTTGATCTGCGGCACCAGCATCGCGAGCGAAATGGGCAATGCCATGCTCAGGATTTGCCTGGTGGTGATCTGAAGGCGAAGATCTTTGACGGTAGTCATTACTTGTTTATTCCAAAAAGGAACGTGTTCAACGTACAAACATAGGAATAAGATGCCGCACGGGATTAAAATTAATTGAAAGTAACCATGAAATAATTTTTATATGATTCCGACTCTACTATTAAATCCATCCTTTATGCAAACCATTCTCGGAGCCAACGGCATCATCGCACAGGAATTATCAAAGCAACTGGTCAGCTATACCAAACAGATTCGGCAAGTGAGTCGTAATCCCAGGAAGGTGAACAATACGGATGAGTTAATGAAAGCTGATCTGCTCAATTATGATCAAACTGAAAAGGCAGTAGCCGGAAGTGAAGTTGTCTACCTGCTGGCAGGATTGAAGTACAACAGTAAAGTATGGCAGGAGCAATGGCCGAAGATCATGGGCAATGTGATCGATGCCTGCAAGAAGCATAACAGCAAGCTTGTCTTTTTTGATAATGTCTATTCGTATGGATTGGTTAAAGGGCCGATGACCGAAACAACACCCTTCAATCCGGTAAGTAAAAAGGGCGAAGTACGTGCTCAAATTGCTACCCGCCTTTTAGATGAAGTCAAAAACAAAAATCTAAATGCACTGATTGTGAGAGCAGCCGATTTTTACGGACCGAATGCGGCCCTTGGCATTGGGAATGTGATGGTAACTGATAAAGTAAAGGCAAATAAAACACCCCAATGGCTGGGCAGCACGAAGAAGATTCACACCATGACCTATACTCCGGATGCCGCAAAAACAGTAGCCCTGCTGGGAAATACATTAACGGCATACAATCAGACATGGCATGCGCTGACGAGCCAGGAAAAAATTACCGCAGAAGATTACATCAGAATGGCCTGTGAACTCGGTCAGCAAAATTATAAAGTACAGACTCTTCCTAAGCTTGGTGTGCAACTTGTCAGCCTCTTCGTACCGATTATGCGGGAGTTTCCCGAGATGATGTATCAATACGAACAGGATTACATCTTCGACAGCAGCAAGTTTGCAAATGCATTTAATGTTGAGGCAATCTCCTATCGGGAGGGAATCGCAGCCACATTGCGATAATTTTCTATTCAGGAAGTTTGTTTTGGAGTAAGCCGTACGTCCACGTTCCAGCTATTGCACTGAGTAATGTTACACCGGTAACCCAACTGCCAGAACCGATCTGTGCATAAAGCGGACCAGGACAAGCACCCGTTAGTGCCCATCCAAAACCGAAGATCAGGCTACCGATGACAATTCCGTGAGAATATTTTTTCACGGGCATATCCACCACTTCACCTTCAAAAGTGTTGAGCTTTTGTTTTTTGATTATAAATAAAAATAGCGCTCCGGTTGGTATAGCCGTCATGAAAATGCCGAACATGTGAAAGCTTTCAAAACGAAACATCTCCTGAATGCGGTACCAGGAGATGGCTTCACCTTTGGTAAGGGCCAGCCCAAATACAACTCCTATGAATAAGTACTTAATGTTCTTCATAGCGACAAGATATAGGGTAATACCAGGTGACTGAATAAAATTCCTCCTAAAAAGAAACTCATTGTAGCAATGAGTGATGGCCATTGCAAGGCCGACAGACCAAGGATGCCATGACCCGATGTACATCCTTTCGCATAGCGCGTACCGAAGCCTACCATGAAGCCACCCACCACCATCATGAGAAATCCTTTTAATGTTACCAGCGATGACCAGTTGAATAACTCGGATGGCATTAAACCGGTGAGATCAGTTAATCCAAATGAATGAAGATACGCTGTGGTGCTTTGTGAAATCGCAACAGGATCAGGATTGGCGAATACATAACCCCCCAGGAATCCACCTACTGCTATTCCTCCGGCAAAGAATAAATTCCAGCTGTCTTTTTTCCAGTCGTACCTGAACAGGGAGATATTTGCCGGTACGCATGCCGCACAAATCTGGCGCAAAGTAGAAGAGATACCGAGCTTTTTGTTTCCGATCAATAATAGAAGCGGAACAGTAAAGCCAATGATGGGGCCTGCGATGTACCAGGGCCACGGTTTGTAGAAGATTTCCATGTGAAAATTGTCTGGGCGTTGTGGTTACTTGTGTCTTTGCGTCTTCGTGGCAAAGAAATCTAACCTCGAAGACGCCAGGACACTAAAGAATGAACTACGTATACTTACTTCAACTTCTCTTTCAAAAACTGAGCAGTAAAACCTTTTCCTTTCTTTGCCATTTCTTCCGGTGTTCCTTCAAACATTAACTGCCCGCCTTTTTTCTCTCCGCCTTCAGGGCCGAGGTCAATGATCCAGTCTGCGCTTTTGATGATCTCCATGTTATGCTCAATCACAATCACACTATGGCTTTCATCTACCAGTGCGTTCATGGCTTTGAGTAGTTTTGAAATGTCATGGAAGTGAAGGCCTGTGGTGGGTTCATCAAAGATAAACAGAATATGATCTTTTGAGTCGTTGGCATTTTTGCCAAGGAATGAAGCGAGCTTTACTCGTTGCGCCTCACCACCGCTCAGTGAGTTGGAGGATTGTCCCAACTTTACATAACCTAATCCTACTTCATTAAGCGGAAATATTTTACTGTAGATCGGTTTGATGTCTTTGAAAAACTCCAGACCATCTTCCACTGTCATATCCAGTACATCTGCAATATTTTTTCCCTTGTGTTCGATCTCCAGCACTTCCTGCTTGAAACGCTTGCCGTTACACACTTCGCACTTCAGGTAGATATCGGCCATGAACTGCATCTCTACTTTGATCTCTCCTTCGCCTTCACAGTTATCACAACGGCCTCCTTCTACGTTGAACGAAAAGTGCGATGGTTTATAACCGCGTTGCTTCGCCAGTGGCTGATCGGAATACAATTGACGGATAGCATCATATGCCTTTACATAACTGATCGGATTGGAGCGCGATGATTTTCCTATGGGGTTCTGATCAACAAACTCTACCTGCGTTACTTTAGAAAAATCTCCGTCCAGTTTATCATATCGCCCCGGTGTTTCCGAAACGGACCCGCTCAGGCGCCCCACAGCCGGATACAGAATTTTCTTGATCAGCGTTGATTTACCCGAACCACTTACTCCTGTCACCACCGTAAGCACTCCCAGAGGAAACTTCACGGTCAGGTTTTTTAAGTTGTTCTCACGTGCACCGGCTACTGTAATGGAGTCCTTCCATTTTCTGCGCGATTTAGGAATGGCAATACCTTCGCGCCCGCTTAAAAAGTCGGTGGTATGCGACTGGATTTTTTTATCCATGTCTTTCAGCGTACCCTGAAAAACCAATTGACCACCATGGCTTCCCGCATCGGGGCCAATGTCAATGATCTGATCAGCCGCCCGCATAATTTCCTCCTCATGTTCCACTACAATCACGGTGTTGCCCATATCGCGCAGCGCTTTCAACACTTCAATCATGCGTGCCGTATCTTTTGGATGAAGACCAATACTTGGCTCATCCATGATGTACATGGAGCCCACCAATGCACTACCCAGTGATGTAGCCAGTTTGATACGCTGAAACTCTCCGCCCGATAACGTGTTCGTCAACCGATTCAACGTGAGATAACCGAGCCCTACTTTCTCCAGGTATTCCAGTCTGAATTTAATTTCAGTAAGTAAACGATCAGCTACCTTCTTATCAAAGTCAGGTAGTTTTACTTTTTGAAAGAAGGCAAATGTATCTTCAATGGGAAGTAACACCAGGTCTGTAATGGAGGTGTCGGCAATCTTCACATACGATGCATCTTTGCGCAACCGTGTTCCTCGGCAGTCCGGGCAAGTGGTTCTTCCGCGATAGCGCGACAACATCACACGATATTGAATCTTGTACGTTTTCGATTCCAGGTATTTAAAGAAGGCATGAATACCTTCAAAGTATTCGTTCCCATTCCACAACAGATCGCGCTGCTTTTGTGTGAGCTCGTTATAGGGGCGATGAATCGGGAAATCAAACTTGATTCCGTTTTTCAACAATGGCTTTTGCCACTCACTCATCTGCTCACCGCGCCAGGGAGCAATCGCATTTTCGTATACCGAAAGACTTTTATCCGGAATCACCAGCTCTTCATCGATACCCAGTACTTTTCCAAAACCCTCACACGTCTGGCATGCACCGAACGGATTGTTGAAACTAAACAAATTGACCGATGGCTCTGTGAAAGTCATGCCATCCAGCTCAAAGCGATCAGAGAAATGTTGTTTTGCTTTTCCTTCAGCATAAACATAGCAATCGCCATTCGCTTCGAAGAATGCCGTTTGGATAGAATCGGATAAGCGAAAAGTAAGATCTTCATCCGCCACATTCACCGCAGCACGATCAATAAGAATCTCCATCTCCCCTTCAATCTTTGCTTTCTTCTTTTTCGCTGCTCCTTCAGCCGGTGGATTTAAAAGCTCTTCAATAAACTTTACTTCACCATCAATCAGCACACGTGCAAAGCCTTTGCTCAATAAAAGATTAAGTTCATCTTCTACTTTGCGTTTCTTATCCAGCTTCAATGGTGCGGCTACCATCACGCGTGTTCCCTCTTTCAGGTTGTTGATGTAGTTCACCACATCCGTTACCGTGTCGCGCTTCACCTCTTTTCCGCTCACGGGCGAAATGGTTTTGCCAACCCGCGCGAAAAGTAATTTGAGGTAATCATATACTTCGGTTGAAGTACCCACCGTGGAGCGCGGGTTGCGTGTGTTTACTTTTTGCTCGATGGCAATAGCCGGAGACACACCACGTATATAATCCACATCGGGCTTTTCCATACGTCCAAGAAACTGACGTGCATAAGAGCTCAGGCTTTCCACATACATTCGCTGTCCCTCAGCAAACAATGTATTGAAAGCAAGTGAAGATTTGCCCGATCCCGAAAGGCCGGTGATCACTACCAGCTTATTTCGTGGTATGGCTACACTCAGGTTTTTAAGATTATTGACGCGTGCCCGCTTGATAATAATGTATTCCTTCGGGTCGAGATCGTCTAAGTAAGAGTCGTTGGGAGTTTGCTGCACAGAGATGTATAAAAAATGAAAGGTAAAAATACGCTGCCGTATCGGAAACAGAAACAAAAAATAGTAAGGTTAAGTTTACCGGATTTAACCAAAAGCGGATCAGAAATTCTAAATTTTAGGCTGTAATTTTCCTGCTATGCACTTCGAACATCACTCCAGCCCGCTACTCTCCAAAGTAGAATTTTACAAGCGTGTATTACGCTATGGTGGCTTCTCGCTCTTACTGATTGGCTTTTCGCTGGGGATTGGTGTGGTGGGGTATCACTTTTCCAATCAACTCTCCTGGCTCGATTCGCTGGTGAACGCTTCTATGATTCTCACGGGAATGGGACCGGTCGATCCATTGATCAATGATAGCGCCAAGTGGTTTGCCTCGATTTATTCGATCTTCAGTGGCGTGGTGTTCCTGAGCACCGTAGCTGTGTTTTTGACTCCTATTGCGCATCGTTTTCTACATAAGTTTCACTTGGATGCGGATCAGAAAAAATGAGTTAAAAAAGAAAAAGGATCACTCGTCACGAATGATCCTTTCCCCGATTCATTTTAAAAACAGGTGCTTAATTCTTCTTCAGTTCATCAAATTTTGAAACGGCAGGCTTGCGCGGAAACGCATTGTCTTCCACGTTCACATCTACCGTCTCTTTATTCGGATCGATCACCACGTTGACTACTTCTTTTTCTTTCACAAACGTCTTGATCACTTTCGTTTCGTTCAGTCTCCAGATCTCAGCGGGGATGCGTTCTATCTCCTTCGATCCATCTTTGAATGTCCACTCAATAATCACCGGGCTCACCAGTCCACCTTTATTCACCAAAGTAAGCTCATAGATGTTTTTCCCTTGCAGTTTGTCAAGGATGGCTTTATCATCCATCCTGCTTTTGAAATCGCCATACGCATTTTCGGGTGTTTTAATCACGGTAAACTCCTGCGGTCCATTGCTGAAGTCGGCTACCTTGTCGGTCGATTTGCTTTTCTGTGCATTCAGATCTCCGCCTTTCACCTTCACATTTTTCTCCGGATCTACGGAAGTGTTTTTCACTTTGTACCATTTCACTTCATCCAATGTCAAATCCACATTATCGGTCGTGTAGTACCAACCTCTCCAAAACCAGTCCAGGTCAATTGCCGATGCATCTTCCATGGTGCGGAAAAAGTCTGCCGCCTTGGGATGTTTGAATGCCCAGCGCTGTGCATATTCCTTAAATGCCTTGTCGAACAACTCCGGACCCATAATGGTAGTACGAAGCAGGGTAAGGCTCACGGCAGGTTTGTCATACCCATTCGGGCCATGGTTGTTAGCCTGATTATCGGCAGTGGCAATAACAGGACGCATCACATTCTTATTCCCTTTCATGAAAGGAATAATGGTTTCGGGCAAACCGGTTTTATAATCGAGTTCCGGGTAGCGCTCGCGAATGGTTTCTCCTTCCAGGAAACTATTCAGCCCTTCATCCATCCAGGTGGATTGACGCTCGTCATTATTCACGATCATCGGGAAAAAATTGTGACCCACTTCATGTACCACTACCCCCAGCATTCCTTCCAGCACACGTGGCGAATACTTTCCATCTTTATCCGGACGGCCGTAGTTAAAACATATCATCGGGTACTCCATACCCTGATTGGCTGCATGAACAGAGAAAGCCGTTGGATAGGGATAATCAAATGTGCGTGAGGAATACACTTCCAGTGTGTTCTTGATTGCCTTCGTGGATTCTTTCCCCCAAAGCGGATTGCCTTCTTTGGGATATAGCGATTGTGCCAATGGCGTTTTGTCACCCACTCTTACGGCCTGTGCATCCCAGATGAATTTACGTGAGGAGGCGAAGGCAAAATCACGCACATTCTCTGCATGAAACTCCCACGTGCTTTTTTTCTTCGAATGTACTTTCTCTTTCTTGCGTGCCTCTTCCTCCGTTACAATCCACGTTTGCTTATCAAATGTCTTGCGGGCCGTTTCAAAACGCTCCTGCTGTTCTTTCGTCAATACTTCTTTGGGGTTTTGCAACCAGCCTGTTGCTCCAATGATGTGATCGGAAGGAACGGTAATGCGCACTTTGTAATTACCAAAGACCAACGCGAACTCACCATTACCCAGAAACTGTTTGTTCTGCCAGCCTTCATAATCATCAAACACACACATGCGTGGGAACCATTGTGCGAACGTATAAACATAGTTGCCATCGGCAGGGAAGTATTCATAACCTCCACGCTCGTTAAAAACCATGCGGTCGTATTCGGTATAGTTCCAGCTGATATTGAAAACAAATTTCTCTCCCGATTTCAAAGGCGCAGGAAGATCAATGCGCATCATCGTATTGTTAATGATATAAGGCAACTTGTTTGCCGCCGCATCAGTAACGGAAGAAATAGTGTATCCCCCTTGATAGTCACTGGTCTCTACACCGATGTAGGACAGTGATTTTGCTGCAATGGAATCGCGAACTCTGCCCCCTTGCGATTGCCTGCTGATGCTGTTTCGTTTCAGGATGTTCTGATCCAGTTGCAGCCATAGATAAGTCAATGGCTCAGGTGCGTTGTTATGATAAGTAATGGTTTCTTTTCCGGTAAGTACGTGCGTATCATCATTCACTTCCACATCAATGACATAGTCCGCCCGCTGCTGCCAGTAGTTTGCGCCTGGTGCACCTGCGCTATTGCGATAGCTGTTAGGGGTGGGCAATGTCTGATCCAGTTGTTCGAACTTGCCTTGCCAGGCAGGGGTTTGCGCGAAAGCGATCACGCCAATAAATAAGAGAGAAAGTAAAATTAATTTTTTCATGATGGTTGATAAACAGGAAATTGCGCGAAGGTAAAATTAAAAAGCCATTCCTTTTACGGAATGGCTTCTTTATGATAGACAAAACCTGCTTTAGTTTTTCTTCAGCTGATCAAACTTTGATTCGACCGCTTTTTTAGGGAATACGTTATCATTGGTATTCACATCGGCTGTTTCAAAATTCGGATCTATCACGATGTTGGTCACTTCCTTTTCTTTCACAAAAGTCTTGGTCACTTTGGTTTCGTTGGTTCTCCATATTTCGGCAGGTATGCGCTCCAGTTCTTTCGATCCGTCTTTGAAAGTCCACTCAATTATAACAGGGCTGATCAGACCTCCTGTGTTTCTCAAGGTAACTTCATAAATGTTTTTGCCTTGCAGCTTATCGACAATGGCTTTATCATCTACGCGGCTAAGGAAGTCACCATAATTATTGTCCGGTGTTTTGATCACCGTAAACTCCTGTGGCCCTTTGCTGAAGTCATTGGCTTTTTCATTCGATGTTCCTTTTGCGGATGCGGATAAGTCACCTGATTTTACTTTTACATTTTTCTTTTCCGGGTCAACCGTAGTGTTCTTCACCTTAAACCACTTCACATCATCTACGGTCAAGTCAACATTATCGGTAGAATAGAACCACCCTCTCCAGAACCAATCCAGGTCAACGGCCGAGGCATCTTCCATCGTGCGGAAAAAGTCAGCCGGCTTGGGGTGTTTGAACGCCCAGCGCTGTGCATATTCTTTAAAAGCTTTGTCAAACAATTCGGGGCCCATCACGGTCTCACGAAGCAATGTCAGTGCCGCCGATGGCTTCGTGTATCCGTTTGCTCCAAAACTCGAACCCTGATTATCGGAGGTCGCCATCACCGGGCGCATTACATTCTTATCTCCTTTCATAAAAGGAACAATTCCTTTTGGTGTGCCGTGAACAAGATCCAGCGTAGGGTAACGCTCACGCTTGGTTTCTTTTTCAAGGAAGGTATTCAAGCCTTCATCCATCCAGGTAGTCTGGCGCTCATCGTTATTGACAATCATTGGAAAAAAGTTGTGACCCACTTCGTGAACCACCACAGAAATCATTCCATCCAATACGCGATCCGAGTACGTACCATCTTTCTGCGGACGACCAAAGTTGAAGCAGATCATCGGGTATTCCATACCAATACTTGCCCCATGTACCGAGAAAGCAGTGGGATAGGGATAATCAAATGTTCTTGATGAATATACTTCCAGTGTGTTCTTGATTGCCTTCGTGGATTCTTTCCCCCAAAGCGGATTGCCCTCTTTCGGATAAAGTGACTGTGCCAATGGCGTTTTATCGCCCACCTTCACCGCCTGTGCATCCCAGATGAACTTACGTGATGAGGCAAAAGCAAAGTCGCGCACGTTTTCTGCATAAAACTCCCACGTGCTTTTCTTTTTTGAACGTTCTTTCTCTTTCTTCTTCGCTTCTTCTTCCGTTACAATCCACGTTTGTTTATCAAACGTCTTGCGCGCAGTTTCAAAGCGTTCGATTTGTTCTTTGGTCAGCACCTCTTTTGGATTTTGAATCCAGCCTGTAGCACCTACAATATGATCAGAAGGAACAGTAAGACGCACCCGATAGTTACCAAACACCAGCGCAAACTCACCAGCACCTAAGTATTGTTTGTTTTGCCATCCTTCGTAGTCATCAAACACACACATGCGTGGAAACCATTGCGCAATGGTATAGACATAATTTCCATCTTCAGGAAAAAACTCTGAACCACTGCGTCCACCCATCATCATGCGATCGTTGATGTTATAGGACCATTCCACAGAGAAGACAAATGTTTCGCCCGTCTTCAATGGTTTTGGCAAATCCACACGCATCATGGTGTAGTTGATGACCTTAGGTAAATCTTTACCTGCAGCATCTTTCACTGACTTGATGTTATAGCCCCCTTTAAAGTCATAGGCATTGGTTGGCCCGGCAATGAATTTCGCTGCAATGGAATCACGCACGGTAAAACCTTGCGTTTGTTTGGTCATGCTATTGGGTGCCATCAGGTTTTGATCCAATTGCAACCACAGATAACGAAGCTCCTCAGGAGCATTGTTATAATAGGTGATGGTTTCCGTTCCGCTCAGCGACTGGTTATCATCATTCAATTCCGCTGCGATTACATAATCCGCACGCTGCTGCCAATAGTTGACACCGGGAGCCCCGCTGCTGCTGCGATAGCTGTTGGGTGTAGGCAACGTCTGGTCCAGTTGTTCAAACTTTCCCTGCCATTTGTTGTCCTGTGCCGCAAGGACACCTACCTGTAGTATAAAAAGTAATGCTATTCTGTATTTCATCTCTCAATTAACGTTAAAGGTGAATAGTTAAACGTGAACCGTCCTGCTGCTGATTTGCGTGAGTGCCGGTTCACTTTTAACTACTTACTACTATTTGCTTTTCTTCTTCAAGTCATCAAACTTGTTGGGTTGCGCTACTTTAGGGAACACATTGTCTTCCATGCTGATATCAGCGGTTTCTTTTTGTGGATCAAGCACAATGTTCACTACTTCTTTCTCTTTCACAAACGTCTTCACTACTTTGGTTTCATTGGTTCTCCAGATCTCGGCAGGAATACGGTCAATTTCTTTTGATCCATCTTTGTAGGTCCACTCAATGATCACTGGCATTACCAATCCACCTTTGTTTGACAACGTGACTTCGTAAATGTTTTTGTTCTGCAGTTTAGCAATGATGGCTTTATCGTCCACCCGGTTCTGGAATTCGCCATACATCCGTGCATCCGTAGGGATTACAGTCAATGGCTCAGGTCCGTTAGTGAAATCCTGATTTTTAGCACCATCACCCGCTGCTGCAAGGTCTCCCTTCTTCACATTCTTTTCTTTCTTTTCAGGATTGGCGGTTTCGTTCTTCACCTGGAACCATCTTACCTGATCAATGGATTGATTGGTATTATCCGTTGTATAGAACCATCCTCTCCAGAACCAGTCCAGGTCAACGGCCGATGCATCTTCTAATGTGCGGAAGAAATCGGCTGGCTTAGGACTCTTAAATGCCCAGCGTGTTGCGTATTCTTTAAATGCTTTATCGAATAATTCCGGACCCATTACTGTTTCACGAAGGATGTTCAACGCGGTGGCACATTTTGCATATTGTTCATTACCAAAATTCTGGCGCACTACTGATTCAGAGTTTACCATTAAAGGGCGTTGCAAACTGGCATCACCTTTCATGTAGGGAACAATCTCGGAAGCCGGGCCTCTGCGTTGTGGCATGTCCGGATACGTTTCTACTTGTGTTCTGTACTGCACGAACGTGTTTACACCTTCATCCATCCAGGTAGTCTGGCGCTCGTCATTGTTGATGATCATCGGGAAGAAGTTGTGACCCACTTCGTGAACAATCACACCGATCATTCCCCACTTGGTACGATCGTCATACGTTCCGTCTTTTTTCGGACGACCATGATTGAAACAGATCATCGGATACTCCATACCCAATGAAGCTGCATGAACAGAAGTAGCTTGTGGATACGGATAATCCACACTGTACTTGGAATACGTAACAATGGTATTTTTCACTGCTTTGGTTGATTCTTTTTCCCATAGCGGATTGCCTTCTTTCGGATAGTAAGACATCGCAAGTGGAGTAGCGTTGGCAATCTTCACCGCTTGTGCATCCCAGATAAACTTGCGTGAGGTGGCAAAAGCAAAGTCGCGTACGTTCTCTGCCTTAAACTTCCAGGTTTTCTTTTCTTTTGATTTTGTTTTCTCACGAGCAATCGCTTCTGCCTGTGTACAGATGATTACCGGTTTATCGTAGGAAGTCTTTGCCTTTTCAAAACGGGCATACTGCTCGGCCGTCAATACTTCTTTCAGGTTTTCTACCATACCAGTTCCTGCCATGATGTGATCGGCAGGCACAGTCAGGTTCACTTCGTAATTACCGAATGACAGTGTAAACTCACCTTGTCCTAAAAATTGTTTATTCTGCCAGCCCACTACATCATCATACACACACATGCGGGGAAACCATTGCGCAATGATGTACAGGTAGTTTCCGTCTTCAGGAAAAAATTCCATACCACTGCGTCCATCGTTTGGTGTTGCACCCTTTACGCGATCGTTAATGTTAAAGGACCAGTCTACCGAGAATGAAATTTTCTGACCTGCGGCCAATGGAGTAAGCAAATCCACGCGCATCATCGTTTGGTTGATGGTATAGGCCAGTGCTTTGCCGGAAGCATCTTTGATGGATTTGATCTTAAATCCTCCATCAAAATCATAAAGACCAAGATTGGTAGCAATGGTTTTTGTTGCTACTGAATCCCTCACGGAGTTGGTTGCGGTCTTTAATGTGTTGTTTCCCTTCTCGTTGATATTCTGATCGAGTTGTAACCACAAATACTTCAGTGCATCCGGTGAGTTGTTGAAATAAGTGATGGTTTCGGAACCGGTGATGCTTTGGTTCTCATCATTCAACTCTGCGTTGATCACATAGTCAGCGCGCTGCTGCCAATACTTTGGTCCGGGCGCACCCGATGAGGAGCGGTACTCATTGGGCGTAGGCAACAACTGATCGAGCTGCTCAAATTTTCCCTGCCATTTGGGGCTTTCTTTTTTAATTTCCTGTGCACTCATCGTAGCGACTGCCGCCATAAACAGGAATGAAAAAATGTACTTCATAGGTTTAGGTTTGATTTTAAAAAGGTTTTACCAAAAGATTCTGTCTTTCATTAATATAAGTGCTATACCGGCTATTGCCGAAGAGATGACCATTTTCCAGTCCCTGCGTGAAACGCCCGCCAGATCCACGAAAATAAAACCCAAAAAAAGGAAGATGGCAACAACTATCATCTGGCCGAACTCAAGGCCGAGATTAAAGGCCAAAAGCTGGGATATAATGCTGTGATCTTTTCCAAGAATGGCTTTAAGATAATTGGAGAAACCCATGCCGTGTATCAATCCAAAGAACAGGGCATAGATATAATTGGTCTGTACAACACGGTGCGAAATCTGGTCTTCCTTACGGAAAAGATTGGAGAAGGCCGTGATGAAAATAGTGAGCGGAATGAGAAACTCGATCAGTTCGGTTTTTACGGAAATGATTTGTAAGGTGGACAAAGCCAGGGTGATCGAGTGACCGATGGTGAACGCGGTCACCAGTATCAAGATCTTCCGCCAGTCGCCCGACAGGTAGAGGGCACACAAGGCTACCACAAATAAAATGTGGTCGTAGCCGTTGGCATAGTCTAATATATGGTCCTTGCCGAGGGCAAAGTATAGTGCAAACTCACTCATCAATTGGGCATCAACACATTACGAAGTCTGCAAGTATAGGTTTAATTTTGAATCGGCACAAAGCCCTAATTTTGGGCGGCACGATTTTCGTTCCGTCAAATTCTATAACTCGTTACTACTCATGACCAGCATTATCTATTCCCTGTTGTTTTTCTTTCACCCCATTCATATTTCGGTTACCGAATTTAACTACAGCGAGAAAGACAAAGCCCTTCAGATCACCTCGCGCGTTTTTATCGATGACCTCGAGCTGGCCGTTCGCGAAAGTAAAAAGGACGAAGACCTCGACATCACCAACCCAAAAGGCGGAATAACTACCGAACAGCTGGTAAAGGAATACATGACCAATCACCTGAAGGTAAAGATTGATGGAAAGCCACAGCCACTGAAATTCCTGGGTATGGAAACCGAAGACATCGCCTTTATCTGTTACATCGAAATTGAGAATGTGAAAAAGGTAAAGACGCTTGAGGTTTTTAATAACACGATTACCGAGATACACGAAGATCAATCGAACCTGGTACACGTTACCTACAAGAGTCCGATCAAAAGCGCGCGCCTCATGCGTGATAAGCCATCAGAAGTGTTTAAGTTTGAGGCGAAATAAAAACTGAAATCAAAAAAATACAATCATGCGTTCAAAAATTGTTGCCGGTAACTGGAAGATGAATAAGAGCCTGGAAGAAGCCAAAGCGCTGACTTCAGAAATCATGGCCATGGTAGCCGATGAAGTAAAGGGTGATACTAAAATCGTTTTGTGTACTCCTTTCCCTTACTTACTCAGCACAAAAAATCAACTGGGCACTAATTCGCGAATAGAAGTAGGCGCACAAAACTGCAGCGAGCATGATTCTGGCGCTTATACCGGCGAAACTTCTGCCAGCATGATCAAGTCGATTGGCATTCCCTATGTTATTATCGGCCATAGCGAGCGCAGACAATATTTTGGTGAGGACGGAAAGCTGTTGGCTAAGAAAGTGGATAAAGTGTTGGCAAGTGAGCTTACTCCTATCTTCTGTTGCGGCGAACCTTTGGAAATCCGCGAAGCAGGCACACACGAAGCCTTGGTGAAAAAACAAGTAGAGGAAAGCTTATTCCATCTCACCGCCAAAGCCGTTCAAAAAGTGGTGATCGCTTACGAACCGGTTTGGGCCATTGGTACCGGTAAAACCGCTACCTCACAACAGGCACAGGACATGCACGCCGTAATCCGTACTTATCTAGCTGAGCGTTACGGCAAAGAAGTGGCTGAAAACATTTCTATTCTATACGGAGGAAGTGTGAAGCCGGACAACGCACGCGAAATTTTCTCCTGCCCGGATGTAGATGGCGGACTAGTGGGAGGTGCCTCACTGAAGTCGCGCGATTTTGTTGACATCATCAAAGGAGCTTAATCCATTATCAATTTTGTCGATGTGCCGATGAGTCAAGGGGCACTGCAGCGAAACAGTATTTGATTGACTCATCGACACATTGATCATTGGCTAATTATCGTGTATGTATTACCACCGTATCCAGGTTATTTGTAATTCCGATTTTACTGAAATCTTCATGGCAGAAATTGCCGAAGCCGGGTTCGATACCTTTACAGAAACAGAAAATGGATTTGAGGCGTATGCCGAAGAAGACCATCTTCTCACCGAAGTGCTCGAAGATATAAAAGAGCGATATACAGCGGCAACGCCATTCGTATTCACCCTAGACAAGGTAGACAAGCAAAACTGGAACGAGGAGTGGGAGAAAAATGTCGATCCTATTTTTGTAGAAGATCAGTGCCTGGTGCGTGCCGAGTTTCATAAGATCGAAAAAAAATATCCGTACGAGATCATCATTACGCCCAAAATGTCATTCGGAACGGGCCATCATCAGACTACTTACCTGATGATCAAAAACCAGTTACAGTTCGATCATCAGAACAAACGCGTAATGGATGCCGGATGCGGTACAGCTATCCTTGCCATCATGGCATCAAAGCTGGGAGCCAAAGAAGTAGAAGCTTTCGATATCGATGAGTGGAGTGTGCCCAACGGGCAGGAAAATATAGCTATCAACCTCAGCACCAACGTTCATATCCACCAGGGTAAGATCAGCGACATGAATTTCACCGGCAAGTTTGATATCATTCTGGCGAACATTAACAAAAATGTATTGCTGGCCGAAATGAAAGAGTATGCCAATTACCTGGCCGGTGGTGGCAAGTTACTATTGAGCGGATTTTACACGACCGATGTGGATGATTTGCGGGACCACGCCAAACAATTCGGGCTCAGCGAAGTGCGCAGGGATGAAAAAGAAACCTGGGCCGCACTTTTATTAAGCAAAGACTAATTTTCCGGTGTTCTTCTCGTTTAAAATGAGCTTCGGTAAGCCCGTCTGTTTAATCCATAAACTGTGCTTATCTTTATATCCATTTTATTAATCCTGTTTGGTGAAGAAAGTTTTCTCCTGCTTAGCCGTACTTCTTATCAGCACTGCCTGCTGGGCCCAAAAAAACAAGGGAACAGAAGCGGCTACAGCTATAAAACTGGATTTTCAGGACAGCCTGCGGGTGCTGCTGGAAAACACTAAAAACCTGGAGGCAAGCACCATTGGTGCTGGTTTTGTCACCATTTGGGGTGGCCTTGGTCTCGATCAGCAGCAGACTATTCGCCAGCAGGCAAAGCAGATGAAAAAGAAGGGCTACAAGCTGCGTCCTCACTTTCAGAACTACCTGGGTGCCATTACCGATGCGGTCAACGTAGAAGGAGCAGATGCCAGTAAGATTTCCAACTTCCTTGCAGTAACTCAAAATGTCATTGACTTTGAAAACCCGACCCAGGCGGCAGCTTTCCTTAAAAACACACGCGATTTCTTCCATCACCACGCACTTCATTTTGAAAAATCGTTCCGGTTATATGCCCGTGATGACAGTTACCAGTTTGAGTATGTAAAAGCAGCACCGGAATTCATCACGCTGGACACTACCTCCACACCCAACCCGATGGATCAGCTGGATAATCCCGCTAACAATACCACTTGGGAAGATACGCCAGTAGATACCATGCCGGTGAATGCCACACCGCCATGGATGATGCCTCCACCTCAGCCAACATTAAGTGGACCGCTATTAAAGTTCGATCGGGTTACGTTCAACTTTGTCACGCCTTATGACTCTGCCTTCTTAAAAAACACAAAAGGTACTGTATCGCTGGTGGACAATACATTTGTGGGCGATGGTGGAACTTTCGATTGGAGCCCTGCCGGCCTTGGTCCAGACTCTGTTTATTTCGAACTGAGAGAATACAATTTCAAAGTCAACAAGCCTGCACTGAAAGCGGATCTGGGTAAGCTCACTTATGTAGGGAAAGTCAATGGAAAAGTGGACGGCCTGTTTGAATTCAAAAGTGTTAATCACAAAACCAAAGCAGCCGCAGTATATCCGCGCTTTATGTCCTTCGAAAGCAATATTGATATGCTTGGCCTGGGCGATGATAAACTTAAGTACCGGGGCGGCTTCGCACTAAGCGGCAAGCGCATTTTTAGCTCTTCCTTGAATAATGAAAATGCCCGGCTGGATGTACTGGGCGATACCGATAAAAAATTCGCTGCTCAATCCAGGCAGTTTGAGTTTCAGGATTCAACCATTATCAGCCGCAATGCCATGGTCAACATCTACCAGGAGAATGATTCCATCTATCAGCCATCGGTACAGTTACGCTATCACTATGGCAAAAAGCAATTGACTTTACAACGCTCTAAAGGTCAATTGAAAGACACCCCTTATTCTTCTTCGTTCTTCAATATTGACTTTGATGCCGATCTTATTCGCTGGGATTTAAAATCAGACAGTATGAACGTTTCTGTTACCGGAGGAAGAAGCCAGGCCCCTATGATTTTTGAATCCACTGATTATTTCGACCCGGAAGATTATCGCCTGTTGGGTGGTGTTGGATTTACTTTTCATGCATTGGCTATGGTGGCCAATTATTCCATTAAGAACGGCACACGAGAATTTTATGCGGATGATGTGGCCACGGCCATGAAACGAAAATCAGAAGAGGTGCGTGGCGCCATGATGTTTCTTGCCGATAAGGGAATGATTGAATACGATACGCGCAATGGCAAAGTACGCGTGAAAGATAAAGCCGTGCATGTGTTTGAGGCCAATAAAAACAAAGCCGATTATGATAATTTGAAAATACATTCGGTGGTAGACGGCCCAGCCAATGCTACCGTAAATTTCCCCAAGCGATACATGACCGTACGGGGCGTGGATGAATTCAAAGTGAGTGATTCACTCAACGTAATGATCAAACCCGATAGCAGTACCATTACACTGCTAAAAGACCGCGACATTAAGTTTGATGGAAAGATCACGGCCGGAAATTTCGAAATCAACGGAAAAGATTTCACCCTGAAATACGATAGCTTCTTCATTAGTCTTAATCACATTGACTCCATTCGTTTCTATGTAACCGAAACCAATGCCAAAGGACAAAAGATAAGACGCAGGGTAAACAACGCGATGGTCGGTGCCGACTCAACAGCTGCGGCTGCGGGTGGCCTGGAGAGTACATCCAAATCATCCGGTACACTTTTTATCAACCGGCCGGATAATAAATCAGGTAGAGCCAAGGTGCCCAATTACCCCCGCCTCGATGCCTCTGCCGGTGGCGTGATTTACTTTGATCGCAGGGAAGTGCTGGAAGGAGCGTATGACCGATCGGTATTTTTTGTAGTGCCTCCTTTCAAGCTGGATAGTTTAAGTGATGCCGATCCGGCTTCCATCAACTTTGAAGGTACCTTCATATCAAGTGGTATGTTTCCTTCCTTCAAAGAGAAGCTGCATACCATGGCTGATAAATCGCTCGGCTTTACCCATGCTATTCCAAAAACAGGATACAATCTCTACCAGGGAGAAGGAAAAATGTTTGGAGGTATGAGTCTTGACAACTCAGGTATTCGTGCAACTGGTAGAATAGATTACCTCGCTGCAAGTGTTGAGTCCAAAGATTATGTGTTTTATCCTGACTCGGTAGTCGGTAAAGGAACGGTAGGAGAACTAAAAGAAAAACAAATCGGAGAGGTATGGTTTCCGCAAGCAAAACTCAGCGAATACAAACTGAAGTGGCTGCCCAAACAAGATAAATTTAATCTGTACAATCTTCGTGATCCTTTTGAATTATATAAAGGTACCGCTCAACTCAACGGGCGATTAACGGTGTCTAAAAAGGGAGTGACCGGTGAAGGAGATCTGATTACACGCGGGTCAGAATTAAAATCGAAAGAGATGAATTTCTCTGCCAAAGATTTCGGAGCGCGTCATGCGCAGTTTGAAGTGAAGACCACCAATCCGGAAAAGCCCGCCCTGGCCGGTAAAGACGTTCGTCTGAAATTTAATCTCGATAAGAACTATGCCGATATCAGCCCTGAGATACAGGGTACTGCAGCCATTGAATTCCCCTATGCACAGTTCAAAACATCGATACCTGATGCCCGCTGGGATCTGAATACACAGAAAATATCCATGACCAAAGGTGCCGATACGCCACTGGAAGATTCGTACTTCTACACAACACGAAAAGAGCTCGACTCATTGGTGTTTAATGCAGAAAAGGCAGAGTACGATATCAAAACGCAGCAACTGAAAGTGAGCGGTATTCCTTATATCATTGTGGCCGATGCTAAGATCACCCCGCAAGGAAATGAAGTGTTGATTTTGGAAAACGCAAAGATCGGTCAGCTGAAAAATACAACCATTGTGATGGATACGCTCAATGGTTATCACCGCCTCACCGAAGGTGTGGTGGACATCGTGTCCCGAAAAGAATTCTCTGGTTACGCTACCTACCAATATGTAAACGCGGTGAATGATACATTCGCTATCAAGATGACCGACTTCCACCTGGAAGCCATTAAACCCGAAGAGGGAGCAAGCCGTAAGCGCATAAAAAATCTTGTGGCCAGCCAGCAGACGGTTGCCAATGGAGCAGTGATTGAGAATGAAAATATTGTTTTGGCTCCTCGTATTTTCTATAAAGGTGACATGGTGATGTATGCCACACGACCAGCCTTGCAGCTTCGTGGTTTCATTAAACTCGATTTGAAAAAAATCAAGAACTACAACACCTGGCTTCGCTACGAACAAAGTGGTGATGAAAAAGAAGTGTACACCGATTTCGACAAGGCGGTGACCGAAGAAGGCAGAAAAGCCGAGGCGGGATTACACTTTAGTACAGACAACAACCTATACATCACGTTTGTATTTGATAAAAAACAACCGGACGATGATGACTTCTTCCTGCCGAGCGGATCGTTGTTCTTCGAAAAAGAAAGTAGCGAGTTCAGGATCGAAGATCGCCAGAAAGCAGCAGGTGAAAAGCTTTCCGGTAAGGTATTCGCCTACAACGAAGAAAAACAAGAAGTACGTTTTGAGGGTGCCGTGAATTTCTTTAAAGGCATTAAAGATTTCTCCCTCACCGCTACCGCATTGGGTTCAGGTAATATTGAGACCAATGATATTAAGATGAATTCGTTCATCATGGCCGATATCAATGTGCCGAGTACAGCTTATGATGTCATGGCCAAGAGCATACAGGAAGTAATCAAGAACGAAGGTGCCGATGAAGGGCTGGGAGATCAGACGGAATTGCTTTATAAGATTGCCGATATTGTAGGCGAGAAGATCGCGAAAGATTACGAGCAAAAATCGTTACAGAGCTATGTATCGCTTTCTACGATTCCTCAGTTAGTGAAGCCCATTGTATTCTCGCAGGTCAACCTCAAGTATTCGCAAACACTAAAAGGATTTTACAGCGAAGGCAAGTTGGGTATCAGCCACATGGGCCGTAACGATATCAACGGCGCTTTCGAAGGCTTTATGGAAATCAAACGCAACGAAGACGGAATCCCGGTCTTTCATGTTTTCTTCAAAGCATCGCCCGAAAGCTGGTTCTACTTTGGCTATGAAGACAACCGTTTAATGGTTCACTCTTCGGTGCAGGCTTTCAATGACATCATCGCCAAGAAATCAAACGCTTCAAAAGCAAAAGTGGGCGAGATGGTCTTCATTCCGGGCAGCGATGACGAAACACTTTCATTCATCAATCGCTTCAGACAAAGCTATTACGGAATAGAAACACTCTATGAATTAGGTGGATCTACTTCGTCATCAAAGAAAAAGGAGAAGAAGAAAGAGGGCGAAGAAGATGATGGCTTCTGATTCGGTGATAATCCATGTATCACCTGGACCGTTGACTCCATTTTCTCATTACAGAGCAGCACATCGGTCATCGGGAAATTACAGAACACATCAGTTATATTTCACGTAGTGCTCTAATTTCTCAATCACCTCTTTAAAATCATTGGGCAGTTCCGTGTCAAATTGCATCCACTCTTTCGTTGCTGGATGAACGAAGCCCAGCGTTTTAGCATGCAGTGCCTGGCGCGGAATAATTTTAAAGCAGTTATCAATAAACTGTTTATACTTCGTGAACACTGTTCCTTTTGAAATTTCATTTCCACCATACAACACATCGTTAAAGATGGGATGATGCAGGTATTTCATGTGTGCACGAATCTGATGTGTCCGTCCGGTTTCCAGTTTACACTCAATCAATGAAACGTATCGATACGATTGAAGCACTTTATAGTGCGTTATCGCAGTCCTCCCAAAATCACCTTCCGGGAAAGCGGTAGTGACTCTCCGGTCTTTCAGGCTTCTGCCCACATTCACATTGATTGTTCCTTCGGCGGGTTCCAGCTCGCCCCATACCAATGCGTTGTACGTGCGTTCAATGGAGTGATCAAAAAACTGTTTTGCGAGATGAGTGATCGCTATCTCGGTTTTAGCAATCACCAGCAGGCCAGATGTATCTTTATCAATACGATGCACCAACCCCGGCCTTCCGTCATTGCCCGGCATTTGGGGGAGATTTTGAAAGTGATAGGCCAGCGCATTCACCAATGTGCCCGTCCAGTTCTGATAAGCCGGATGTACTACCATACCTGCCGGCTTGTTCACCACCAGCAAATGATCATCTTCATAAACGATAGTGAGCGGAATATTCTCCGGCTTTACATCGGTATCGCGCGGAGGTTCAGGCAAGGCAATCACAATTACATCGTTAGGATGTACTTTATAATTGGGCTTGATGGGTTTGTCATTGACCTTTACAAACCCGTTATGAATACCATCCTGCAGTTTAGTACGTGTCGCATTCGGTATGCGATCCATTAAAAACTTGTCGATACGCATCAGTCTCTGACCGGGATCAGCTACGATGCGATGATGCTCAAAAAGCGCATCATCCTGTTCGTCACTAAATTCTGTTTGTTCGTATTTCACCGCGCAAAAGTAAAACAAAAAGTCATTAACCGTTTTTGTTAATTTTGAAGCTGTGTTTTCCATTTCAAAATTCATCACTCGTTCTGCCATGCGCCTGACATTTATTCTCCTGTTTTTTAGTCTTATCGAATGTAAGCAGCAACCCGCAGTTACTGACGGGCCGTTTGCTTTTGGTCTTTCTCAGGGAAAAGTGGATGACCGGATTTCAGAAGCATCCGGATTGGTGAGCAGCGAAATGAATCCGGGCATGTTGTGGACACTGAATGACAGCGGTAATCCTGCCGAAGTGTTTTTAATTGATCAGGCTGCGCAAACCAAAATGGTATGTACTTTAAAAGGTATAAAAAACCGCGACTGGGAAGAAATCGCGATCGGAGCAGGACCCAAAAAAGACAAGACGTATATCTACGTAGGTGATATCGGTGACAATCTTTCGCAATACCCAACAAAGATCATTTATCGCTTTGAAGAACCCCTGTTTGATGGCATAACCAAAGAGATCACCGATTTTGAAACGTTTACGATAAAACTTTCGGATGGCATACGCGATACGGAAGCAATGATGATTGATCCCGCTACCAACAATCTCTTTCTTGTTTCCAAGCGCGAAGATTCCGTGCGGCTCTACCAGGTCGATTTTCCTTTTACCAAAAAAGAACTGGTTGCCAACAAGGTAGCTACCCTTGATCTGACCTTGATTGTTGCTGCCGACATTTCGCGCGATGGGCAGGAAGTACTGATGAAAAATTATAACCTTGTTTATTATTGGAAACGCCAGCCTGATCAATCACTTATTGAATTACTACAGCAAAAACCGACTAAATTACCTTACGATCCGGAGCCGCAAGGTGAGTCCATCTGCTTTGCGCATGACCATAAAGGATACTATACGCTGAGCGAAAGCTCCTCAAAAAAGAAACCACACCTCTATTGGTACCAGAGAAAGTAGAACAGGAATTACTTTTGCCTTTCGGCTAATTCTTTGGCGAATTGAACAAGTACTTTTGATTTGTCCCCCAGCGGGGCGATACTCGCGAACCCTTTTTCAAAATACTCATTGATCTTGTTTTCAGTAATCGTCCTGATGTTGAGCTTATCATAAAGTGCAGTAATAGCCGTCACCTTTTTTTGGGTGTTAAATTTTTTCATTGACAACCACTGCTCCAGTTCCTTCTTGTCTTTGCCCTTGGCTTTCTCCAAAGCCTTGATCAGCAAAAATGTTTT
>JAHEZH010000072.1 GCA_023251155.1 Flammeovirgaceae bacterium | reverse complement strand
ACCTTTCCATCGGGCCAGCGTTATCCACTGATGTCGGAAGTAAGGTGGCGCATTTTTCCCTTTTAAAAACAACTCCTTCTGCCGGGCAAACAAGGAAGACGCAGGCTTTCGGGTTGCGGAAGAATCACTTGCCTTTTTATACGCATTGTCAAAAGATGCTTCTGCCAACGAAACGATTTCACCCCGCCCGGCTTTTTCTTTCGGATGCATGGATCGGATGGATCTGAAATTCCCCGGAAGATGGGGAAGATAAAACGCATCAATATCAAATCCGCCTTCTTTTTGCAGTACTTGCAGGCGAGGCGATGGCTTCTTTTCATCATTGACCGTATAGGTAACAAGCACTCGCTTCTTACCGGAGTGACTAACCGATTGCCCTAACACGGTTAATCCCGAAACAAAGAAACAGGCTGTTATAAAAAAACGAATCATATTGATTTGCGGGACTAATTAAAATCACCGACTATCAAACATAACTATGTTCAATCAATAATGGATGGATCATGCGTAACAAATGACTAAATCGTATAGAAAAAAGGCGCTGGGTTAAGAACACCTACTTCATAAGTGACCGTGTTGATTTTAATCTGTCACCTAAACTAACCTGTACCCACATTGAATTCACCAAGGTGTCCTTAACCCGGATCGCTTTTAGATCAATGAATCAGATCACTTCTGTTTATAAAACAAGTAACCTCCGTGATGTAACACACCATCCATGAAGTCGCCGGCAGCACTAAAACCAGTATCATCTTTGTAGTGGATATGATCTCCTTCTATCCAGTACCTTCCAGTGTATGCGCTCTGCTTCTTTCCACGTGCTTCATCATAACGTCCATCGGGCAATAATTCCTGACGAATATATCCGTCTTCAGTCACCCACATACCTAAATAGGATTTACTTTGCTCCCTACTCATCGTCTTATTTTTTATCGAAGGCAGTTGAGGTCGCCAGTGTCTTTAATGCAGCCATTTCTTTTTGTACGACGGCTATCTGTTGATCCGCCAGGTCATATGCATCCTGACCCAAGAACAAATGCAACGGCGGCTCCTTGCTTTCAGCTACTTCAATGAATACTGCGGCCGCCTTATCAGGATCACCCGGCTGATTTCCGTTATAACTGTTCTGATGCGCTGCCTGCATTTCTCTCACATTACGGTATTCACTCATCTCTTTTTTAGGAGCACTCAATGAAGATGCAGTAAGAAAACTGGTACGGAAATAGCCGGGCGAAACAATAGTTACATTCACACCGAATGGTTTTACTTCCGTGTAGAGCGATTCCGAAAAGCCATTTACAGCAAACTTGGTGGCACAATAGATTCCAAACCCTGGAAACGCACCGGTGAATCCTCCAATAGATGACACATTGAAAACATGTCCTGACTGTTGCTTACGCAAATGAGGTACTGCCTGGCGAATCACATTCAACGAGCCGAATACATTCACATCAAAATTGGCTCGTGCCTCCTCATCACTTAATTCCTCCAGGCTTCCTATCAAACCATAACCTGCGTTGTTTACTACCACATCTATATTTCCAAAATGGGTAATTACATCAGCAATACATTTCGCTACGGAAGATTCATTGATAATATCCATCTGCAGTGGAAGAAAAACCGAAGCATCTGCTTTCAACACTTGCGTAAGCTCTTTCAGGTTTCTGGAAGTAGCTGCTACGCGATAACCTTCATTGATTAATTTTTTAACTAACGAAAGTCCTAAACCCTTGGAAGCTCCCGTTACCAACCATACTTTCTTTTTCATATCCTCTTTGTTTTTTTGATGATACAAAGTTGAGCAGTACAGTCAGAATGATTATTGTCGATTCGAAACCAATGCTTGCCAAAATCAAACACAAATTGATTTCAACGCTTCACTAATGCATTCTTACCGTGTACCCGTGTAATCAGGTGAACGATTTCCATCAAATAAGTACGCTGAAGCTGCTCGGTAAAGACATAACCGGATTGTTTTTCTTTATTCAGCTTTTGAAAAATAATGGCCGCTTCCTTATCCTGTTGCATCGTCAATGATGTTTCCAAAAAGAATGGTTGACTGTTACTTTGGGTAGAGGGAGCCAGTAAATGAATGTGATTAAACACATTGACAGAAAGAAAATCGGTTGAGCAAACAAAAAGCATTTCATTGTTACTCTTCCTGGCGCAATGACTGATAAAATACAAGTCTTCGATAACCGCAAGCAGAATCATGGCCTACCATTGGGTAAACTACTTTCTAAAATCGGAAGGCGCTGCACTGGTTTGTTTCTTAAAGAAGTGATTGAAGTGAGCAGGCTCTTCAAAGCCAAGACTATAACTGATCTGTGAAATATTCCAGTTGGTATGTTTCAATAAAGCAAGCGCTTCACCCGTCAGACGCTGGGCAATGTGATCGGTAGTAGTCTTACCCGTTGTAAGCCGTATCGCACGGTTGAGATGATTGACATGCACCGCAAGCTGATCAGCAAAATCTTTTGCCGAGCGCAAAGCAAAACGCTGCGAAGGAGTTTCGATAGGAAACTGTCGCTCCAGCAAATCAGTGAACACCGCAGTGATACGTGTATTGGCATCGGTATGCTGATACAATGTTTCGGTTGGTTCCATCTTTAATGTATAGTGAACCATCTCCATCACATAGTTAGTAATCAGATCGTACTTATACACGTAATCCGACTTTACTTCTTTCAGCATTTTTTCAAAGATGCCGCTTACAAACTTATCCTGTGCTTTGGCAAGTGCATAACCTGGCTTGCTACCCGGCATAAACAGGGGAAGCTCTTTAATACTTCCGCGCAGGCGTTCAGTAAAAAAAGAATCTCTAAAAATGCAAAAATAACCAGTCGGGTGGGGAGACAGTTGTTCAAAACTATATGGCACACTGGGATTAAAAAACAGAAGCGTACTTCCTGTCACTTCAATGCTCTTATCGGAATAATGATACGCATGCTTGCCACGCATCAGCGCTACTTTATAAAAATCTCTTCGTGCGTAGGTGATGGCTTCCCTGCCTGGCCCAAGGCAATCCTCCATACGAAACACATTGAAGTTGCCCATGTCTTTCTTCAGATTTTCAGGAAGCCAGTTGAACTTCTGCCTGTAAAACGCTTCTAGTGTTTCGGTCTTTGCCATAGCACAAATCTACGGAACAGAAAGGCTGGTGATTTGCCATAATCAAAGAAAAGGTTGCAAAATTCAAACAATTGATAAAAACGGCTCAGCGCAAGGCGGTATGTTTTTTCTGCACTGAAAACAAACTTCAGATAAAAAAAACGGCAAGCCGCTGTCAGCGCAATGCTTTATGCATGGTTTTTACAATGGGAGCATGGTTTGATTTTTTTATCGTAATTAGTTCACATTGGTTGAACTTTGCGAAAGCTTTAATGGAATCAATCAATTGAGCAATCATTGGTTTAGTGAGCTTGACCGATTCAAAATGAATATTGTTAATCATTAACATTCGCTGTTTGCGATCTGCTTTGGCATCCATACGTGCGACAAACGTATCGCCAATCAATACGGGTAGTGAAAAATAGCCATACTTGCGTTTGGCTTGCGGAACAAAACACTCTACCTGGTAATCGAAATCAAAAAAATCGCGCAGGCGATGCCGGAATACATTGACCACATCAAAAGGTGAAAGTATAAATGCTTCTCCGGTCAGTTCAATCTTCTTGTTCTGATAAACAGGTAACATATACAGAGGAGCACCTTTCAACCCTTTAACTTCCACCAGGCATACCTTCCCTTCCTCCACCATCTTTTTTAGTTCTTCTTTGACCCGGCTGGCAGTATATCGCGTGCTATAGGCGATCTCCTTAAAGTAAGCAATGCCCAATGCATTCAATGAACGAACGATCACATGTCGTGCATATTCTACATCGGTAGGTGGAGTCCTGTCTGTATCCGAAGGGATAATGTTCTCGGGCAGGTCATAGACCTTGCGAAAATCTTTTCTGCGCAATGTGGCCAGTTTTCCATCGAGATGCAGCCGCTCCAATGCCTGCTTGGACGGTCGCCAATCCCACCAGCCGGAACTTTTGGTCACCCGATCGTTTTCAAAATCACTTGCCATCAATGGCCCTTCCCGCCCGATGCGATCAAGTATTTTATTCATCAGGTTACTCTCCGCCTGTGTGAGTGGATTTCTTCGGGCAGCAAAACCGGCCTTCACCGGAAGTGAGAAACGGAAGTCAGGCATGGGAATATAACCAGAAGCATACGTCCAGAATTCAAAAATCCGTCCGTCACGCTGCAGTTCGTCCAGCCAATCCAGTTGATAGCCAGGCACACGCGCTGCGATGGAATGATGATGTGCCCGCTCTACGACATAATTGGTATCGATCTGAATAAAACCAAGATGATTGATCAGCTTATAGACCGCTTCTTTTCATTTACCAAACTGAGCACGCCTGGATAAACCGGCAGCATGAAGAATGATTTTTCGCGCTTGTGACGGAGAAACGATTACCTTATTCATGTAACCAAGTAACCCATTTTTTAAGAATAAGTATAATGTCCTTCTGGAGAAACGGTGAAGTTATTATAACATAACTCCATCTCTCCAAAGCACAAAGGCATTTTTACGGTGAGTCATTGTTTCCTGAAAACCCGGTACTCCGGGAATCGAACAAACACTGATCGTGATTGAATTTCTTCACAGTCCTGTATCCGGAAGATTATCTCTTCAACCCCAACGCAATCTCCTGAAGGCGCAACTGCTTTTCAGGTTCGCGATGGGTTTTACCAAAGGCTGTATGATACCGGTGCGACTGCAGAAAAGTGCGCTGTACCAGGTTCCATTCGCGCTCGGTCTCCACAGCACCAGTGGCCAGCATCTCTTCATAGAGCCGTTTGCTGATTTCGGAAAAGTCACTGCGCCCCAGGTAGTCCAGGTCGGCATCACATAAAATCCGTTCGAGCGGTGTGGACGGTGACTGGGGCAATCGGGTGGCCATGATCATGGAGCAAATTGTCTCGGTCTGCTTTACCGTGTAATGAAATCGAGGCAGAAGTTCACGCGCCATTTCCGCTCCTTTCTCTTCATGATTCTTAGCTCCATGAATAAACCCCACATCGTGCAGAAGGGCCGCTACTTCCAGAAGTTCAAGTTCCTCTTCCGTCAGTTTCTCGGTAGCAGCAATGGCCACCGCAGCCTGATGTACATCGCTGATGTGCGCCAGATTATGATACGGGAGTGCAGGCATCTGTTCCAACACCTTCATGATATGTTGTTTCGCAGCTGCAAAGTCGGCCGGAGCGGAAACAAGTTCCAGATCACTCAATAGCGGGTCTACCTTCAGCCAGATCAGGTCTACATCGTTGGTCACTCTTGCGTTGGCCAGCCAGTTCAGTGCTTCACTGTCGTTACCCCATCCATGGTACGCATAAACCAGATAGATGTTCACGCCTTTCTCACCGGCAGCACTTCTTGAATGCAATTCGTCAAGAGCGGACTTGGCTTTTTCATGGTCATTCATTTTAGCGTAAGCACACACCAGCCATGCTACCATCGAAGGCGGCCTTACTTTGGAAGACTGCAGTCCCTTCCGTATGGCATCTATGGCCAGTGGATAATTGCCCCTGGCCAGATGAATGCGAGCAAGCAGGTCATACCACCGGATAACGGACGGATAAAGTTGTACCGCCTCAGTTACCGCAGCGATGGCTTTGTCCTGCTGGCCGGATACATACAAATTAATGATGAGCTGGTTGAAATACCCCACGGTAAGCGGATCGATTTTCCTGACGGCTTCCAATACTTCGGCGGCCTCATCAAAACGACCCATCATATTGAGCAGGTAGCCGTAGCTATAAAGTGCCAGTGCATTGTTGCCATTCATTTTGATGGCCTGCAGTAGTGCTTCTTCCGCAGCAGCAAAATCCTTACGGATAAAAAACGAAACGAAAGATTGCGTAATGTAATCATTGTCAGTCGGGCCAAGCTGCCATACTTTGGCCAGGTAAGGAGTGATTTGTTGCTCGGCTTCCTGCGGGGAAAGATCTCCGTTCCAGGACATGCGTGCTGAATACGAACTTGCCAAGTAGGAATAGGCTTCTTTAAATTCAGGATCCAGCGCTACCGCCTTTCTGAAAAATTCCGTTGCCGTCTGATAGCCTTCCACGCTCCATTGATTATAGGCATGGCGGCCTTTCATAAAGAGATCATACGCCTCCTGATTTTTCGTGGGCACTTCATGCAGCTTTTCGCTTTGCTTTACATTGAGCGAGGCATCCAGTTCTTTGGCTACGATTTCTGCCACGGTGGTCTGTATGGCGAAGATATCGTCCATGCTTTCCACAAAGACTTTTGACCACACCGGCTTGTCTTCCGTCGCATTAATAAGTTGAACACTGATGCGCACTTTTTCTTTGTGTGCCTGCGCACTGCCTTCGAGCAGATAGGTCACTCCCAGTTCAGCGGCAATCTCCTGTGCCGATTTCATGGTTTTCTTATAGCGCATGACCGAAGTGCGCGAGATCACTCTAAACTCCGGCAACGAAGCCAGCTGCATCAGAATATTTTCAGTGATCCCATCCGAAAAATATTCCTGACCGGGGTCCTGCGACAGGTTGGAAAACGGAAGTACAGCCAGTGACTTCTCTGGTGAAATGGCCGCTTTGGACAATACGATTTGTTCCGCTTCGGCTGCCCGTCCCGGGTTTCTGATCGCGGCAATAATTTCCTTTACCGCATTGGCCAGTTTATTGAGCTGATCATGATACGAAAGATGGTTGATGTTCTCGTTCCGCTTGTCGTCTTTGCGCAGCGGACGGTTAACACCGGATGCACGAAAAGTAAAATCAATAGCACGAAGTTTTGTACCCAGTTCGGTCTCCAGCAGCAACGAATCTTCCTGGTCCAGGTTATGAATAACCACCGGAAGAATACGGCTGGACACGTTCCCGCTGCGCAACGGTATATCGCGTGCAGGGGTGTCATTCAGCGCCAGCCGGTTGAACGCACAAAACTCATGCTGCCATGCAAAACTTTTTGTATCGCAATAGATCTGCGACAATACCGGAATGAAAATGAGCGACTTCAGTTTTCCTTCCAGGCTCTTGTCCACATTATGCGTTTCCAGTAAACCGTCATACAAGTTCGAATCAAAATAAACCGATACCGGCTCTTTGATGATCGTAGCCAGTTCTTCTTTCAGACTGTTGACAAATTCGGTGACCCAGCCACTGCGGTTATCGTTGTGGCGGTAAGAAATAAAAATGTCATATTCAAAAGATGGAATTTGTGATGCCATTGTTTAAAGCCTATTTAAAGTCGTACCCTATTCAAGATAGTGCAAATATGATGATAAACGTTGTGCCCACTCCTTCCTGCGTCTCCACCTGCAAGGTGCCTCCATGCCCTTTCGTGACAATGTCATAGCTCAGACTCAATCCCAATCCTGTACCTTGTCCTGTAGGTTTGGTCGTAAAGAAGGGTTGGAATATTTTATCTTTTATTCTTTCCGGAATACCGTTGCCATTATCCGCTACCCTGATCTCGATCTGATGAGGTGTTACTAATTTCGTAGTGATGGTCACCTTGGGTTCGTACTGATCCTTGGTTGCCTTCTGCTTTTCGCTTACCGCATAAAAGGCATTGTTGATCAGGTTTAAAATAACTCTGCCCATATCCTGCGGAACCACGTTGACTTTTGGCAAAGTGGCATCAAGGTTCGTTTCAAATTTGGCGTTGAATGATTTGTCTTTGGCTCTTAGTCCATGATAACTCAATCGCAGGTATTCATCGCACAAGGCATTAATGTCAGTGCTCTCCTTCTGCCCGCTGCTGCTACGGCTATGTTGCAGCATTCCTTTTACAATGGCATCGGCACGTTTGCCATGATGATTGATCTTTTCCAGATTTTGTTTCAGGTCATTGGAAATGGCTTTGACTTCTTCCATATCCCCTTTGGCCAGTTCGGCATTCATCTCATCGATCAGCTCTGCGCTTACTTCACTGAAATTGTTCACGAAATTGAGCGGGTTTTGTATTTCATGTGCGATACCTGCGGTAAGTTCACCCAGCGAAGCCATCTTCTCTGCCTGGATCAGCTGCGTCTGCGTGGCTTTTAATTCTACAATGGTTTTTTGCAGCTCTTCCGTCTGTGCCTGGAGGGCTGCCGTGCGTTCCGCTACCTGTACTTCCAGTTCAGCTTTCAGTTTTTCAGTGATCCTGTATTCTTTTTCTTTGGCTTCTGCTTTGAGCCGTTCCTGTTCCAGCGCCTTGCGTTGCCGCCTGGTAATGAACCAATACGCCCCCATCCAGATAAAAGCAAAAAGTCCGGCTGTCTCAAAATAGTTATCCCACTCTTTATAAAACTCCTCGCTCACAGCCTCTACGATATCGCCAATCAAACTGATGACAATTAACGGAAGCATGGCAAACAGCATGGGCCTGGAAGTCTGAAACTCCTTGTGTTTAAAAATAAAATAAACACTGTATAACAAGAGTGCCGCCAAACACCATTGCACAATGGCACTGGTGCTTTTCACCGTTGACCCAAGCGCAACAAAAGCTATTGAAACGCCAAGCCCAGCAAGGAGCAACTTATCCAGCTGTGCTGAAAAACCATTTGTCTTCAGCGTTTTCCGCAGATTACTAATGATCGCAATTAAAAGAGCAAACGAGAGATACATAGTGATTGTCTAACTATTCCTGTTAATAAAAATGTACATCAAATCATCCGATGGATGATCACCTGTTAAGGTAAAGGCATTATTCAAAAAATCAATTCAACACTTCATACAAAGTCATCGCCTCCGATTTATTCTTCAGCTGAATGCGCCCCAGCGACTGACAATTGAAGGACTGTTTTACTTTTTCATAGCACACATCCGAGATGACGATCTGGCTATTACCTGCCACGGCCTGCAGGCGCTGTGCCGTGTTCACCACATCACCGATCACGGTAAAGTCCAGTCGCCTCAATGAAGCCGCTCCGATGTTACCGGTAATCATCTCACCGCTATTGATCCCGATGGCGACTTTAGGCGAGAAGCTCATCTCGTTGGGGAGCGCATCAATTTTGTTGCGGATGTTCAGGCTGGCATCGATGGCCCGGTCCAGATGAAACTCTCCCTTGAATACGGCCATCACGCAGTCGCCCATGAACTTGTCCACGATACCGTTCTGGGTAATGATCTCTTTCACGATCACATCGAAATAGCGGTTGAGCAACTGAACCACTGTATCCGGTGATTCCTTTTCACTGATGGCCGTAAACCCGCAGATATCAATAAAGGCTACCGTGGCTTCGATGGTTTCATTGGCGGTGAGCGAATGTTCAAACTCCTTCGAAGTCATGAACGTGAGCACGTTTTCATCCACGTACATTCTCAGAATGTTGTTCTCCTTGATTGCCTTCAGCGTCGCCTTCATCTGCTCCACATGGCGGATGGTTTTTTCCATGGTGAGTGCCAGGTCTTCGAAGTTGATGGGCTTGGTCACAAAATCAAACGCACCGCGGTTCATGGCCGTGCGGATGTTATCCATGTCTCCATAGGCGGATACCATTACCGTTTTGGATAAGGGGGCCATCTCACTCAGCTTGGTGAGCAGCGTAAGTCCGTCCATCTCGGGCATATTGATGTCGCTGAGCACCACAGCAATATCCGGATGCTCCTGCATCTTCTGCAAGGCATCTTTCCCATTCACGGCAAACACAAATTCGTAGTGCTGCTCACGTATCTTCTGTCTGAACTTCTGCCGGATGAGGGTTTCCAGATCGACTTCATCATCGGCTACTAAAATCTTGGTCATGCGATATGGTTCTTAAGCTTTTCCTTTAATGCACCAAAGTCTACCGGCTTGGTCAGAAAATCATCTGCCCCCAGCTTCATGGCTTCGTTGTAATTATCTACATCTCCGTAGGCCGTGATCATCATCACCACGGGTGGCGGCACTTCATACTTCTCCTTGATTTCCTTCAGCAACTCCAGCCCACTCATGCCCGGCATGTTGATGTCCGACAGGATGAGTACGGCTTCCTGATGATTCTGCCGCATGTACTGAAGCGCTTCCTCACCGGAAAAGGCAAATGCAAAATGGATTTGTCCGTCACGGATCTCTTTGCGGAAACGCTGCTCGAATAAAGTTTGCACATCGCGTTCATCATCTACTACTAATACTTTCATACGTTACTCGTTATGGGGTGATCAGAATACTAAATACCGTTCCTTGTCCTTCCGTGGTCGCTACTTTCAGTTCGCCACCGTGTGTTTTGGTGACAATGTCATAACTCATGCTCAGCCCCAAGCCTGTGCCCTGCCCGGCCGGCTTGGTGGTGAAGAAAGGCTGGAAGATTTTATCGACTATATGTTTGGGAATACCGTTGCCATTGTCCGCTACGCATATCTCTACTTTATGCCCCAGATGACGTGTTGATACAGTCACCGTAGGCTCATACGTTGTGCCCGGCACGTTCTTCACTTCCTGCGCTTTCTTTTCTGCCACGGCATAGAAGGCATTCGTGATCAGGTTCAGGATCACCCGTCCCAGGTCCTGCGGAACTACGTTGATTTTTCCAAGGCTGCTGTCAAAGTCCGTCTTCATGCTGGCATTGAAGCTTTTGTCTTTGGCACGCAGGCCATGATAGGCCAGCCGCAGGTATTCATCGGCCAGCGCGTTGAGGTCTGTAGGTTCTTTTTTGCTTGTACTGGCGCGCGAATGCTGCAGCATGCTCTTCACAATGGCATCGGCACGCTTGCCATGGTAGATGATCTTCTTTTCGTTCTCTGAAATGTTTTCAGCCAGCTCCTTTGCTCCTGCGATATTCCCCGCGTCCAGTTCCTGCTTCATCTCGCTGATCAGTTCCTTATTTACATCCGCGAAGTTATTCACAAAATTCAAGGGGTTCTGAATCTCATGTGCAATACCCGCTGTAAGCTCACCCAACGATGCCATCTTCTCCGATTGAATCAACTGCCGCTGGGTTTCCTGCAGGTCGTTCAGTGATTGTTGCAATTCGTTGGTGCGGCTCACTACCTTTTCTTCCAGCAGCTGGTTTTGTCGTTTCAATGAACGCGAGCGAAGGCGGACGTAGGCAGTCACTGCACCGAAAAACAGGAACGAATACCCGACATAGGCCCACCATGTTTTCCACCATGGAGGAGTGATGGTGAAACTCACCGATGCCGGCTTGCTCCACCTCCCGTTGATACCACGGCTGGCTACCTTAAAGGTATAGTGGCCCGGAGGAAGGTCACGGTAATTTTCCGTAACCACCTTGTCGGTAATGGCACTCCAGTTTTTATCGATGCCTTCCAGCAGGTAGCGATAGCGTACTTTATCCGGGTTGCTGAGCTGCATTCCGGAATAATTAAAACTCAAGTAATTCTGATCATAAGGCAGCACGAGATTTTGAGGAATGTAAAACACGGTTTCGATGGAATCCCAGGTGATCTTGTTTTTGATCAGGTAATGATCCGGGGCAAGCGAAGCCCGGTTACGAAAATCATTACGCTTCTCATTCAAATTGATAGCGGCAATGTAAGGCGTGCCCGGCTTGGGGTTCAGGGTAATGGAATCCATCACCAGTAAAACCACTTCTTCCACACCGGCCCAGTATTTTCCATTTTTTGAAAACATGGAGCTGTTCTCCGCAAAGTCGAGCGCGCCTATTCCCTGGGGTTTTCTCAGGTTAGTGATCTGGTACGTGGTCACTTTGCCTTTTGCAATGACCGGTGTGATGATCGATAGTCCGTTAGACGTGCCGGCATAGATCTGCCCGTTGCGTTCGTTCAATGTAAACGTGGCATTGTCGGCAATCCCTTCGCTGGTGGTCAGTGAAGTGATGGAATCACGGGTAGAATTAACGATATCAATACCCGTGCTGGTGGCTATCCACATATTATGGTGACGGTCTTCCAGTGCGGCGGTGGTGATATTGCCTACCAGCCCCTGCTCTTCAGAAAGAAACCGCATGGTGCTGCGCTTTTCATCGATCACAATAACGCCTGCCCCGCTGAGCACCCAAAGCTGCCCTTGGCTATCGCGCTGCATGGAGTTGGCATAGGAATCTTTCCATGAAGCGGGCATATTCCTGATCCGCTGCTGTACCCGCTCCTCCGGGTTATACCGATACACGTTACCGGCCGCAGTGCCCACCCACAGGTAGCCCTCCTCTGCCGCTTCATAAAGAATGGTACCGCCTGCATCGTGGATGCCATGGGCATTTTCAATATTCTGAATCGTACCGTTTTTAAGATCAATGATTTCCATACCACGGCCATTGCTTCCCACCCAGATGCGCCCTTTACTGTCTTCCAGTAAATACGAAGACCGGGTGCGTGTAAGGCCTTCTTTTGTCGTGATGTATTGAATGCTCTCCGTTTGCGGATCATACACGTTAATGCCATTGCTGGTACCCATCCATATCTTGCCGTCCTTTGCTTCAAGGGTAGTCCAGATACTGGTATTACCCAATCCATCGGCTTTGGTAAAGTTGCCCGGCCGCCCCAGTTCGTCATTGAACACGGGAGTGATCCCGGCCTCTGATCCAATCCAGATCTGACCATCGTGGTCTTCACCGATATGAAAAATCGTATGGCCCGGATTGACAGTAAATCGTTCGAGCTGCTGTCGTTTCAGATCATAGGCGTAGGCAACGCCGGTGGCCGAACCCATCCAGATCTTTCCGGAAGTATCTTCCATTAATCCTGCTATACTTTTCCCGTCACCACCGGTTAGTATTTTCTGATCGGTGCCCAGGTAGCGAAGTGTTCCCTTCTTCACATCCACGATGGTTGCCCCATCCAAACCCGCTATCCAAATCTCACGGGTGCTGGCCTGAAGCAGACTGATGACTACATTATTCAACAGTCCGTTACGCTGATCAAATGACTTCCTGCGCTTCGTCTTCAGATCAAGGATAACCACTCCGTTAAACGTAGTGATCCATAACCTGCCGTCATGGTCCTTGATGACTTCCAGACTGGAATTATTGCCAAGGCCATTGCCGGAATTAAAATGCCGTTGTATGCGCGTTTGCGGATCATAGATAAAGACGCCCAGTCCCTGGCAGGCCATCCACATACGGCCTTCATCGTCCTGGATGATGTTGAAGACCACATCGATCTTGCTGGGAAATTGATCCTCCAGCTGTTCCAGTGTTCCCTTTTGCTCATCCAGCACAAACACATCCCCTCTCAGTGCACCGATCCAGATCCGGTTGTCTTTGTCACGGAAAAGAGAAACCAGATCCACATCCGGAAGGCCTTGTTCCAGTCCATAGATTTCCAGGTAGGTGCCATCGTAGCGGCAAAGCCCTTTGTTGGTGGCAATCCATAATGCCCCGGAGGGGTCTTTCAGAAAATCACGTGCAGTGCCGGGCAGACCGATGGGGCTGGCATCCATGAAGCCTGGTGAAAGCCCGGCGGTGGAAGTGGGCGGTGCAGAGATGATCACCCTGGGTGGAAGCAGTTGGATGCGTTTATTTTTAAGCGTGTCGCCAGGTAACGCATTCACATCAAAGGCCGTATCGGGCAAACTGTTCCAGTCGAACTTTTTTTCTGCCATGGGCAGTGGCAGTGGTTTTGCACCTCCGAGAGAAAACGGTTTCGATGGAATTTTATCGAGCGAAAACTTCCTCGTTGCCGGTGGCTGGATGCTATCGCGGCCCAGCACCTTCCATTCAATGGCTACCGGCTCGCTGAAAGTAAACGCCCTGGTTTTTGGCGTTGTGAATTCCGTCTCCTTCGCTGGAAAAGGAACCTGATCGCTGGAGGTCCAGCAGCCGCTCAGGCACACGGCCAGCACCGGCAGCAGAACCACTACGCGCTTAAAGATGAAATGACCGGACAAGTGCATGAGGTGGTGGGTTGGGTAATTCGTATAAGATAAAAAGAAATCGCCAGTTACAAACCGGTTGGGTTTAGCAAGCCATTTCTGTTCCTCCTGCTATTGCACGCTATGGGTTAGTTAAGGTTGTACTCCTACTTTAAACACGTCGAGTGCTTTGGCACTGCCTTCCGAAGACACCGTGTCGATATAGTCGAACGTGTATTTCTTTGGTTCCAGTGCGAGTATAGCCGCCATCATGCTGGTGGCACAGACCGCTCCGGGCACAGTGATCGCATGCAGTTTTTCCAGCGTGGCAATCGTATCACCACTCAAGGATTGCTTTATCGTATCTGCTATTCGCACCGGCCCCACATGCAGGCTGATGCGGTACGTGTCTTTCTGATGAAACGGATTTTTCAAGGTGCGTATCACCAGACGACAAAAAGCCATGGCGCTGAAGGCGGAAGTAAAGCCGGCAATCAAACGATGTGCTCCGAGATCAAAAGCAGTCGCCGGTGTAACCGATGACCCCAATTCTTCCACCAGTGCTTCCGTTGATTTCTCCTCAGCACCCAGGTCACACGCTACCAGGTACAGTACCGGGCGATTGTTAACCGGAGCCGGTGACAGAGCAGTAACTGCGGGAACTGCGTTGCTTCCCGTGTCCGGCACCAACAGATCGGGGTTGATCACGACCCGGTTTTTCGGATAGGGCCATAACTCCAGCGTTTCGCGGGCCCCTCCTACTTTTCGTGAAGCATCGCGCTCCGACAGCAAGGTGATCAAGGCCGGCTCTTTTGCATTAGCTGCACTGCGAAGACACGACAGCCCGAAGAGTATGCCGGTGGTTAAATTAAAAAGATCAGGATGATGGTCGTATTCTTCCTGCGTAAGGAAGGTGACCTGGTGTTTGTTCACCAGGCGTAAAAAACGCTCTACCCATTGCTCTCCGGCAAAGCGCACACTGGATTCAATAAAATCGTCCTGGCGGAATGGCAGGTATAAATTGACTTCGCCTCCTTCTTCTTCCATGGCTTCGGCAAACAAAATGTCTGCTCCGCAGGCAAGAGAAGTGTATCCGATCTTCGCATTCAGATTACGGATAGCACTGCGGATGGCACTCTTCATTTCCTTTTCAATAGTGGCCGGAAAACGCGGTGACGAACGCTGTGGATGATCGATCATGTGCCCGGTGAACGACACCACCACCGGCGGACTAAACAGGTGAAGGAGTTCTTTGCCAACGGGGATGTAATGGTTCAATAACCAAAGCTGGTTGTACACCGAATTCACCCGCCCCCAGTCCGTGCCGGCCAGCGTGCGGGCATGGCGATACCAGTGTTCGGCTTTCGCTTTTTCTTTCAATAAGAGGTAGGCTTCCGCCTGCGTGGCCGCTTCCCAGAAATCCGTCTCCGGGTTGGTCAGTAAAGTCAGCACTTCCTGGGCAATTTCTTTTCCCCTGCGGGCACGCCCCGCCAGCACCGACATCGTTGCAGCGTTGATGCCGGTGTAATAGCTCTTCGTAGCCTGAAAATTAGTATCGTACGTTTTGTAGGACAATTGAAAATTCTTGTCGTACGTCTCACAGGAAAGTGTGGCATACTTTGTACTCTGATTCTTCTTGAACAGCTCCTTATAGATGCCACCCAGGATGCCCATCGTTTCCACATCATCGGGCTGCTCACGGGCCACCTTCTCCAGGTAGTCCATGGCGGCTTCTGGCACTCCCGACTTCGACAAGGCAAGTGCATACAATTGTTTGATGCGCAACTCCGTATGATCGGCCAGCAGTTCCTGCGCCAGATGGCGGGCACGGGCATAGTGCCCCAGTTGAATCAGTTTTTCGAGTTGATCGATCGTAGTCATGTAACCAATAAGCTTATTCTCTCCTGACTTTAATCCGGTCATCTCCTTCTCATCAGGAAGACAAACCCTTCGCATCAGGGATAAGCCTTAATCTTAGCTAAATTGTCACTCATAATCAAAAACAATCCATGTGAAAATGCATTCGCCATCTGCTTGCCCCATGGCGTAATGGGATAGCCACGATGGAAGGAAGAAGCGTTGTGATGCACGACTGCCGTTGGGGATACGCGCACCGAAACAGCCATGACCGGAAAGTAGTGGGGTATCCATTAAACCAGGATCGCATTCCAGTGTTATAGAGAGGTAATCCATTTTGTACCTATGGTCCTTACACTTAAAACAACGATCTGCCTGTATTTCGCCGCTGACAAGGCTCAGGTTCACCACCGGGGCAGTACTACAGGAACACGAATACATTCCTCATTGTTTTCCGTATCACGTAGGTGTAGAATACATTACACACTGTGGCTGATGCAGGCATTAATCACTGTTTATTACGCATTTACCCCACGTCACAAACAGAGTAAAAGAGGTATGCAAATTGTATGTAACCGCTATCATAAATCGGTCTGAATAATCACCGTTATAGCTTATACTTGCTCTTATTAAACAGTACTTCAATAAAACTAAGTATGATTTCCGAACAAGAAGATTCAACTCATGTGCTGATTGCGGAAGATGATGATGACGACTATCTGATCTTCTCGCTGGCAATTGAAGAGGTTACATTCAGAGTGATGCTGACACGGGCCGTTAACGGTGAGGTATTGCTTCAGCTGCTGGAAGAAAAATTGCCTGACATTGTGTTTCTCGATTTGCTCATGCCCTGCAAAGATGGCCGTCAGTGCCTGAAGGAAATCAGGGCCAATAAAAAGTTTGATGCCGTACCTGTTATCATTTATTCCTCGCTGACCGACCTGATGAATGTAGAGTACTGCTATCGTGAGGGGTCCAATTTATTTGCGGTGAAACCCAGCCGCATATCCGAACTTAAAACCATTCTGGAACGGATACTTACTATCGACTGGAAGAAGACCCTGTACTTCCCTTCCCGTTCGGAGTTTGTTTTAGCAGCGGGTTAACTTAACCGCGGTGTACTTGCACAGCGGACGTATAAAGTCAAGTTTGTTTTTCATGCAGCGAACTTGATGCGCGTCTACTCGCTGGTTGTTTGAGTGATCGATCGAAGTACCCACTTCGCCATCTCCACATTTCCAGACGTAGTGTCGGGAGCGAAAATAAGATTGCCTAACAGGGCAACTGCTTCTTCATGTTGCCCCAGATCATTCAACACCAATGCTTACGTAGTATCAAGATCCGCTGTAAAAATTGTAGGCGTTTCGCTACGGGGCAGTGGATTTGCATCTGCAATTCTAACCAATGAGGAAAATGCAAATGCTTCCCCTAATACCAAGGCTTGTTGTTGTTTTAAGCTGGTAAGTAAGTCTATTTGATTCTTGTCATCATACTCTATTGTATTGCGAATAAACTCAAGGTCTCGAGCATTTGAGATTTTATGTACAATAAGGGAATTACATTGAGAAATAACAGTTTGCGAAACTTCTGAAGGTCTTTGAGTTGATACTAAAAGGTTAACTCCATATTTTCTCCCCTCCCGAGCCAATTTATCTACATAATAATTATTAATCATGCCTGTTGAGTTTGATGAAATATATCGGTGAGCTTCCTCTAATACCAATAAAATGTTCTCCTTATGATCAATTCCTACGTTTGATTTAAAACTAAAAATACTCTTGCAAATCATATAGGATAGTAGTGATAAAATATCATTGGAAACTCTCAATGACAGTATAAGAACACTCTTTTTGGAATCACTGAGAAAGTTCATAATACTATTGTGCTCCTTTCCAAAAATAGAAGTAAGTCTATCATCTTCAGAAAAGTTCTTAATTCTTCGAACAACATGTTTTAAATAGCCCATGGTAAAGACATCGTCCATCACATTTCCTTTAATGTCTTTTATCTTTGGCACCTCTTTTACAACCTGCTCCGCTAGAGTGGCGAATTCATAATATGTTTTATCATCAACATTGTCAGTATTTTTAAGAGTACATATTGCCTGTCTCAAATAAGGGATAACATTTAAGGAATCTTCTTTTAGCAATTCTGTAAGTTCGTGGAAATTCAAATCCTTATGAGATAATTCCAAGTCTTCAAAAGATTGAACACTAACCCAATCAGGCGTTATTGTATTACCATCTGTTAAACTTGCGGCATCATCAAACACCTTAGCGTATTCTTCATTTGAATCAATTATGATTGTTTTAAGTCTTTTTTTTGTTGTGTTATTAAGTCGACTTTTTCTATCTAAGTAAACACCCTGAAGGACAGATGCAATTGTACATGATTTTCCACTCCCTGTGTTTCCAAAAACAGCACAATGCTTTCCAAAAAGAATATTGGGATCAGCGTTAATGATTACATTGTCGAGATAAATATCAGTTCCAATTTGCAGCTGGACATTACTTTTTTTCAAGACAGTGCCATAAATCGCACTCAACATTTTACTGTCTATGCTAAATACATCTGAGTTTAATGTAGGAAAAAAATCGATGCCTTTTTTGAAGTCTTCTTTTATCGAATCATATATTCCAATCAACCTAATCTTAGAAATCACTATTTCGCTTTTAGGAGAAAAAAGGATTTCATTCTCTTTTGATGGTTCAATTTGTTCAAATATAATTCCTATTGCAGTGGATGCGTTAAATAAAGGAATACTTACGTAACTATTCATTAATCCGACAATATGTAATCCCTTCCCATCTGATTTGGGTGAAGAGAAAATATCACGATTGTGAACAATCTCAATCTGTCTATTATTTATTCTGTAAACTGATCCGATTTTTGATACCATTCTATTTTTTCAAAAGCTCTTTTAATGTCTCAATGATAGCCGTTTTATCAGAAATAGAGGATGTTAAAGGAATAATAAACTTCACTATGTTCACAAAATCACCTAACTGCGGTCCTTCGTAAATGATTATCCGACTATCATTAATACTTCTAGATTTCAATGATATCAGGAATGGTGCACTCTGCTCATCTATTAAGCCATAGGAATGAACAATTAATGATAAATTGGGATTGTATAAACCTGTACGAATAATATCATTAACATGCTCATCTAAAAATGAATATCCGATTACAACTAGTGTATTCTGAGTCTCTGTTAAGCATTTGGCAAAATTTCTAAAAAGTTCGCTGTAGGGCAAATCCAGAGAATAGGATTTCTTCGTTTGAATAGGGTATATCATTAACGAGCCAAACTTCAAGTCCTCTTTTTTTGACACATCAGAAATTTGCAGTTCTTTAATGTTATACAAATCATCAATATTCTCGGAGTATTCCCATGAGATACTTCCATGCAGTTTATAAATATTCAGATATGTTGCGATTCGCTTTCCTTTCTCTCCTGTATCTTGCTTAATATAGGTTTCATTATGAAATGTGTCGGGATCAAATTTGCGCATATGTACACCCCTGAACCCATTATTGTAACTTGCCCCAATACGCTCGCATGCATTCTCAAATGCCAAATCGTAATTTGGGGTAAATATTCTGGGACGATTTAATGTCTCCTTTCTGCTAATTATTTTGTTAATAAATAATTCATGTATTGAAAGCTTATCTTTGACATATTCAACAGGAAATGGGATATAAAGATTTATGAATTGCTTAAGAGCTTTATCCAGAATCTCTTTTATTTCTTTGGCTGAATTCTCATCACCTATATTGTTTCGATAATACAGATATTCTTGATTGATTTTATCAAATTTCTTTTCTAGTAAATCGTTAGACTCAAGATATGTAATTATCTGACTATGAAACGATTTTTTATCACTGATTGCATTTAATTCTTCAATTAGAGATTGGAATGGATTCTCATTCTTATTTATTGTCTTTCCACCTATCCCAACAGATGTACCTGATCCACACAGAAAATTGAGATTTTCATTTAAATAGTACTTCGCAAGCTTGCTGCTTTGGATTAATTCGTCCTTTCTAAAAAAGTTTATCAATTCTTGACTATCACTTGAATTTGCTCCATCAAATTCAGCAACAACAGATTTGCCTTCAATCGTGACGATATTTTTTGTCATACTTTCCAGTTTTTCTATTGCAAATTCAAAATTATGAAGCTATTTATTTAATAAGTTTTGGAGTCCAACAATCTTTGCCTCCAATTCATCAAAGGTGAATATTTCAACATCCTTACTATTATTTCGAAATAACTCAAAAGCTGGTCTTTGGCTAGGTGTTAAATCACTTAACAACCCACAAAGAATCACGCATCTGGAATTATAGGTTTCATATGTAGGAGCTTCATTAAGAGGCTTTCCCTTACGCGATTTTGCAATATTTGCGTAATATTCTTTTTGGAAATTATCACGTTGGTTCAAAACCTGAACCATTGCTCCCGTAAGTTCACCTGAAGGGCTAAATACATCACTACCGCGATATGATTTCTGTTCACACAAAATAGTTTTATGAGTTTTAATCTCCAAAAACGATATATTGTCGCTTAAGGAATTTTGCAAGAGAAAATCTGTAATTTTTCCATCCGTGTTGTCTAGTTTTTTTCCACCGACAAAGGCCTCTGCCTGATAAAGGATTACTGGCTGTGCTAAAATACTTGAGAAAATCCAACTATGTGTTCTTAGAAAATCTTGCCACCTCTTTTCACCCATAGTACTTGCCTGCAGTAGTTCTTTGTACTTAGTTAATGTTTTTTTTAGGTATTGATTGTCAATAATCTCCTTTGTTTTTGAAAGCGAATCATCTGCAAGAAACCCGTCAACAAATGATAATTTATCAAACAAGTCTCGAATCGCCTTTTTATCATTATCAGTAAATTCATTTAAGACATTACTCCAAGAATTTATTGTATTTGCTAATGATCCAGGTATATAAGAATTCCTTTTAGGTTTCTTAAATATCGAAGGGAATAGATTATATAATGCTATTTCCAGTGCGGTTTTCAGTTCGACTTTATTCTTTTTTTCAACAGTATCAAAGCTCTTCTTTAGTTCTCTGAGGGTTTCTTCATTTAAATAAAGTTTGCTATTATCAATATCAAAAACTGATTTTTGGTCATTGGCAATTATGATTTCGGTGAATTTATAATTTTTATTGATAAAGTCGGCAAAGACACGTAGGTGACGCGTAAATCCGTAACCTTTTAGAGGAGAGGATGAAACGCCGACAGGCAATGCATCTCTGGCAAAACCTTTATAGATAAATCTCTTTATAGTTTTGTATTTAGAATCGCCCTTAAAGTCGAATGGGTAATGTATTTGTGTAATTGAAGACCCTGTCATTATTATCTCTTTAGAAAGTACAGTGATTTTTGAGTCAGCGAATTTGAAGTGGTAGGTTTCGATCGTTTTCAATTTCTTAGTTTGAGTCTCCTTTCCTTTAGCCATATCTTTATACTGTTTGACAATTCTATTTATGCAGTTCTTCTACTTTGATAGTTTTGAGATCTTCAACATGTAAATGAATACTGATACCCTTATAATGGCGTTGTGAGCAGTTTTCAATGTACTCTATTGTTTCGCCATACGACTCGAAAATCCTACAATCTATATTATTCAATATTATTAATTTCGAAAACAGTTGTTTCAATATCCTTGATTATAAAAAGTAGACTCTTGTGAACATCCAAAAGCAACTGTCCACTTATAGCATGAGGTATTACAAGGTTCTGATCTTTATTGGTATATTCTCAAGAAGAAGGCCTCCTGTTACTGATACCTTCCCGGCTAGCTTATGCTAAAGTGTTGAACTACTCGATTATCCGGCTGTCTTCTTTCTATATAATAGCAAAAGGATCATTAGAGCCTCCAATATGTTTTTGCCCAAGATGCAATTTGGTTAGCCCTTAATTTTATGTCATCAGGTTTCCATTCCGTTCTGTTGAAAGTTATTCTTGCTACTGACCAATCTTTCAAATGTTCTTGATAAAATAGCTGCTTAACGTTATAGTCAAAGTTTTTCACTTCGTTGTTTGTTGTCGAGTCAATCACAAATAAGTTTCCAATGCTGTTCACAATACCTGAGTATTTGTTAGTGTCTATTTCACCTTTGTCATCAATAACACAAGCTACTGAATACCAAAAATCAGTTCCAGTTTGTGGCATTAAATGCTCAAGCTGAAAATCACTGATAATTTTGTTCCCTCTTTCCCCTTCTTCGTGATGCCTTAACACAATTTTTGCAGGATAGTTACTGTGATAGCTTGCAATTTGAACAAGAGTTTCAAAAGTTGAGTCGTCTGGTGCGTCATTGCGTAACGTTTGAGAAATAAATCTTAGAGCTACAACTTTGTCATCTTGCAATTTTTGTTCGGCTGTTCGTGTATCATTTTCTATCGGTGCTGATATAAATTCAACTTCATCAAACCAACTAACAAATTTCCTTTCCCTTGACCTTTTCCTAGATATTGCCATTCTGATTTGATAAGATGCTATGAGCTTTAAAAAATCCTCTTCAAAAATGCTTCTATTGCCGAATGCCGCTGAATACTGAAATAATAATGTTGTAAAGTCACGTCTACCTAAATCCCTCAATACTCTTAATGACTTTTTTGCCTCAAGGGAAAAATTAAGTCCGCCTGAAAATTGCTTGGGTATGACATCAACAGGAACTTGCCAAAACAAATGAAAAACTTCACTATAATTTGAGATATCAAGTGTGCTGATTGTTGTGGGGAATAAATTTGTAACCTCTCTAAATAGATTGTTTTCAGAAACAAATTTTTGAGATTTGAAACGTGTTAAGAAAAGTAAGTAAGCAGTTGAGTCCTCTTTCAGTGGTAATATTTTTTCTTCCCAAATTGCACCAGCCGCATCACCAATATCTGAACGACCACAAACAAAGGCTTTTACTAAATCAGTTGGATTTAGTGGCTCTCCTTTTCCATTTAGACCAATGAATAAATCCCATGCTTTTGCATAATCATCGGCTACTATAACAATAAACTGTGTGTAATCCCTGAGAAATTCCGAAAAACTGTTGGGATCAGTGAGATCTTTAATTTTCCTTCTGAAATAATTCGCACACTCTATCATTCTGCTTGTCCCTTCGACCTCTTTATCTGTTTCCCGGATTTTCAAAAATGTGGAAGCGTCTTTAGATGATACTTTCAATTTGGCATCGTTCCCTAGGAACGTGAGTATATGATGAATTCTCTTTTGCTCTGTGCCGTCTGTCAATCTTCTATACAGATACCAAAGTAAAACATGAAAAGTTGTTATTCGTTGTTGCCCGTCTATAATGTCATAACTACGTTTGATAGTGTTACGGACAAAGACAACTGGACCTAAGAAATAGTAATTCGGAACTTTATCTTGTGATCTTGCCAGAACAAACTCTTGATAGGCATCTGTGAGATCTTCCCATAGCACTTCAAAGTTCTGTGTTTCCCAAGTGTATGGTCTTTGATATTGCGGAATAGTATAAATATCAACTTCTGAACTGTTGAGTGTCGCTAATAAGCTTAATACATCTGCTTTCATTTGATAATGGCTAAATGAATGTTGTTTGTCTCCTTTTTACAGCAGCACCCTAATCAGTTTTTCATATTACAAAACACACAATAACCGTATTTGGCCTGATGTATCTTTTTCTTAATAGTATATAGCTGTAATCTCTCCCCACCGACTGGTAGCGGTTATGAAATGATGGCAGCCTAACACAGACGCAGCTAATCTGGGGCATTCAATCGTTAACAGGATAAAAGCATAGGAGTAACTCCTATATTATTTCTACCTCCCAGCTGCACGGTGTAAAATGGCCAAATCATTCTTCACCCGATACATGTGTTTCCTAAAGGACGTAGCTGGTTTCCAAAGCCGGGATGTGGCTTTCCTAAAATATTCGTTGAGTGAGGAGAAACGATTCGGAGACCTTCGAAACCCGTTGAGATACAGCTGGCAAAATTTACTTATAGAGCCATTTTTTAATCCACCGGGTATAGTGGGGCATCAGCAGATACACCATGATGAAAACCACAGTGCCCGAAACGAAGAAGGAGGTAATCCATCTGCTCTCCGGAAGATGTAACGCCTTCAAAATGGGGAGCACCAGTAACGGGATGATCAGCGATAAAGGATAAATCGCCGACCAGGTAACCAGATACTGTTTCCAGCGGACAGGTGCTTTCTGTTTTTCATTGTCGGCAGGGAAAAGAAAATCCAGGCCGGATCGGATAAGGTAGTGATCGTCTTTAGCGAAGAGTGGCTTCGCCTGGTCAATGTAACGTTTCCGCTCCTTCGACTCCATCCAGGCTTTGAGGTGTTCAATGGTATCGAACCGGATGATGACGGTATAGTTGAACGTCAGGTTCGGTATCGGCCGGATGATTTGCCAGTCGATGTACCCGGCCGCCCGCCGGCAGAGTGGAGCAATTTCATTTAACCATTCTTCATACTCACTTTGCTTCCCGTCTACAATGTGATGATGAATGACAACGGACGCACCTTGCTGTTCCATGGCTTTTTATTTCGTGTTGGTTCTCTTACTTCGTTTTCTAACGTTGTTCTTCAAGAAAAACCCGAGGGAAAGATAATCATCCAAAGCGCATCACCAACCGGGTGTGAACAAACGTCATTAAAACTAAACAAAAAAAGGCCATTGATCATGTACGGTTACGACTCAAACACCATGTTACCACTAAAACGTCACAGGTCATACCGTGGTTAAAAACAAAAAACGCGCTGACAGGAGTCAACGCGTTTTTTTTAATCGTGCTAAAACAATTCAAATTACTTCGGCAATACCACGCCATCAATCACATGTACCACACCATTACTACCTTTTAAATCAGCAGCAGTAACATAAGCAGACTTACCTGACTCATCGGTTAACTTCACTTTTCCACCATCAAGGGAAGCCGTCAGTTTTCCACCACTCACGGTAGTCAATACCGCTTTGCCATTGCCGGACTTGATCGCAGCAGATACGGCGGCGGCATCTAAATTACCACTGACCACATGATAGGTGAGTATTTTCGCCAATTGCGCTTTGTTCTCCGGCTTCAACAAGTTATCTACGGTGCCGGCAGGTAGTTTGCTGAAAGCGTCATTAGTCGGAGCAAACACGGTAAACGGTCCTTTTCCTTTTAGCGTGGTCACCAGATCAGCCGCCTTTACAGCAGCAACGAGTGTGGTATGATCTTTCGATCCGATGGCAATATCAACTACATCTTTGGATTGACCAAACACTGCCGATGATGCAATGAATGCAAGAGCAAGAATGAATAATTTTTTCATGATCGTTATAATTTATGTTTAGCTGAATAACACCCTTGCATGCATTATGTTTAGCCCATCTGAAAACAGGCAGGTTATTAAATTGTTAAATGAAGACAACGCAACCATCAGTTCTTCCTCTATCCACGCACCTCGGTCTCTCCAACCTCGGTCTGTGAGGACACAGAACACGGAGGCGGAACTGCGTTGGTCGTACCTCCCGCACAATACGGTATATACTCATGCATTATCTCTTCTCCTCCAGAGAAGGGCCGGGGATGATGCGCAATGCTTCACTTAAAAACAATCAGTTCTTCAAACCTCAGTCTGTGTCTCCCAACCTCAGTCTGTGTCCTCACAGACCGAAATGAGTATAAAGCATGATGGTCTGTGAGGACACAGACCACGGAGGCGAGGGTACACTAGCTTACATAGCTTCTTCCGTTAACGACTATGGTGATCACACAGACCATGGAAATGGAATTGCGTTGATAGTACCTCACGCACAATACGGTATATTCTCATGCATTATCTCTTCTCCTTCAGAGAAGGGCCAGGGATAACGCGCAATACTTCACCTGGAAACAATCAGTTCTTCCTTTATCCGGATGTCTCTGCTCGAAGCCCCCACCAAAAGCTCAAACTTTCCGGGCTCGGTTACCCACTGCAGTTGACCATTCAACATGCGGAGCATCTCCGGTGTAATATTAAAAATGACTTCCTTGCTTTCACCTGCCTTCAGTGCCACCCGCTGAAAGCCCTTCAGCTCTAACACAGGCCTGGCTACCGTAGCCAGTACATCTCTAATGTAAAGTTGTACTACCTCCTCCCCATCCCTGCTGCCGGTGTTGGTAAGGGTACACCGAAGTACCGTTGCTTCATTCGCTGCAATCTCTTTTTTATCCAGCGTACTCACCCCGTAGGCAAACGAGGTGTAGCTCAATCCATACCCGAAAGGAAACAGCGGCTGACCGCTAAGGTTATTGTAGTCATCTCCCCTTCCGGTTGGCTTGTGGTTGTAAACCAACGGAAGCTGTGCTTCATGCACCGGAAAGGTAACCGGCAATCGCCCAGCCGGATTAGCATCACCAAATAAAATCTGAGCAAATGCATGACCGCCCTCTTCGCCCGGATACCAGACATCGACAATACCCTCCACTTCATTGATCCAGTTGTTCATGGTGATGGCACTTCCACCGACCAGCACCACGATCACGGGTTTACCTGTAGCCGCAATTTGCCTGATCATCTCTTCCTGGTGCCCTGGTAAAGTAAGCATGGCCCGGTCCTGAAACTCACCTTCTTGGATACCCACCGTAACAATGGCCACCGCTGCTTTTTTGGCCACACGTACCGCTTCACTGATCTTCTCCTGCCAGTCCTCTTTCACACCCACATTCCAAAGTAATTTTAAATGGGCATTACCGATGGGTTCAAAAAACTCCACCCGGATATCATAGCGTTTATCTTTTTCAAAGACGAAATTCACCAGCTCCTGGTGATACGATTGCTTCGACCAGCGGTCAATCACTAACTGGTTATTGAGGTACAACCGAAACCCGTCATTTCCTTCCAGTCCAATTTTAAAGTTTCCACTTTGTGGCGAATGAATCTGACCTGTCCATCGGGCAGAATAAAATCCATTGCGGATACGCGGGTCAGGCGAAGATAACGTCCAGTGAAAATCAATGGCCGCATCTGTACGCACCAGTGCCGGAGCTCCGGAAAGAGCTACGTTATTAAAATAGCTTGCGGTCAGGCCGGGTTGTTGATTTCCGTTGGATAAAAAAGCATCATCAATTACCTGGTATTCGGCCGAAGTTCTTCCACAACCTGGCGCATAGGCTACCTGGATTTTTCCTGCTCTCTTCTTAATACCATCCAGTAATGTAACCACTCCGTTTCCAGGACCACTGTATCCTCCCAGTCTTCCTTCTGTTGCCTCCGTACCAATCACCGCGATCGAACGAACATCGTTTCGCAGAGGCAATACGTGCTGATCATTTTTCAATAACACAATCGACTTCAGGGCTGCGTTGAAGGCAATGGTTTTGTGTGATGAATCTGTGGCGAGTGCTTTTATATACGTTTCACTCATGTACGGATTTTCAAATAACCCAAGCTCAAACTTGGCTTTCAACACCCGTGCTACGGCTTCATCCATTTTCGCCACATCGATTCGTCCATCAAAAAATCCAGGACTGAACAACGCATGATGACTGTACTGCGTCTGGAAAATAACATCCAGGCCGCTATTGATGGCCTGCTGCCCGGAGGCGGGATAATCGGCAGCCGTGTTATGAAGCACGGTGGCTCCACCCACTGCGCTGGCATCAGAGATCACAAAGCCAGAAAATTTCCAGTCCTGTTTCAATGTTTTATTCAGCAGCCAGTCATTCATGGTACTTGATGTACCATCAACGGAATTATAACTGGTCATAACGGAGCGTGAACCTCCGCGCTGCAGGCAGGCGATGAAGGGAGGAAAATGAATCTCTTTTAAAAAACGCTCATTGAAATGAATCGGGTAACTATCGCGGCCACCATCACCTACGTTGGCGATGAAGTGCTTCGGGGTGGTAACGATGTTCCTTTTTTCGAATGGACGTACGAAGGCTACTCCCATTTCAGAAGTAAGAAAGGGATCTTCGCCATAGGTTTCTTCTACTCTGCCCCATCGCACATCGCTGGCAATATTGATCACCGGTGATAATACCTGGCGTATGCCACGTGCCCTTGCCTCTTCGGCAATTGCTGTAGCTACCTGACGCATCAGTGTGGTATCAAATGTAGCGGCAAGTGCAATGGACTGCGGGAAGCAGGTGGTTCCTTCACGCACCAGCCCGTGCAAGGCTTCATCAAAAGCAATAATGGGTATACCGAGACGTGTCTGTTCGACAAAGTACTTCTGAATGCTATTGATCTTTCTGACCAGCGCGAGACCATTCTCTGAAGTGTTGTACTTAAGCAATTGCTGCGTGTCCTCCTTTCCTTGAGAGCCTGCACTCACCTGAAATCCGAAGAGGCCATTTTTGTATTGCCCTGGTGCTGCCTGGTCAAGATCACCGGGGATCATAAAAAGCTGCCATGACTTTTCTTCCACTGTCATGCGGCTGAGCAAATCCTTCACCCGTACGTCCACGGCCAACTCCGGATTTTTATAAGGAAGAAGTGATTGGGAGAAGCCTGCTCCAATTGAAAAGAGAAACAGGGCAATAAG